>DAOOPF010000102.1:0-8963 GCA_035388125.1 bacterium | reverse complement strand
TTCAAGCCCGTTTTCGTGCGCGCCCGCACCCGCAACCGCGGCGCGGAAAAGCTCCCCCTGGTGAGCCGGGTCTACGAGATCGAGCCGGCCGATCTCCCCCTGAGCAGTTTTGTCACCGTGCTCATCCGCACCGAGCCCGGGTTGAGCCGGCCGGATCAGGTGGCGCTCTACCGCCGGGCGCCGCGGGACCAGTGGCGCTACATCGGGCGTGAATCGGGCTCGCACGGAGCCATCGGCAGCCGCAGCCGGGAACTGGGCGAATTCGCCCTCATCCGCGACAGCGAGCCGCCGCTGATCAAGGCCATCTCCCCGGCCGCGGGCGCCCGGCTGAGCGCCCGCACTCCGCTGCTGCAGGTGAGCGTGCGCGACGCCCTCTCGGGCATCGGCGACAATGAACCCTATGCCCTCATCCTCGACGGCAAGCGCCTGATCACCGAATACGATCCGGAGCGTGATCGTCTCATCCACCAGTCAGAGTCGCCGCTGGCCGCCGGCTCCCATATCCTGGAGATCACCGCCGCCGACCGCTGCGGCAACGAGGCCCGCGCCAGCTGGAAATTTACAGTCAACTGAGGGGGTTAAACCATGATTCCCATTCGGGATGACAATGCCCGTCACCACTTTCCGGTCGTGACCATCTCCCTGATCGCGGCCAACGTGATCATCTTCATCTACCAGAGCCTTCTCCCCGCCACCCAGGTCGGCGAGTTCATCCTGGATTTCGGAGCGGTGCCCTATTACATCACCAACGGCAGCCACCTCGGCACCATCTTCAGCTCGATGTTCCTGCACGGGGGGTTGATGCACCTCGGCGGCAACATGCTCTATCTCTTCATTTTCGGCGATAATATCGAGTCGGTGCTGGGCTCGGTGCGCTACCTTCTCTTCTATCTGCTCTGCGGGGTGCTGGCTTTCGCCTCCCATTACATCATTGACCTCTCTTCGCAGATCCCGATGATCGGCGCCAGCGGCGCCATCTCCGGGGTGCTCGGGGCCTACGCGGTACGCTTTCCCCATGCACGGGTGTCGGTGCTGCTGCCGCTCGTCATCATCTGGCAGGTTATCACTATTCCGGCGGTGCTGGTGCTGGGATTCTGGTTCGTCTTGCAGCTGTTCAGCGGCGCGACGGGATCGGCGCAGAGCGGGGGAGTGGCCTGGCTGGCCCATGTCGGGGGATTTGCAGCGGGGGTGATCTTTATGCTCGTCTGGAGGCGGCGGCATAAATTCGG
This sequence comes from bacterium, assembly GCA_035388125.1. GTDB lineage: Bacteria > Zhuqueibacterota > Zhuqueibacteria > Residuimicrobiales > Residuimicrobiaceae > JAKPUX01. The sequence continues at coordinate 7,734 of DAOOPF010000102.1, read as the reverse complement.
CTTTTGAACTCAAGCCTTTGCAGCCGTTTTTTTGTAACGCCCGCCCCCAAGGCAGGCATTAATTTGGTTACCGAACTCTATGGCACTTTCAACCCTTATCCTCATCGCCATCGGCCTCTCCATGGACGCCCTGGCGGTCTCCATCTCCAGCGGACTGAGCATCCCCGATGTCAACCGTTCGCACGGGCTCAGGATCGGTTTTTCATTCGGCCTCTTTCAGGCGGTGATGCCCGTCGTTGGCTGGCTCGCCGGCACGACCATGCGCGTCTATATCGAGCGGGTTGACCACTGGATCGCCTTCGGCCTGCTCGCTCTGGTCGGCTCGCGCATGATCTATGAGGCCCTTACCGGCCATGACACGGGCAAGCCGGTCAATGCGGCCGAGCCCAAAATGCTTCTCCTGCTCTCCCTCGCCACCAGCATCGACGCCATGGCCGTCGGGCTCAGTTTCGCCATCCTGCATGTGCCCCTCTTCCCGGCGGTGGTGATCATCGGCTTTACCACCTTTCTCTTCTCCGGGGCCGGGGTCTATCTCGGGAAACGGGCCGCCGCCCATACGGGCACCTATGTCGAGATCCTTGGCGGCCTCATCCTCATCGGCATCGGCCTCAAAATCCTTTTCGAACACCTCCAGCTTTTCTCCTGATCCCCCTGCGGAACTGACGTGACCTGCGGCCGGGACGGCGGATTTTCGCCGGCCTTGCTCAGGCCCGGGGAAAATTCCATGCCGGCAGGGGCGAGACGGTGCGGACCCCCATCAGGGCGTGCAATTCCGCTGCGATGCGCGGATGGCGCGCGGCGTCATCGTGCTGTTCGCCCGGATCCTCTTCGAGATCGTAGAGCTCCAGCCGCTCCTGCGGCCGGCCGATGTCCAGGTGCAGCGCCTTCCACTTTCCCCTGATCACTGCCTGCGAGGGACGGCTGTGATACTCCCAGTAGAGCATGTCGTGTTCATGGATTTTGCTGCGGCCGAGCAGGAGCGGCAGCAGGGAGAGACCGTCGCTCTTTGCACCGGTGGTGGCCCGGCCGGCCTCAGCCAGGGTGGGGAGGAAATCCCAGAAGGCGCAGGGATGGGCGCTGACCCGGCCAGCGGCGATGTGACCCGGCCAGCGCGCGAGCAGGGGGACGCGGATTCCGCCCTCGTAAAGATCGGTCTTGCCGCCGCGCAGTCCGCCGCTGCTGTTGAAAAAGGCGGGGTCGGCACCGCCGGTGGCAAAGGTCGGGCCGTTGTCGCTGGTGAAGAAGAGCAGGGTCTCGCCGTCGATCCCCAGCTCCTGCAAGAGGTCGAGGATGCGGCCGATATAGCCGTCCATGCGGGTGATCATGGCGGCATAGGCGGCGCGCGGCCGGCGCTGCGGCAGATAGCCGCGGTCGCCGGTGTAGGACTGCTCGGGAAAGAGCCCGGCGTACTCCTCGATCGACTCTTCCGGCACCTGCAGGCTGAGATGGGGCATCGGCGGAGTGAAAAAGAGGGCGAAGGGGCGGCTGCGGTTCTGCCGGATAAAGGAGAGCACCTCCCCGGCCATCAGATCCGGGGCGTAGGCTTCGCCGCCATAGAGGCGGTAGGAGGCGGGATCCGCGGGATCCAGCCCGGCCGGCAGCCCCTGGTGGGGCATGATCCCCGGATTGCCCTCGAGCGGAATCATCGCTTCGTTGCGCCAGAGATGGGATGGATAGTAGTTGTGGGCGACGCGCTGGCAGAGGTAGCCGTAAAAATAGTCAAAGCCCTGACGGTTGGGATGGCCGGTCGAGCCCGGACCGCCGAGCCCCCATTTGCCGATCATGGCGGTGCGGTAACCGGCCGGCTGCAGGACGGTGCCGATGGTCGGCGTTCCCGGCAGGAGCGGACGCTGACCCTCGAGGGCGGGATCGCGCCAGATATCTCCTCGTTCGGCCATCTCATCGTTGTCGCGGATATAACTGTGGCCGGTGTGCAGCCCGGTCAGCAGCGAGCAGCGGGAGGGGGCGCAGACGGGGCTGCCGCTGTAGTGCCGGGTGAAGCGCATCCCCTCGGCGGCGATGCGGTCCAGATGGGGGGTGCGGATCTTTTCCTGGCCGTAGCAGCCGAGTTCGCCACAGCCGAGGTCGTCGGCGAGGATGAAGATCAGGTTGGGAGGCCGCGCGGTGGAACAGCCCGGCTGCAGGGCTGCGGAACTGATGGCTGCGGCGGCGAGGGCGGATCCCCCCTGCCGGAGGAAGGTGCGGCGGGTGACCGGTTCAGGCATGCAATCCCTCCTTGCGGTTTAAAAAACCCCCATCGATTTCAGGATGATGATGCCGGTGGAGATGGTGAAGATGCTTCCCATGGTGGTCAGGAGGATGATATTGCCGGCCAGACGGCCGTTGCTGCCCATCGCCTCGGCCATGGCATAGCTGGCGATGGCGGTGGGTGAGGCGAAGAAAAAGAAGAGCACCCCCAGCTCCGGGCCGCGAAAGCCCCAGTGCACAGCGGCGGCGATGACGAGGATGGGCAGCAGCACGATCTTGAGCAGGGCGGCGGAAAAGGCGAGCCGGAGATCCTCCCGGACTCCCCGGAAGCTGAGCGACCCCCCGATGCCGATCAGGGCGAGGGGGAGGGTGAGCGAAGAGAGATGGTCGATGCTGGTCAGGATCATCTGCGGCAGCCTGATCTGGAAGAGGGAGAAGGGAATGGCGGCGGCGGCGGCGAGGATGAGGGGGTTGGTGATGATCTGCTTCAGGATCGTGCGGCCGCTGATGTTGCGCTCTTTCTTCTGGGTCAGCGCGAGCGCCAGCACCGCCAGGATGTTGTAGGGTGGCATGATCGCAGCGAGGACCACAGCCGCCGGGGCGAGCACACCCGCTCCATAGGCATTGTTCAGCATCGCGAAGCCGAGGATGGCGAAATTACCGCGAAACGCCCCCTGAATAAAAGCCCCGCGGTCGCGCCCGGTCCGGGCCAGGCGCAGCCCGGCCAGCCAGGCGATGGCGAAGGAGATGAAGATGAAGATGTAGGCGAAGAGAATCTGGCGCCCGTCGATCAGTTCCTGGATGCGGGTGGAGGAGATCTTGGCGAACAGAAGGGCGGGCAGGGTGACCATGAAGACCAGCCTGGAGGAGAGGGTGTTGAAATGGGCGTCGATCATGCCGGCACGGCGCAGAGCAAGGCCGATGAAGACGATGATGAAGACCGGGGCGACGATATTGGCCGCCTGAATAAAGATATCCATCGCTGCGACTCCAGAATCCGTTTGTGCTGTCCCGCGCAGGGTTCTGATCCCGCTCCCTGACAACCCTTATCTGTGCACTTTGCCGCGCGCCAGCGAGGCGAAAATTCCGGCCAGGGAGAGGAGGGCGAACCCGCCCAGCAGCAGATGCATGCCGGCTAGAAAGCCTCCCTGGTTTTCCGCGCCGATCTGCCGGTGACCGACGAAAAGGGCGATGACCAGGGCGGTCATGCCCATGCTGAACATCTGGCCGAGCATGCGCATGGTGGCGAGGGTGGCCGAGGCGACGCTGAACTGGCGCCGTTCCACCGCCCCCATAATGGCGTTGGTATTGGGCGAGGAAAAGAGGCCGAAACCGATGCCCAGCACCACCAGACTGAGGCTGATATAGGCCACCCCGGTGGTGCGCTCGAGGAAGAAGAGCAGCGCCAGTCCCGCCGCCGTCAGCGCCATTCCGGCCGAAGCGATCAGGCGCGGCTCGATCCGGTCGGAGAGGCGACCGGCCACCGGCGAGAAGAGGGCCTGCATCACCGGCTGCGAGATCATCACCAGCCCCGCCTGCTGGGGCGTCAGCCCCTTGATGTACTGCAGGTAGAGGCTGAGCAGAAAGCCGACCGCGAAGGTGGCGCTGTAGCTGATGAGGGCGGCGAGGTTGGAGAAGGCGAAGACCCGGTTGCCGCGCAGCAGGCGCACCTCCAGAAGGGGCGTGCTGGTGCGCCCCTCCCAGTGGATGAAGAGCCCGAGGGCGGCCGCGGCGGCGGCGAGGGCGGCATAGCCGCGGCTCGCGGGCAGGGTGGAGAGGCCGTACATCAGGGCGACAATGCCGAGGGCGTAGGCGGCGGCGCCGGGAGCGTCAAATTTCTCGCCCGCCGCTTCCTTCCACTCCCGCCGCAGATAGCGGAGGGTCAACCAGAGCACAACGGCGCAGAGAATGCTGTTGAGCCAGAAGATGCTGCGCCAGCCGAACTGGCCGACCATCCAGCCGCCGGCCGGGGGACCGAGCGAAAGACCGATATAGACCGCGGCGATGTTCCAGCCGATGACGTGGCCGCGCTTTTCCGGCGGATAGACCGAAATGAGAATGGCCGTGGCGGTGCCGAAAACCAGTCCGCCCCCCAGTCCCTGGATGACGCGCGCAGCGAGAAGCATCGCCCCGCTGCGGGAGAGAGCCGCTGCCAGGGAGCCGAGGAGGAAAAAGAGAATGCCGAGGCTGAAAATCTTTTTGCGGCCGTAAATGTCCGCCAGCCGCCCGAAGGGGAGCAGAAAGACCACCGCCGCCAGGATGTAGGAGGAGGCGATCCAGGTCAGCATCACCGCATCCATCCCCAGCTCGGCGCCGATCCCGGGCAGGGCGATGTTGACCGCCGAACCCATGAAGGGGGTGATAAAAGAGGTGAGCATCGCGACCGCCAGGGCCGCGCGCTGCAGGGCGCGGCCCGAGTTCATTCCTCCCCCAGCGCGCCATAGTGAAAGACCTCCGCAAGCGGCTTGCGCGGCGAGGGACGCTCACGCTGCTGAAGCTCCTCGCTGAGGCGGGCGGGATCACCGTAATAGCCCACCGCGACAGCGGCCAGGGCCTGGTACTCCTCAGCCGGGATATTGAGGCGGGCATAGATTCCTTCGCGGTCAAAGCCCCCCATGGCGTGGGCGTAGAGACCGAGCTTGCGCGCCTGCAGGGCAAGGGCCATCCAGGCCGCTCCGGCGTCGAAAGCGCCCCACTCCATGGCACGGCCGGAAGCGCTGCGCAGCCGCGTCAGCACAAAGAGCAGCACCGGAGCCTCGCGGGCCCAGATCTGGTTGCCGGGATTGAGAAGGGCGAGAAAACGGGCGTGATCCTCCGGCGTCACCGCCACCAGAAAGAGCCAGGGCTGGGAGTTGGCGGCCGAGGGCGCCCAGCGCGCCGCCTCAAAGAGCGAACGCAGGTCGGCCTCCGCCACCGGCTGCGAGGAAAAAGCCCGCGGCGACCAGCGCTCCGGAAACTGGGGATCGACATCCGCTTCAGGCACACGAACAGGAATGGACATGGTATTTTCCCGGTTATGGTAAACCGGCCGCTGACGGCCCGTTCCAGGGTTGCGCTCCATGCGGAGCGTGCAATCGGACCCGCCTCTGCCGGTTTTGACGGTCAATATACCACTTTCGGAACTATAACTCAATGCTTTTTATTGGCCTTTCGCGGCATCCCCCGTACCGGCATGGCCGGACGCCCGAATAATCTGCCAAATTGACAAATGTGGCTCAATAAATTGACAATATGACAGATTTACTGTCGCGATGTCACAAGGGCACTCTTGGGACTGTAAAAGATGAAAGTGTAATAAAAACAATCTATAAAGATGTTTTATCAATTTTGGCACGCTCTTTGTAATGTAGCTGTGCGTAAGCGTCAAAGGTCTAACAGGCAAGTGTAAAAATAAAAAGGAGGTACATATGTTACTGGCAAGACGTGATCGTGACAATCTGGTGCGCAACCCCTGGTTCGACGAAGCCTTTACGGGTTGGCCCTTGTGGAACCGCGGTGAAGAGGACTCGATGGTCTGGTCGCCGCGCGTCGATGTGCGCGAGACCGAGAATGAGGTCGTGGTCAAGGCGGACATCCCCGGCATGGAGAAGAAAGATCTCAAGATTTCGGTCGAGAACAATCTGCTCTCCATCAAAGGCGAGCGCAGGTCCGAGGTCGAGGAGAAGGAGGCCAACTGCTATCGCTCCGAGCGCCTTTTCGGTACTTTTCAGCGCACTTTCAGCCTGCCGAGCCGGATCAAGGCCGATGCCATCCGGGCCGAGTACAAGGATGGTGTTCTGACCGTCGTTCTGCCCAAGGTGGAAGAGGTTAAACCGCGTCAGATTGAGATCAACTAAGCGCGGTCAGAAATGACCAGCCCTGCTCCCGTAAGGGAGCAGGGCTTTTTTTTGATGCAGTGGCTGCGAGTATTGGCGGGGTCAGGCCGGCGTGTGGTTGAGGTTCGAACGGATGAGGGCGGCGGTTTCAGCGAGTTCCTCCTTGTCCGCCTCCCTGCCGTAGCCGGCGGGAAATTTCAGCCCGAAACCGTCTCCGTGGGAGCGGGGGATGATGTGGAGATGGGCGTGAAAGACCGACTGGCCGGCGGTCGCACCGTTGGCCATCTGGAGATTCAGTCCTTCGCAGGGGAGGCCGGAGATGCGCAGGGCGGCGGCGATCTTTTGGGCGGCGGGGAGCATCGCCGCGGCCGCCGCGGGCGCAAGCTCCCAGATGTTTTCGGCGTGGGCTTTGGGGATCACCAGCACGTGTCCTTTGGTGATGGGTGTCAGGTCCATAAAGGCGATGAGCAGCTCATCTTCATAGACGATGTGGGCCGGGATCCGTTTGGCGGCGATTTCGCAGAATATGCAGAACATGCTTTGCCCTCTCTTTCAGTAGCTTTGTCGGTCCTGTTTGTCGCGCCATTCTTCAAAGAGCGCGAGGCATTCCGGCCGGCCGTGCTGCAGCCGGCGCACGGGTTCGGCGGCGGTCTCGCCGCGGATGACGGCGTAGATCAGGGCGTCGTCAAAGCCGATGGCGGCGGCGTCGACGTGGGTGCAGCCGTAATGGAGCAGGGGGATCCTGGCCCAGTGGATGGCGGCGAAGCACATCGGGCAGGGTTCGCAGGTCGACCAGATCTCGCAGTCCCCGAGGTCGAAGCGGCCGAGCCTGGCCGCGGCCTTGCGGATGGCGACGATTTCGGCGTGGGCGGTCGGATCGTTGCGCCTGAGCACCTCGTTATGGCCGCGGGCGATGATGCGGCCTTGGTGGACGATGACCGCGCCGAAGGGGCCGCCGTGGTTGAGCCGCATCCCTTTTTGCGCCTCCCTGATCGCCTCCTGAAGAAGAGGATCTGTCGCCGGTTTGTTCATAGGCGCCGCCTTTACCTGCTCGATAATACCCGGATTCCACTGCTTTTATCTCAATATAGCCATTCAGCGCCGATAAAATCAAGCGAAAAAAAGCTCAATCCCGGCATCGGGCCGGCCGGGGAGCTGTCCGCGGATCCGTTCATGGCTGCCGCAGGGGAGGGCGGCAGCAGTGCGGTCAGGCGCCGCCGCTGCGATTTTTTTGTTGTTTTAGTCTCGCTTATTTGATAATTTGATATAATTTTACAGCCCCCGGCCACCGTATCCCGATCTGAAACAGGAGAGTGCCTTATCATAAAAGAATTTATCGACATGCCGCGGCTTGAAAAGTGGGTCGGAAAGAGCTTTGCTTTTCTCTCGCCGAACACCTGGACCACTCTCTCCCTTTTTGTCGCCCTCGCCGCCTATTCCGCAGTGCTGTGCAAGCGCCCCTTTCTAGGCGCCGTCATCTTCGCCGTCAGCGCCTTTATGGATCTCATCGATGGCAAGGTGGCGCGCTATAAAGGCAACGCCACCCGGCTGGGCGCCTTTTGGGACGGCACCATCGACCGCTTCGTCGATACGCTGATGATCCTCTGCCTCTTCAGCCTCGAGTTCCCGCAGGCCATCCTGCCGGTCGGGATCCTCCTTTTCCTCCTCCTCTTCTTCACCCTGCTGCCGCCCTTCATCGTCGCCTATGCCA
>DAOOPF010000101.1:0-13558 GCA_035388125.1 bacterium | reverse complement strand
ATGCTGACCCGCCGCCATCTCCTGATCGACCAGAGTCCGCACTTCACGGCCGAGAAGATCATAAAGGGCTAATTTCGTCCGCTCTGCCCGGGGCAGGGAAAAGACTATCCGCGTCGAGGGATTGAAGGGATTGGGATAGTTCTGACTCAGGGAAAATTCCATGGGCAGCGCGCCCTCACTGCGCACGGAGGTCAGGGTCAGCGAGACTTCGTTGCTGGGCAGTGAGGTGACCGAATCCTTGCCCGCCCTGACCCGCCAGGTGTAGCTCTCCCCCTTCTGCACAGTGCTGTCGGTCCAGGTGGTCGCGCCGCTCGCGAGCGTTGTGAGTACCGCATACGCCCCCTGCGGGCCGGACTGCCGCTCGATCAGATAATCCGCCTCCACCTTCGAACGGTCCTTCCAGGTGAGTACAGCCTGATAGGCGCTGTTGAGCTTGACCGCGAGGTCGGTCGGGGCGATGAGGATGGTGAACTCGCTGGTCGCGCTCCACGAGGCCGTGCCGGCGACATTGCGCGGCTGCACCCGCCAATAGTAGCGCGTCCCCTCGGTTGTGCCGTTGAGATTGCGGCTGGTGTCCGAGGTCACAGCCGAGGAGATCAGCCGGTTGAAGGAGGCCTGGGCGGAGAGCTGCACCCAATACTCGGTGGCGTTTATCGCCTGGCTCCACTTCAGATTGATATAGTCGGCGCGGTTGGGCAGGGGCGTGGCGGCGACCAGCCGGGTCTCTCCCGGCATGGGGATGTAGGTGGTAAAGCTCCACACGGCGCTCCAGGGCCCGACGGATCCAGCGCTGTCCTGCACCCGCACCCGCCAGTAGCAGCGCATTCCCATGGACAGCCCGGTGAGGGTTTTGAGGGTATCCGCTGTGGAGTCGCGGACGGCGACACTGGCAAAGAGGGGATCAGCGGACATCTCGAAGAGGTAGCGCGCCGCCCCTTCCACCCGGTTCCATCTGCAGGTGACCTCGGCGCCCAACTCCTTCTGCTGATCGGGCGGATCAATCAGCTCCGCCCGGCCGAAAAAAGAGGCGCCGCTGCCGAGCTCCGGCGTGCTCCACTTGATCCAGCTGGATAGATTGGTGTTGTAGCCGGGATGGATGGCATAATCGGTCGGGGTCTCCTCTTTGCCAAGCAGGAAGCGGTCGATGAAGGCCCCCACCTCGGGGCGCTGGGTATCCGGAAGATTGCAGTGGTTGTGCCCGCCCACCTTGGAAAAGCCGAAGCGTTCCGGCACGCCCAGGGCCTGCCAGACTTCGCGGGCGGCCATGCAGCCGACGTAGCCGGATTCCTCCGCCAGCCACTCCATGTCGGGATTACCGAGCAGCAGGAAGGCGCGGGGGGCGATCAGGGCCATCACCTCATGCTGGTCGATGGGCAGCCGGGTCACGGCATTGTTGAACAGGGTCAGATCCTGATGGTACCAGCCGTAGCTCTGGGCGTTACGCAGAGTCTCGCGGCTGCCGCTCAGGGTTTCGGTGACACGCCAGGCGGCATCGCCTCCGCCGCCCGGCTCCTGGGCGATGGTGAGGGCGATGCGCTCGTCGAGCGCGCCGGAATAGAGGGCGATCTTGCCGGCGAAGGAGCAGCCGGTGACTGCGAGGCGGCGGGTATCGATCCGGGCCTCCGGCACCTGCTGCAGTCCATCGATGATGCGGCTGATCCCCCAGGCCCAGGCCGTGAAGTAGCCCACTTTGGCATCCGGATAGAGGGTGTAGAATCCCCCCTGGCCGCGGCCGCTCTGGGTCCAGGGCGCGACCTCGCTGTAATTGTAACTGATAGTGGCGACGCAGCGGCTGGTGAAGAGGTCGGCAGGCAGACTGCCGGTGCCGCCGCCGACGCCGATCACAGCCGGGTAGGGCGCGCTGCCGCAGGCGGGGAGGGTGATCACCGCAGTCAGGGTCAACGTTTGGCCGTTCTCCTCAACAGTAACAATGAGACGGCCGTCAGAGAGGGAGGCCTTCAGACTACCCGGTGCAGGCGGCTTCTCCCCGAGCTGATAGTGCTGCAGCATGGCGCTGATCTCGGCGCGCCGCCAGCGCCAATCCGACTTGTGGGCGACGCGGCCACGCCCGTCGGCCCAGGCGAAGGGATCCGGCAGGGCCGCAATCACGGGCAGATCGCTGAACGCGGGAAGAAAGGGAGGCGGACACTCCACCCCCGTATTCTCAACATCGTAAACGAGGGGCATCTCCTGAGCGGCAAGAGGCAGGGCAGCCGCCAGGATCAGCAGGATGATAGAAAACAGCAGCGTTTTTTGCATACACACTCCGGAATTTCTCTGCACAGTGAATCACACCCGGCGGCCGAAACCTAGACGGCCGCTCGCAGCCAAAATAGCCATTCATGCGGCCAATTTCAAGCAAAAAAGGAGTTGCGCTGCGCCGGCAGAGGGAGAAGAAAAATATTGCATAAGGAGGCGCATCTGCGTAACTTCCCCTATTCACAGTGGTGCCCCGCATCATTCACACTCTCCCTGATCAGCCGATGGAGTTTCCCCATGTACAGACACTGGCTCTTTCTGCTCCTGCTCATCCCCGCTTTCGCCACTGCGCAGAATGTGGTGATCAACGAAATCGTCGCCTCCAACCAGAAGACCATCGACGATGAAGACGGAGACGCCTCCGACTATATCGAACTCTATAACAGCGGCGCTGCAGCGGTCCAGCTCGAGGGCTACGGCCTCAGCGACGATCCCAAAACCGTCAAATGGCATTTCGGAACGGCCACGCTGGCGCCGGGAGAGTTTCTGCTGGTCTTCGCCTCTGACAAGAACAAGCAGGGCACCTACTGGCATACCAATTTCAAGATCAGCGCTTCGGGCGAATCCATCGTGCTGACGGACGCCGCCGGTGTGGTCGCCGACCGCATCGATGTGCCGGTCTCGAGCGGCGACATCGCCTGGGGCCGCACGAGCGACGGCGGCGGCGCGTGGGCCTTCCAGACCCCTTCGCCCGGCGCTGCCAACACGGGCAGGATCATCCTTCCCTATGCCGATCAGGTGACCGCCTCCCCGGCGGCGGGATTTTATTCCGCGGCCGTGACTGTCACTCTCACCGCCGCGGGCAACCGTATCTATTACACCCTGGACGGCAGCGATCCGGACTCCGCATCGGCGCTCTACACCGGTCCGGTGACGGTGCAAAAAACCTCGGTGCTCAAGGCGGTGAGCGTCGAGGCCGGCCACCAGCCCTCCCGGTGCGCTCACTCCACCTATTTCATCAACGAAACCAGCAAGCTGCCAGTCGTCTCGCTCACGAGCGACCCCGCCAATCTCTTTGACTATTACACAGGCATCTACGCCGACGGCCCCGGCTGGACACCGGCGGCCCCCAACTATGGTGCCAACTACTGGATGGACTGGGAGAAGCCGGCCCATGTCGAGTTCTTCGATGACGACAAAAAGCTCGGCATTTCGGAGGAGTGCGGCATCGCCATCTATGGCGCCTACACCCGCTCCTTTCCCCAGAAATCGATTTCGGTGAAATTCAAGAGCGACTATGGCGTCAACGGCATCGATTATCCCCTCTTCCCGGACCTGGAGCTGACCAGGCACAAGGCCTTTGTGCTGCGCAACTCGGGCAACGATTTTCAGTATACCCATTTCCGCGACGCCATGATGCAGACCCTGGTCCAGGACCTCGACATCGACTATCTGGAATACCGGCCGGCCAACGCCTTTATCAACGGCGAATACTGGGGTGTCTACAACATCCGCGAAAAGGTCAACGAGCATTACATAGCCAACCACCATGGCGTCGATCCCGACAACATCGACATGCTTGAGGGCAATATTGAGGTGATCCACGGCGATACCCGACACTATCAGGAACTGATCGATTACCTCTCGACCCAGGACATGAAGACAGACGCGGCCTGGGAGTATGTCAACCGCATGATCGATCTCGACGAATGCCTGCTCTACTGGGCAGCGGAGGTCTATTACAACAGCCAGGACTGGCCTGCCAACAACGTCAAGTACTGGCGCGAACGCAGCGAGAACGGCAAATGGCGCTGGATTCTGTTCGACCTCGATTTCGGTTTCAATTTATACGAGACCACCGGACAGTCCGAGAACCATCTCTACTACCTGCTCTCGGGCATCGAGACCCGCCCCGGCTCCAATCCCCCCTGGTCCACCCTGCTGCCGCGCAAGCTGGTCGAGAATCCCAGGATCAGGAACCAGTTCATCAATCTCCTCGCCGACCTGCTCAATACCAACTTCGAGAGCACCCGGGTGGTCAATACCATCAACGAGATGGCCAGCGCGATCACCCCGGATATCGCCCGGCACCGCAAGCGCTGGGGGATCAGCGAAAAAACCGCCAGCGACCACGTCAAGCGCATGATCACCTTCGCCCAGGAGCGGCCGGGCTATCTCCGCGGCTTTGTCCGCGATTTTTTCAAGTGCGGCAGCCCGGGCACCCTCACTCTTACATCCACAGCCGGCGGGAGGGTGCGGCTCAATTCCCTCACCTTCACAGCCGACAAACTGCCCTGGACGGGCAGCTATTTCACCAGCAATCCCATCCATCTCACCGCCCTTGCCGATCCCGGCTGGAAATTCGCCGGCTGGAGCGGCTCATCCGCCTCCACCGACACAGTGCTGAGTCTGACCGTCGGCAGAAACTCGAGCCTGACGGCAGCCTTCACCGCCATCAGCAGCGGGGTCGAGAGGCAAGGGAACGCCTTGCCGCAAAGGATGGAACTCCTGCAGAACTATCCCAATCCCTTCAACCCTTCCACCACCATCTCCTTTGTCCTGCCCGAGGCCGGACCGGTTTCACTCAGAATCCACGACCTGCTCGGGCGGGAGATCGCTCTCCTGCTCTCGCGCACCATGCCGGCCGGGGCGCACAGCGTGCAATGGGATGCCGCCGGGGCGGCAGGCGGGCTCTACATCTGCCGGCTTGAGGCGGGCGGAACTGCACAGAGCAGAAAGCTCATCCTGATGCGCTAAGGGCGGCGCCAGGATCCCTTGATCCTGGCGCCGCCCTCAGGGGTGGCCCTCCTTCAGCAGCGAGTCTATCGGGTCGAAAACTTGTAGATCGTGCGGGTCTTGTAGGTCTCGCCGGGGTTCAGTACGGTGGAAGGAAAAGCGGGCTGGTTGGGTGAATCGGGGTAATGCTGGGTCTCCAGGCAGAATCCGGAGCGGAAGCCGTAAACCCGGCCCTGCTTGCCGGTGAGAGTGCCGTCGAGGAAATTGCCGGCGTAGAACTGAAGCCCGGGTTCGGTTGTGAGCACTTCCAGCACCCGGCCGCTGACCGGCTCGTAGACGGTCGCCACCTTGCGCATGGTTCCCATCGGGCCGTTCAGGACCCAGTTGTGGTCGTAGCCGTTGCCGTACTTGAGCTGCACATCGTCTTCATTGATGCGCGCGCCGATGGCGGTCGGAGTGCGGAAATCGAAGGGGGTGTTTTCGACCGGCGCCAGCTCTCCGGTCGGGATGAGGCCCTCGTCGACCGGGGTATAGCGGTCCGCATCGATCTGCATCTCATGGCCAAGGATGTCGCCGCTGCCGGCCAGGTTGAAATAGGTGTGATTGGTCAGGTTGACCACAGTCTTTTTATCGGTGACGGCGGTATAGTCGATCACCAGCTCATCCTCTTCGGTCAGGGTGTAGATCACCGTGGCGGTGAGGTTTCCGGGATAGCCCGCCTCCCCCTCCTTGCTCAGGTAGGTGAGGGTGAGGGCCGGTTTGCCGGCCTCGATGGGCCCTGCCGTCCAGAGCACCTTGTCGAAGCCCTTTGGACCTCCGTGGAGGTGGTTGGCGCCGTTGTTGACCGGCAGGGTGTAGACCGTGCCATCCAGCTCAAAGGCGCCTTTGGCGATGCGGTTGCCGTAGCGGCCGATGAGGGCGCCGAAATAGGGGACCGCGTCGGTATAGCCGGCCAGCTCGTCAAAACCGTGTACGACATCGCCCATCGTGCCGCTGCGGTCAGGGACGATGATGGAGGTGACAACTCCGCCCCAGGGGGTGATCCTGACGGTCGTGCCCCGGCTGTTCTTCAGGGTATAAAGCTCGACCGCCTGGCCTTCGGCCGTCTGACCAAAGGGGGCGGATGAAATGGAGGGCCCCTTGGCCTCTCCGGACTTGTTGCATGCGGCGGTCAGCGTCAGAAGGGCTGCCGCCAGCAGGGCAATGATCAAAATCTCGCAGCGTTTCATCGTCACTCCTCGTTATGTGTTCTCTCCGCCCTCAGGCAAAAGGATTTTCCGCAGGATAAATGATTCCCCTCGGCTGGTTGAAGGCAATATCCTCGACGCCGAGCATGCGCGCAGCCGCGAACAGGGTGCGGCCCGCGTGGGCAAAGGCGACCGCCGTGTGGTGGGGATAGCGCTTTTCGATCAGGACATGACGGTAAAAGCGGCCCATCTCCCGGATGGCGAAGACGCCGATACTGCCGAAGGAGCGCGGATCGACATCGAGCACCTCGCCCTGGGCGATATAAGACTTGAGGCGGGTATCGGCCGTGGACTGGAGGCGGAAAATGGTCACCTCGCCGGCCCTGATCTGCCCCTCGATGGTGCCGCGGGTGATATTGGGCTCCTGCCCCGGCTCCTGCAGGCGGTGCATGATGAGCTGATACTTCATCTTCGGCCGGACCAGGCAGGCCGAGGAGACGTTGCCGCAGTGGAAGCCCATAAAAAGGTCACTCTGGGCATAATCCTTCATGGCGGCACGGTTGGCCTCGTACATGTCCCGGGGCACGGTGTTGTTGATATCCAGGATGGCCGGCGGGCGAAGCGTGGCGCAGGCGGCGATGTACTCGCTCAGAGCGCCGTAAATATCAACCTCGCAGGAGACCGGGATCCCGTCGGCGGCCAGGCGTGAATTGATGAAGCAGGGGACGTGGCCGAAATACTTTTCAAAGGCCGGCCAGCACTTGTTGGCGAAGATGCCGTAGCGGCTGGCGCCGAGGTTGTTCTCCATGAAGCGGCGGAGGGCGACCTCATACTGCGCCAGCTTGCCGAGCATATCGGGATAGCTGTTGCCCACGCCCAGCTCCCCGGCCATGGCCCGGCTGACCTCCGCCACCATCGGATCCTCTTTGGCGGCAAGACAAATGTCATAGAGATCCAGCTCGCTGTTCTCCATGATCTCGATGCCGAGGTCGTAGAGGGGCTTGATCGGGGCGTTGCAGGCGAGGAAATCCTGGGGCCGCGGCCCGAAGGAGAAGATCTTGAGGTGCTTGAGGCCGACGATGATGCGCGCCACCGGCAGGAAATCCCGGATCATCGCGGCCACCTCCTCCGGCATGCCGACGGGATATTCGGGAATCCATGGGCGCAGCTTGCGCAGGCCGATATTGTAGGAGGCGTTGAGCATGCCGCAGTAGGCATCGCCGCGGCCGTCGATGAGGTCACTGCCGCTCTCCTCGGCGGCGGCGACGAACATCACCGGGCCGTCGAAGCGCTGGGCAAGGATGGTCTCGGGTCCCTCAGGACCAAAGTTGCCGAGATAGACCACCAAAGCGTTGACCCCGTTCTTTTTCAGCTCCTCAAGAGCCTGCAGGGTATGATTTTCATTCTCGATGATGGTCGGGATCTCAACCAGCGGCAGCTCCAGCGCCTTGCACGCCGCCGCCACCTTGCTCCGCCGCGAATGGGAGAGCTCGATGGGGAAGCAGTCACGGCTGACTGCGACGAGGCCGAGTTTGATCACGGGGACATTCTTCATCTCCAGGCACTCCTTCTGGCCGCAGGGGATCCGGACCCGTACCGCAGCCCTCCGGATGGTTCCGGTGACACCTCCTGCCGGCGGGTTATTCAGTGAATTCCTCTTCGATAAAACGGCAGATCTTCAGGTAGCGGCTGTAGAGAACCCGGTACTTCTCCGCGTTGCCGGCGTCCGGGGTATAGACGGTCTCGAAGCCGCTCCCCATCGCTTTCTGGGCGGTGCCCAGATCGGGATGGAGCCCGGCTGCCGCAGCAGCCGCCATGGCGGAACCCAGAGCGCAGGCCTGTTCCGCTGCAGCCACCCTGATGGGCATGTTGAGCACGTCCGCCATGATCTGCATGATGAAGGGGGATTTCTTCGCCACTCCCCCGATGCCGATGACGCCTCTGATGTCGACCCCTTCGGCGATGAAGCGGTCGACGATGGCCCTGGCGCCGAAGGCCGTAGCCTCGACGAGGGCGCGGAAGACGCGGGGCGCATCCGAGCCGAGGTTGAGGCCGGCGATGGCCCCCTTGAGGGCCTGATTGGCATCCGGGGTGCGCCGGCCGTTCATCCAGTCCACGGCAAGAACCCCCGACTCTTCAATGGGCAGAGCCGCAGCCGCTTCCGAGAGCGCGGGGATAAGCGCCTCGGCCGCCTCCTCGATCCGCCGCTGCCGCTCCGCCGCTTCGCCCGGTACAAGGGTTTCCCCGAGGTGCT
This sequence comes from bacterium, assembly GCA_035388125.1. GTDB lineage: Bacteria > Zhuqueibacterota > Zhuqueibacteria > Residuimicrobiales > Residuimicrobiaceae > JAKPUX01. Next base: position 5,182 of record DAOOPF010000101.1, on the reverse strand, counting down.
CCATCGGCCACAGGAGCAGTTCCTTGAACCAGGCGTAGATATCGCCGAAACCGGACTGTCCGGCCTCGAGGCCGAGCTGGCCGGGAAGGATCGAGCCGTCCACCTGACCGCAAATGCCGGCCACAAGATGCTCCTCGCCCCCGGTCAGGGGGGTGGTGATCATGTCGCAGGTCGAGGTCCCCATCACCTTGACGAGCATGTGGGGCTGGATACCGGCCCCGACGGCCCCGAAGTGGGCGTCGAAGGCGCCGACCCCGACGACGACACCGTCGGCCAGTCCGAGCCGCTGCGCCCATGCGGGCGAGAGCACGCCGGCGGCCCGGTCGCCGGTGAAGGTGTCGCGATAGAGCCGGGCCCGCAAGCCGGTCAGCAGGGGGTCGAGACGGACCAGGAACTCCTCGGCGGGCAGTCCCCCCCACGATTCATGCCACATCGCCTTGTGGCCCGCGGCGCAGCGGCTGCGCTTCCAGGTGCGGGGATCGCTCATGCCGGTCAAAAGCGCCGGAATCCAGTCGCACTGCTCGGCCCACGAAAAAGCCGCCTCGCGCACCTCCTCATCCTCGCGCAGCACATGGAGAATTTTGGACCAGAACCATTCGGAGGAGTAGACCCCGCCCTCGTAGCGGGTATAGTCGATGCCCCCCCAGCTTTTGGCGAGGGTGTTGATCTCCCCGGCCTCGCGGATGGCGGTATGGTCCTTCCAGAGCACGAACATCGCGTTGGGATTGTTGGCGAATTCGGGCTTCAGGGCCAGGGGGCTCCCCTGCCGGTCGATGGCGCAGGGGGTTGAGCCGGTGGTATCGACCGAGATGCCCCGCACGCGCGCTGCGGTGCCGGCCGGGGCCCTGTCCAGGGCCCCCCGGATGACCGCCTCGAGCCCCTCGACATAATCGAGGGGATGCTGACGGAAGCGGTTCGCGGCCGCATCGCAGTAGAGGCCCTGCTTCCAGCGCGGATAATAAAAAACATCCGTTGCGATCTCGGCCCCGTCGGCGGCGCGTACGATCAGGGCGCGGACCGAATCGGTGCCGTAATCCAGTCCGATGACGCAGGCCTCTCTTTCAGGCATGGTTTTTCTCCGCTCTCAGCCGACGAAGTAGAGGTAGGCGGCCAGGATCAGGCAGATGACCAGGATCGAAGCCATAAGGTCGCCCCGGCCCCAGCTGGCGCGGGTCGCCTTGCGGTGCGCCTCGGTGACTGTACCGTAAGTCAGGCCGCTGATGCGAGCGTAATCGGGCTCGGAGGTGCGATAACTCACGATCAGCATCACAGCGGCGCAGATCACCGCGATCAGGATGCTGTAGTACTGGAAAAAGATATTGTTGAAAACCCAGAGGAAGGAGCCGGTGGCATAGCTGAAGCCCTGGATCAGTTTGGGCGGCGTATCGACCGCGAGGCGGATGATGCCGAGGCTGAAACCGGTGATGAGCGCGGCCATTGCCCCTTTGGCGTTCATGCGCTTGTTAAAGACGCCGAGGAAAAAGACGACAAAGATGGGCGGAGCGAGATAGCCCTGCACCCCCTGGAGGTAATCATAGAGGCCCCGGCCGCCGCGAATGACCGGGATCCAGAGCAGGCCGATGAGCACCATGACGCCGGTGGCGACGCGGCCGATCCAGACCAGCCGCTCCTGGCTGACGTTGGGCCGCAGCCGGGAGTAGAAATCCATGGTGAAAAGGGTCGAACTGGCATTGAAAGCCCCGGCCAGGGAGCTCATCAGAGCGGCCAGGAGTCCCGCCACCACCATGCCGCGGATGCCGACCGGCAGAATGTGGGCGACCATGAGGGGGAAGGCGCTCTGGGCGTTGTCGCGGATGAGGTTGCCGTTGGCATCCATCATCGCCGCCTGCAGGGTGGCGTTCTGGCCGCTCTTGGCCAGGGCGAAGGCAATGATGCCGGGGATGATGAAGATGAAGACCGGGAGGAGCTTGAAAAAGGCGGCCGCGATCGAACCGCGACGGGCTTCGGTCTCGCTGCTGGCGCTCAGTGTGCGCTGGACAATGTACTGGTCGGTGCACCAGTACCAGAGGCCGACGATCGGGGCGCAGAAGAGCATGCCGATCCAGGGATAGTTGTTGTTGAAATACCAGGCCATGCGGCCCGTCTCCATCACCGGCGCCCAGGTCCCCTGCACGCCGTGCGGCACCAGGGGCTTCCAGAGGTTGAACATCTCGGAACCGGCGATGGCACGAAGCTCTCCCCAGCCGCCGAGGGCCTTGAGACCGAAGTAGGTCACCAGGGCCGAGCCGATGACGAGGACGACCGTCTGCAGGGCTTCGGTATAGGCGACGGCTTTCATGCCGCCCAGGATGGTATAGAGCCCGGTGATCAGGATGACCAGCACCGATCCGATCCAGAAGCTGTCGAGGCCGAACCAGTTCAACTCAGGCAGGAGCACGCTAAAGACCACACCGCCGGCGAAGATGCCGACCGCAATCTTGGTCAGTACATAGGCGACCAGGGAGACGACCGAGAGGAAGGTCCGGGCCGACGGCGAGAAGCGCCGCTCGAGAAACTCGGGCATGGTGTAGACCTTGGAGCGCATATAAAAGGGCACCATCACCCACCCCAGCACCAGCAGACACCAGGCGTGCAGCTCATAATGGGCCATAGCCACACCGTCGGTGGCGCCGGAGCCGGCCAGACCGACCAGATGCTCGGAGCCGATGTTGGAGGCGAAAATCGAGGCGCCGACGATGAACCATCCCAGCGAGCGCCCGGCGAGAAAATAGCCGTCCGTTGTCTGCTTCTGGCGCCGGATCACCCACCAGGCCAGACCGAGAATAATAACAAAGTAGGCGAAAATGATGACCCAATCCAGACCCGCAATAACTGACATGATCTGCTCCTCTCTCGTTGATTAGGGGCTTGCTATGGTTTTGTCACCTGATCTCCTGGATCGCCCCCGCGGGGCCCGGCGAAGTTCTCTTCACGTTTCGGGAAATATAGCAATTAATTGTGTTCAATGCAAAAATAATCTCAGCGAAAATGGCGGCAGGTAAAGCGATAATTTTGCATGCATTCTGTCGCCGATTTCACTATATTGGACGGCAGCCAGGAGAGGAAACCATGTTTTTACCCGCAACACGGCAGGAGATGAACGAGCTGGGCTGGGAGGCGTGCGACGTCATCCTCGTCACCGGCGACAGTTACATCGACAGCCCCTTCAACGGCGCCGCGCAGATCGGCAAATGGCTCCACCATCACGGCTTCCGTGTTGGCATCATCGCCCAGCCATCGGTCGAGAACCCGGAGGAGATCACCCGCCTCGGCGAGCCCGGGCTCTTCTGGGGCGTCAGCGGAGGCTGTGTCGATTCGATGGTCGCCAACTATACCGCCCTCAAGAAGCGGCGGAAGAGCGACGACTTTTCCCCGGGCGGGCTCAACAACCGCCGCCCCGACCGGGCCGTGATCGTTTATACCAACCTGATCCGGCGCTCGTTCAAAGCCACCCGGCCGATCGTCCTCGGCGGCATCGAAGCCAGCCTGCGCCGCATTGCCCACTTTGACTATTGGTCCGATTCCATCCGCCGTTCCATCCTCTTCGACGCCAAGGCCGACGCCCTCATCTACGGCATGGGCGAACGGGCCGTCCTGGAGCTCGCGCAGGCACTGGCCCAGGGCGGTGATTTCCGGGAAATCCGCGGGCTCTGCTATATCGCCCATGCGCCCCGTCCGGACTATCTCACCCTGCCGGACTTTGAGACCGTCGCCGCCGACCAGGAGGCCTTTACCGGGATGTTCCGTCTCTTTTACGACAACAACGATCCCGTGACGGCCCGCGGCCTCAATCAGCAGCACGGCGACCGCTGGCTGGTGCAGAATCCGCCAGCCCTCCACCTCAGCGAAGCCGAACTGGACCAGGCCGCTGAACTCCCCTTTGAGCGCGAACAGCATCCCTGGCATCAGCAGTTCGGAGCGGTGCGCGCTCTCGATACGATCCGCTTTTCCATCAACACCCACCGCGGCTGTTACGGCGAATGCCATTTTTGCGCCATCGCCGTCCACCAGGGGCGAACCGTCCTCTCCCGCAGCGAAGCCTCAATCCTCAGGGAGGCGGAGGCACTGACCCGCCACCCCGCCTTCCGCGGCATCATCAGCGATGCCGGCGGGCCGACGGCCAATATGTATGGTTTCGAATGCGGCCGCAAAAAAAGCAGGGGGAGTTGCCAGTTCAAAGCCTGCATCGGCGCACAGGTCTGCTCCACCCTCAGGCCCGATCACCGGCGCCAGACCGAACTGCTCAAAAAATTGCGCCGGCTGCCGGGCGTTAAAAAGGTCTTTGTCGCTTCGGGACTGCGCTATGATCTGATTTTGGAAGACCGGACCGGAGGTGAAGCCTATCTGCGGGAGCTGACGGCGCATCATGTCTCCGGCCAGCTCAAGGTGGCCCCGGAGCATACCGAACCGCACGTGCTCAACCTGATGAACAAACCGGCGGCCGCCTCGCTGCTGGAGTTCAAACGGCGCTTCGACCGGCTCTCGGCCGAGGCGGGCAAAAACCAGTTCCTGACCTATTACCTGATCGCGGCCTATCCCGGCTGCACCGACCGCGACATGCAGGCGATGCAGCGCTTTGTCAGCAGCGAGCTGCGGATCACCCCCGAGCAGGTGCAGATCTTTACGCCGACGCCATCCACCTGGGCCAGCGTCATGTATTATACGGAGAAAAATCCCTTCACCGGCGAGAGGCTCTTCGTCGAAAAGAACGGAGCAGCCAAAGAGCGGCAGAAACAGCGGATTGTGGGGGGAGTGGCCCGGAAAAAAACGGGCAGGAAGGGTGGTTGAGGCCGGAAAAGTGGCACAGGCGCATGGCTCCCTGCCGGCGTGCAGCCGCCTTCCCGGGGAGCCGACGCGGAAACTATAACACACGCATGGGCCGGATCGTCAGCGCTGGCGCGCCGCCTCACCGCCTCAGCTTGAACGTATGGTAGAGAAAAGCGTGGCCGGCGAGGCTGCCCAGGGCGATGGCCGAATGGTAGACCAGGCCGTCAAAATTTTCGTTGGTATCGATCAGATAGGTCAGACCCCCCGCCAGTAATCCGCCGGCGATCTGGCCGCAGGAGATCAGCGCCCCTTCGTTGAAATCAAAATCCTCGTCCTTCAGCAGCCAGTTGCCGATCCCGACACCCAGGACCCCGCCGGTCATGGCGCCGACCGTATAGGACTTTTCTTTCTTGTC
>DAOOPF010000100.1:0-13560 GCA_035388125.1 bacterium | reverse complement strand
CTGGCGGAACACCGGCTTGAGGGCCCCTGCATCGGCATCATCCTCGACGGGACGGGCTACGGCAGCGACGGCACCATCTGGGGCGGCGAGGTGCTCCTCGGCGGGGCATCCTCCTTCACCCGGGAAGCCTGGATCGAGCCCGTGGCCATGCCGGGCGGAGCCGCCGCGGCGCGCGATCCCTGGCGCATGGCCATCAGCTATCTTTTCAAGGCCTTTGGGCGTGAATGCCTCGATCTCGATCTGGAAGTGCTCCATTTCCAGCCCCGACCGGAGCTGGAGCTGCTCATCGAGGCGATGGAAAAGGGGGTCAATTCTCCCCTCACCTCGAGCTGTGGACGCCTCTTCGATGCCGTCGCCGCGATTTTCGACCTCTGTTTCGTCAATACTTACGAGGCGGAGGCGGCCATGATGCTGGAGATGAGCGCCGAGCCGGAGAACGGTTCGCGGCCGCCGCTGGAAGATCTCCTTGGGCCCGATTTCCAGCCCCGCGGTCCGCTGCGCCTTGGCCACTATATACGGCGTCTGGTGCAGAGAACCCTGGAGGGCTGCGCTCTCTCCCAGCGCGCGCAGCGCTTCCACCTCACCCTGGCCGATATCTTTTTCCTCGCCGCAGCTGATGTGCGCACCCGCAGCGGCGCGAACAGGGTCGTGCTGAGCGGGGGCGTATTTCAGAACCTCCTGCTCTACACCCGGCTGCGTCAGCTTCTCGAGGGAGAGGGCTTTCAGGTTTTCACCAACCGGCTGGTGCCGGTGAACGACGGGGGGCTGGCGCTCGGCCAGGCCGCGGTCGCGGCCGCACAGCTGCGCGAAGCATGAACCTCCCCATCCGTCCCGCAAAACCATCCAGAGAGGAAATCCTATGTGCGTCGCCGCGCCCGGAAAAGTGATACGCCTTTATCAGCGCGAGGGCATGGAGATGGGTGAGGTCGATTTCGGAGGGATCACCCGGGAGGTCTGCCTCGCGCATGTGCCGGGGGTCCGCGCGGGGGAGTACGTCATGGTGCATGCCGGCTTCGCCCTCGAAATCATCGATCCCGCTGAAGTGGAGAGGTTCCACCAGCTCTGGCGGGAGGTGCTCGGCAGCGCTGGTCCGGCGAGCAGCGGCAGCCTCCCATCCGGTGAGGAAGGCCCATGAACCTTTCTCCCTTCCGCGATCCCGCCATCGCCGCCAGGCTCCTCGAGGAGATCCGCGCAGCGCAGAGCCGTCCCCTGGTCATCATGGAGACCTGCGGCGGCCAGACCCACGCTCTCCTGCGTCTCGGTCTCGACCAGCTGCTGCCCCGCGGACTGGAACTGGTGCATGGACCGGGCTGCCCCGTCTGTGTGACCCCTGTCGCCCTGATCGACCAGGCGATCGCCCTGGCCGGGAGGCCGGAGGTGATTCTGGCCACCTTCGGCGACATGATGCGGGTGCCGGGTTCGGCCTCCACCCTCTTCGATGCGCGTTCCGCGGGCGGAGACGTGCGCATGGTCTACTCCGCCCTGGACGCCCTGGAACTGGCGCAGAGCAATCCGGAGCGCGAGGTGGTCTTTTTCGCCATCGGCTTTGAGACCACCGCACCGGGCAGTGCCCAGGCCGCGATGCAAGCCCGGAGCGCAAACACAGGCAATTTTTCCCTCCTCTCCGCCCATGTGCTGGTCCCTCCCGCTGTCCGCTTCCTGCTCAACTCACCGGAGAACCGGGTACAGGGCTATCTCGCCGCCGGGCACGCCTGCGCCGTCCTCGGCTGGGAGCCCTACGAAAACCTTGCGGCCGAATTTCATGTGCCCATCGTCGTCACCGGCTTTGAAGCAGTCGATCTGCTGCGCGGCATTTTGCGGGTGGTGCAGCTGCTGGAGGCGAACGAGGCGCGGGTCGAGAACGCGTATGAGCGGGTGGTGCGCTGGGAAGGGAATCCCCGGGCGCGCGCCGGGATGGAGCAAGTTTTCAGGATCTGCGACCGCGAGTGGCGCGGGATCGGCCTCATCCCCGCCAGCGGGCTCACCCTGCAGCCGGAATACGCGGCCTGGGATGCGCAGGAGAAATTCGGACCGCCCGCGGCGGCGCAAACCGCGGCGGGTGTATGCATCAGCGGGCTGGTCCTGCAGGGGCTGAAAAAGCCCACCGCATGCCCGGCCTTCGGCCGGGAGTGCACCCCCGCCCACCCCCTCGGCGCTCCCATGGTTTCGGGAGAAGGAGCCTGCGCCGCCTATTACACCTACCAGCGCATGCCGGAAGGCCGGGAATGAAGCGCAACGAGAGCAGGCGAGACCACGGAGGTTCATCATGAAGGGCGGAAAAATCCAGCTCGGCCACGGCAGCGGCGGCCGGATGATGAACGAACTCATCCACAACCTCTTCAAGCGCCATTTCGCCAATCCAGAGCTCGACCCCCTCGATGACGGCGCCATTCTGCCGGACCCGGGCGGCCGTCTCGCTTTCGCCACCGACAGTTTTGTCGTGGACCCGCTCTTCTTTCCGGGCGGCAACATCGGCGACCTCGCTGTCAACGGCACGGTCAACGATCTCTGCATGTGCGGCAGCCGCCCCCTCTGGCTGAGCGCCGGGTTCATCATTGAAGAGGGCATGGAGTACGATGACCTCGAGATCATCGTCGGCTCCATGGCCGGCGCGGCAGCCGCAGCGGGGATCCGGATCGTCACGGGAGACACCAAGGTGGTCGAACACGGGCAAGCCGACAGGCTGTTCATCAACACCAGCGGCATCGGGGTGATCGATCATGACTTTACGCTCGGCTCCCGCCATCTCGAGCCGGGCGACCGGCTCATTCTCAGCGGCACCATCGGAGACCACGGCATCGCTGTGCTCTCCCGGCGGAGCCACCTCGGCTTCTCCACCCCCCTGCTGAGTGACACCGCCGGCCTGCAGGAACTTGCCGCTCTTCTGCTGCAGAGCTGCGGCGGCGCGCTTCACGCCATGCGCGACCCGACCCGCGGAGGTGTGGCCGCGCTCTGCAACGAGTTTGCCCGCAGCGCAGGCGTAGAGATCAGGCTTGAAGAAACGGCCCTGCCGGTGCGGCCCGAAGTGGCGGCCGCATGCGAACTGCTCGGCCTCGATTCTCTCTATATCGCCAATGAGGGCAAGCTGGTGGCCGCCGTGGCCGCCGGGGCGGCTGAAAAAGCCCTCAAGGCGCTGCAAAGCCATCCTCTGGGCAGAAAAGCGTCGATAATCGGAGAGGTCAAAAAGGGGGAGGCGGGACTGGTGGCCATGCGGACGGCACTGGGGGGATGGCGCGTAGTGGATATGCCGGCCGGAGAACTACTGCCGCGGATCTGCTGACCGGTCCAGTCAGGGTCACGCCGCGGAGGCGAGCCTGTTCTTCCTCCGCCACTGGTCCAGAAGCATGAACAGCTCCCGCCGGTAGACAAGAAAGACCAGGGCGATGCTGACCAGGGTTTCGCCCAGAAAAACGAACAGGGCATTGCCCGGACCGGCCGCCTGACCGGCCGCGAGGAAGATCAGGGTATAGACCAGGGGCAGCCAGATCAGCTTGACTTTGTTGATTCTGAAGGTGAAAATTTTCCGGCATTCATTGAATGCGAATCCCGCCACCACCCACTTCATGATGAAATTGATCCAGACCGCACCCGCAAGTCCCCACACTTTGATGAACCAGACGGAGAGAACAAGCTGCAGCAGGGCTGAAAAAAGCAGCACCCGCGGCAAAAGCCGGGTCTTGCGGAAGTAATAAAACGGGGCGAGAAACATGAAAAAGAGAGTGCGCGCGATGAAGCCGAGGCTCAGAAGGGGGAGAAAGCTGAATCCGGCATAGTAGGCCTCCTGCCGGACGACGAGGGGGACCAACACCGGTACCACGATCAGAAAAAGGGGCAGTACCAGCAGCGTGGCGGCGGAAAAACCGTTGAAGTAGCGGTTGACCTGCACCGAACTGGCGGGGATCTTTTGCTCTTTCCAGATGCCGAAGACCTTGGGATAAATTGCGCTGACCAGTCCGCCCTGAAAAAACTCGATCAGCAGGGTGCACTTGACCGCAAAATCATAGATCGCGACATCCTCGGCCCGCATAAAGTAGTTGATGATAAAACGGTCGATGTAGGAGAGGCTCCAGAAGAGCAGGGAATAGATGACCAGGGGATAGCAGTAGGAGAGCATCCCCTTGAAAAAGGCCCGCCCTCGCGCCACTCCATAGCTCCCGAGCAGGACCTGGATCGAAAAAATGGCAAGAACGAACGCGGAGAGCAGCCTCCCCCACATCGGGCCGGTGAGGGATTTGGGAAAGAGATAGAGGCCGCCCAGGGAGATCGCGATCACCAGGATAAAATTGATGATGTTGACCCAGAAATAGCGGCCGGGGCGCTGCTGATAGATGAGAAGATTGGTATAGAGCTTGAAGGCGCCGTGAAAGATCGCGGTCAGAACCGACATGAAGCCCCAGGGATAAAAGCTGAGCGAACCGTCACGAAAGATCAGAGCAAAGAGCACCGGGCCGGTGAAGAGCGAAAGCAGGGTGAATACCGCGCTGATGGTCAGAAAGGCGGTCGTGATGGCGCTCATGTTCTCGCGCAGCAGACGGCGGTCGGACTGGTATTCGATGTACTGGACGGTGATGTAAGAATCGAGCCCGAAGCTGACCATGATCTGGATGAGAAACGAGAAACTGATATAGAGGGCCAGCCGGCCAAAGTCGGCGGTGGAGAGCAGATTGGTGTAAAAGGGCAGCAGCAGGACGCTGGCGGCCAGGGGCAGCGCGCCAACGACCGAATAGACCAGTGAGGATTTGAAGAACTCTTTTGAGATCATCGCTCTGGCAGTTCCGGGTGAGGGGATTTACGGCCGCCTGCACAGGATCGGTCGGGGGCTGCCGCGCAAAATCAAAGGGCCTCGATCTGGCTGAGTGCGTTTTCGGCAGCGCGGGTCGTCTGGGGATCCGAGTTATCCCTGATCACCTTTTTGAGCAGCGGCAGCGCCTTTTCGAAATCGTTGGCGCGCATGAGATTAAAGGCTTCGTTGTACCAGGCCGCCTGGCGGGCGACACGGATCTTGCCGACATTGGCTCTGGCGAGGTCAGCGAGTTCGCTCTTGCCCCCCTCCTTGATCACCCGCATGAAATATTTTTCCGCCTGATCATAGCGTTTCTCCGCCGCGTGGCGTACGCCCTGATTGTAAACATCGACGAGCTGTCCCTGTGAAGCGGCCTGACGCGCTTCGTTGATCAGGTTTTTCAGGGAGGGATCGTCGGTCTGCTTGTGCAGCCTCTCCGCCAGAGCGAGGGCCTTGCCGTACTCCTTGTCGTTGATCAGCTGGCTGACCCGGTCAATCTGCGTCCTGAGAATCGACTCCCGGGCTGCTTCCTCTGCCTTGGCCCCGCCGCGCTGCCCGATGAGGGTGAGCAGTTCATTTTGCCTGGCTGTATTGTCCGCCAGGACAAAATACTGCAGCAGGTTGCGGGCCACATCCATGCGGGAGGGCATGCCGGCGAGGGCCTTTTCAAGAGCGCTCTGGCCCTGGGGCGCCATGCCCAGGTGCATGTAGGCCTCGCCGAGCTGGGCCTGGGCCTCGATAAAACGGCTGTCAAGAGCCAGGGTGCGCAGCAGGGCGTCACGCGCCCGGGCCATGGTCTCCTGTTTCTGCGAGGCCTCCTGCTTGCGTCCGGCGGCGAGCAGACAGCGGCCGTACTGATAATAGATCCACGCCGAGGTTGAGTCCAGCGCCAGAGCATTCTGGAAGTGGCCAAGGGCGGCCGATTCATCCTCGCGGGCCATGGCGGTATAGCCCAGTCCGGCGGGAGCGAGGGCATAACCGGATTTCACTTTGGCGGCCTGACGGAAATGGGCCTCCGCCGCTTCGAGATGGCTCGCGCCGTGATGCGCCAGCAGATCACCAAGACGGTAGAGTACCTCCTCATAAGGAACCGCCCGGAAAGGCGTATCATTGCCGACCGCCACCTGTTGGGCGGCGAGGCGCGTGAAGCCCAGCGACGGCTGTTCCGCATAGTTCTTGACCGCCTGATCGAGGTCAGCGAGGGAGAGATGAAAGGCCTCGGCGAAGCTGCTGGCATTCGACTCACCGCTGCCGAGCAGGGTGATATAGCGGTCGATCGCCCCGGCGCCGCCCGATTTCAGTCCGTGAAAAAGAAAGTGGGTTACGATCCAGGCCTGGGCGTAAAAAATGGGATTCTTGTCGGAATCGCGGTAGAGTGCGGCGTCGGCATCCAGCTCCATGAGATCGGCGAAAGGGATGCAGGGAGTCGCGCGCAGGGTGCGGGCGTGCTCCTTGAGGGGCTCACCGATATAGACATTCTGGCCATCCGAACGGAAGGTGCTGAAATATTCCGCCAGTCCTTCCTGCAGCCACAGGGGCGCCCCCGGCCAGGCGGTGGCGAAGATGGCGTGGGCGTATTCATGATAGATGGTGCGGGTCACCTCTTCCCTGGCGCTGACGGCGATATACTGGGCATCCTCGCGCTGGAGAAAATAGCCGCCGCTGGCCGATGGCCGCTCGGCGGGGAAGCATTGATAAGGGGCCAGGCCGCGCTCGTCCTTGAAGACATAGATGAAGGTCGGCACCGGCGAGGGGATGGCGGTGCCGCCGCTCTGGCCAGCGAGCACGGCATGATACTGCGCGAGGCCAAGGCTGATTTCGCCGGCCTGTTTGGCCGGGGCCGCGCTGTAAAGAGTGAAGAGGTCGCCCGCCCGGCAGATCCATTTCTCTTTGGCTTTAGGCAGGGAGACTTTGGCGGAAAGGGCAGCAGCAGACGGGGTCAGGATGCAAAGAGAGATGCTGAGGAGCAGAACAGAAGGTGAGCACCGGCCGGCGAACATTTTATTACCGCACCACAACTTTAAAATCATCGCGCTCCTCTTCCACTTCCTTGAGAAGGTCGTAGATACGATTGTAATCCCCGCCCGGCAGCATAAAACAGGAAATCGCGATGATCAAAATCAGGATCATCGCGATTCCCATGATGGTGGAGCGATTTTTCATGGGGATGATTCGCTATTTTCGATATTTATCAATAAAATATCGCAATAATCATCCCCATTTCAAAACATTTTCTTTACATGGTACGGCGGCGCGAACGCAGTGTTCGGCCCCAGCGGGCGGCGACAGGGCTGCTCGCCTCCGGCTCAGTTTGCCGGCCAGGATTGCCTGACGCCTGTGGCCTGCGCTGCCCATGACGCTGCTCGACTTCTGCCTGCTTGCGGTGGTTGCTGCGCACCTGCGGCCGCTGCCCGGCAGGACGCTGTGACACAGCCGTATGCTGGCGAAGGCTGCTGCGCATTTGCGGCCTCTGTTCCGCTGAGCGCGGCTCCTGTGCGGCCTGGTGATAGTCGAAATCCTGCAGGATCTGCTGCGGCAGAGTTTTACCCATGATCTTCTCGAGGGTCTTGACCATGTCGGCATCCTCAGGTGTAGTCATGGTATAGGCTTCGCCGCTGCGCTCGGCACGGCCTGTGCGGCCAATGCGGTGAATATAGGCATCGGCCGTGTCGGGCATATCAAAGTTGATAACATGGGAGATGCTCTCGACATCGAGCCCGCGGGCGGCGATATCGGTTGCGACCATGATCTGGAATTCGCCGCGGCGAAAGCCCTGCAATGCGGCCTGACGTTGACTTTGGGTGCGGTCGCTGTGCAAGCTGGTCACCCTGTAACCGCTCTGCCCGATCTGGCGCGCCACACGCTGCGCCCGGTGGCGGGTGCGGGTGAAGACCAGCACGGAACCGGTCTCTGTGCGCTGGAGCAGCGCCAGCAGCAGGGAGAGCTTGTTTTGCTGCTGAACGGGATAGAGGGCATGACGGACGGTATGCACCGGCCGGCTCAACCCCAGAGTGACGCGCTCGGGGCGGCGCATGGATTTCTTCGCCAGGGTCTCGATCTCATCGGGGAAGGTGGCGGAGAATAGCAGGGTCTGCCGTTCTGCCGGCACCTGCTGGAGTATCCTGCGCACCGATGGGAGGAAGCCCATGTCGAGCATACGGTCCGCTTCATCAAGCACAAGAAACTCGATATGCGAGAGATCGGCGCGATGCTGATCCATATGGTCGAGAAGCCGGCCGGGGCAGGCGACAAGAATTTCGCAGCCGCTGCGCAGGGCTTTGATTTGCGCGGCGGGCGGAACGCCGCCATAGATCGTGGCACTGCGAAGGCCGGTGCCCTTGCCGAGGCTGAAAATAGCCTGGTGGATCTGCTCGGCCAGTTCACGCGTCGGCGTGAGGATCAGGGCGCGGCTTTGCCGGCGCGGCCCGGTGAGCAGTTTGTGCAAAATGGGCAGCACAAAAGCAGCGGTCTTGCCGGTGCCGGTCTGAGCCGTTCCGATAAGGTCGTGTCCGTCCAGAATGACGGGGATGGAGGCGGTTTGTACCGGTGTGGGTACAACATAGCCTGCAGCTTTGATTCCCGGTATCAAGCGGGAATCGAGCTTGAATTGTTCAAAACTCATTATAGTTCCTTTGAGTGAAAAGGGATGGAAATGTCCGGGGATGAAGAGAGGATATGTGTTAGAGCTGCAGAGATCGTTTCCGCTGAGGGGAATTCGCTGGCAGGTCAGGATGACAGATCTATCTACATCGCGATTTCAATAACGCAGTGAATTATGGTTATGAAATGACATCTCGCATTTTTGTTGCGTATAAAGTAATAAATAAATATCTAATTTCCAATACTTTTCTCAAGTATTTCGCCTCTCGCTCCCGGCTTGCGGAAGCGAGAGGCGATGGGCGGATTACTGCGGCCCTCCTGGTTGATGGATCTAGAATTCCCACAACAGCCCGAGGGTGACCGCGAGAAAGTCATGGTCGGTCTCGGGCAGGTTCTCGATCTCATCCAGATCGTAGTTGAGAAAGACATAGCGGACATCGGCTGTGAGCTTCATGTTGCTGAGGGGGATCTCAAGACCGGCACCCAGATGGTAGCCCAGAGTACTGGTGGTTTCATCCTCCGGAATCGCGGTGCCGCCGAGTTCTTCCATTTTTGTCTGGTCGTAATCGAGAGTGGTGTGATACCAGCCCGCGCCGGCCAGGCCATAGACGATCGGCACAGGGTAGAGAAGAGCGGAAACCTGCACCGGCCAGCTGCGCATCGTCATCAGCCCGTCCTCATACTTTTCCTGACGGTAGTCGACCGCGCCTTCAATGCTGAGGCCGCCAAGGCCAAGACGGGCGGTCAAACCGCCATACATTTGCCCCTCATCGGCATCCTTGCTCTTGTAATAGCCGGCGCGGGGCCCGACATAGAACTGGGCCATGAGATCACTCTGCAGCAGCAGAATCGATCCCAGCACCATGAATAATACGAATGTTCTTTTCATGCGGGTCTCCTTTGATAATATCCAACCAACGATACTGCCTTTCCCCCATTATACCGATTGTGCGATCAAATCGTATGGATGCAGCTCACAATATCAATAAAAAATACACAATCACAAGCCAATTGACAAGGCATTAATGGCTGCAGAGCCTGCGAAACGAATTCAGGGTGACAGATTCCTGCTTGCAGAATCATTGTGCGGGAAGACAATAATGGCTGCAGAGCCCGCCGGAGTGATGAAACTCCTCACTGCTCCTGTAAATCTTCAACCTCCACAACCGGGGCGCGGTTCCCCGGTCGCACACTATTTCATGGCGCCGATCACAAAGTTGGCCAGAAAAAGCAGGGTGACGACATAGACAAGCGGGTGAACCTGCCGGGCCTGGCCGCGCACCATTTTCGACAGCGCATAAAAGATGAAACCCGCTGCTACGCCATTGGCGATGCTGTAGGTGAAGGGCATCATCACCACGGTGAAAAAGGCGGCCACCGCCTCATCGGGATCGCCCCATTTGATTTCGCCGATGCTGCCGATCATGAGGATGCCGACGACGATGAGGGCGGCTGCGGTGGCGGAGGCGGGGATGATCAGGGCCAGGGGGGCGACAAAGAGGGCGAGCAGGAAAAAGAGGGCGGTGAAAACCGAGGTCAAGCCGGTGCGCCCGCCGGCGCTGATGCCGGCCGCGCTCTCGACGTAGCTGGTGACGTTGCTGGTGCCGAGCAGGGCGCCGATCGAGGTGGCGATGCCGTCGCTGAAAAGGGCGCGGTCGAGCTTGGAAGAGATCCCCTTGCCGCTGCGCAGCTTTTCGTCATCGCGCCGGTCAAAGATCCCCGCCTTGCGCCCGGCGCCGATAAAGGTGCCGATGGTATCAAAGGTGTCCGAAAGGCTGAAGGCGAGGATCACCGCCAGAATGGAAGCGAGTTTATCCGGCTGACTGAAGAGCCCGGCCAGGTCGAGCTGGAAGAAGGTCGGCCCCAGCGAAGGAGGCAGAAAATCCCTGAGCGCCAGCTCGGGCCAGTGCACCATGCCGGTGGTGAGACCGATCAGGGTAGTGGCGAGGATGCCGAGCAGGATCGCCCCGCGCCAGCGCAGCAGCAGCATCAGCACCGTCAGCATCAATCCGGTCACGGCCAGCAGGGTGGCCGGATCGTTGAAGCGGGCGAGCGAGGGCAGGACGTCTTTGGCGAGCACCTGCTCGATGCGCCCCTCGCGCAGGGTCGAGCTGAGGACGTGTACTCCTTCGGTCATGAAATCGAGGAGATGGGCGTTCTTGAAGCCGATGTAGGCGATGAAGAGGCCGATGCCCCCGCCGATGGCGTGCTGCAGGGACTCGGGGATGGCCTCGATGAGCATCTTACGGATGTTGGTGATCACGATGATGAAATTGAGCACCCCGCAGAGAAAGACGATCGCCAGGGCCTGCTGCCAGCTCAGTCCCATGGTCAGAACGACGGTGAAGGTGAAAAAGGCGTTGAGTCCCATGCCCGGGGCCTGGGCGAAGGGGACGTTGGCGTAGAGCCCCATGATGAGGGTGGCGATGACCGTCGCCAGGATGGTGGCGGTAAATACTGCGCCCTTGTCCATGCCGGCGATGCTGAGGATGGCCGGGTTGACGAAGATGATATAGGCCATGGTGATGAAGGTGGTGAGCCCGGCCATGAATTCGGTGCGGATGGAGGTGTTGTTTTCCGCAAGCTGAAAATAACGGTCGAGTTGTTCGCGCATCGCTCCTGTCTTCCTCCTTCAATTTTATTCTTGCACATCCAGGCTGCTGCAGCTGCCGGCTGCACTTATACACGGGGTTCCCTGTAATATGCGCGCAGCCGCTGCAGTTCAGTTTTGAGCTCGGCGATGATGCTCGCGGAGGCCGGATCGCCGTAGAGATTGTGCATCTCGCGCGGATCCTCCTGCAGATCGTAAAACTCCCAGGCGTCGATGTCGTCGTAGAAATGGATCAGCTTGTAACGCTGCGTGCGCACCCCGTAGTGCTTTTTGACCATGTGCCAGCCGGGATGCTCGTAATAATGGTAGTAGATCGACTGCCGCCAGCCGGCAGGGGCGCGGCCGGCGAGCAGCGGCCGCAGGCTTGCGCCCTGAATTTCCGCCGGTACAGCCGCGCCCGCATAGTCGAGGAAGGTGGGAGCGAGGTCGATGTTGAGCACCATCTCTTCCGGTAGACGGCCGGGGGCGATGGCGTGCGGATAGCGCATCACCAGAGGGGTGCGCAGCGACTCTTCGTACATGAAGCGCTTGTCGAACCAGCCGTGCTCGCCGAGGAAAAAACCGTTGTCGGAGGTATAGACCACCAGGGTATCCTCGCTCAGCCCGGCCGCGTCGAGATAATCGAGCACCCGGCCGATATTCTCGTCGACCGCGGCGATGGTGGCGAGATAATCCTCAAGGTAGCGCTGATATTTCCACAGCGCCAGCTCACCTCCTTCGGGTTTGCGCGCGCGGAAATCGTCGATGACGGGCTGAAAGGCGGCGTCCCAGGCCCGGCGCTGCTCGGGAGTCATGCGCTCATAGCCGTCGCGCCACATGCGGTCGTCGTTCGCACCCCCCGGCGTGGCCAGTTCCTCAGGGGTCAATGGCATTTTGAGATCGTAGCAGAGCAGCATATGGCGGGCGATCTCCATCTCCTGCTCCCTCGCCGCGGCGCTGCGGCCGGCATAATCGTCGAAGAAATTATCCGGGACCGGAAAGCGGGTGTTGCGATAAAGGGTGTAATGGCGCGGGGCGGGCATCCAGTTGCGGTGGGGAGCCTTGTGGTGAAGCAGAAGACAGAAGGGCTTTTCACCCTGGCGTTGTTTGAGCCACTCCAGAGCAAAATCGGTGGTGAGGTCGGTGGCATAGCCCTCGCGGCGGCTCTGCACCCCCATCTCGATGAAATCGGGGTTGTAATAGTGCCCCTGGTCAGGCACGATATTCCAGTAATCAAAGCCGGTCGGGTCGCTCTTGAGATGCCACTTGCCGACGAGGGCGGTCTCATAGCCCGCCGCCTGCAGCAGTTTGGGAAAGGTGGGCTGGCCCCCGTCGAAGGTGACGTTGTTGTCGATCTGGCCGTTGATGTGGCTGTACTTTCCGGTCAGCAGGCTCGCCCGGCCGGGGGCGCAGATGGCATTGGTGCAAAAGCTGTTGATAAAGCGCGCCCCTTCGCCGGCGATGCGGTCGATGTTCGGGGTCCGGTTGATGCGGCCGTCATAGCAGCTGACCGCCTGGGCGGCGTGGTCGTCGCTCATGATGAAGAGGATGTTGGGGCGGCGCCTCGCCGGCTGGCAGCGCACGCCGGCGAGGGCGGCCAGGGAGGCTGCTGCTCCGGTCTGGATGAAAGAACGGCGGTTCATCGACTTCTCGCTCATAAAATCATCCCTTTCCAGAAAAATCTCTCAGCTGTGCCTGTGCCGGCTGAGCCGGCCCTGCACGCAGTTCAGTCTTATTCACCGGTTCCTGCCGCCGATTCCACCACGATCTCGTCGATGAAGACCCAGGAGAGCCCGCCCTCCGAGGGGTGCCAGGCGGGCAGATGCCGGGTGCCCTCCACCTCGAAGCGCAGCCAGCGCACCCCGGCCGGCAGGGCATCGAAGAGAAACTCGCGCACCTTCTCCTCCCGCCGCTGCTCCCCCTCGACGGTCAGGCTGCCGGCGGGCTCGAAGCGGAGGCCGTCGGCCGAGGTCAGACAGGTCACCCGGCGCGGATGGAGGATCCAGCTCTTGGGGTCGTAGAGGGTGGCGAGACGGGCGCGCGCCGGCGAGGCGGGAGTGCCAAGGTCGAGGGTGACCTGAAAATCCACCCCCTCCCAGCCGAGCCAGTGCACC
This sequence comes from bacterium, assembly GCA_035388125.1. GTDB lineage: Bacteria > Zhuqueibacterota > Zhuqueibacteria > Residuimicrobiales > Residuimicrobiaceae > JAKPUX01. The sequence goes on along the minus strand of DAOOPF010000100.1, from coordinate 473 downwards.
TTGTAGTCGCTGGCCCCCTGCACCCCGTTGGTGAGCACGCCGAGGTCGCCGCCGGCGTATTTCGGGCTCGGCGGCGGATCGGCGCTGACGCTCTTGCGGAAGGCGAGGTTGCCCTCCACCCTGGACTCGATGAAACGCAGGGTGGTCCGGTAATAGTCCTCGAGAGTGAAGCCGCTCTCATTGACCAGGCGCAGCCCGGCGATTTTGCCGGCGGTGTTAAAGTCCTCCAGGAGGCCGCGCATCTCCGGGCGCAGCACAAAGCTTCCTCCCTCCTCCCGGTACCATCCCCGCGGGCCGAAGAGATCGTTCTTGCCGATCTCCATGATCGCGAACTGCAGGGGCATACGCGCGGTCCGCACCCGCTGCAGCAGCGCCTCTTCCCCGGCCACGGCCGCCTCGGCCTGGTCGAACATCCGGTTATAATCCGCCACATTCTCCGCCGAGAGCACGCTCCCCGCATGCCAGACCGGAGA
>DAOOPF010000099.1:0-13738 GCA_035388125.1 bacterium | reverse complement strand
GCTGCTCCGTTCGCGGTCACTCATGGCTCTCCTTCTGCGGTTCCGCCGCGCTGCCCCGTTCGCAGTCACTCATGGCTCGTCTCCTCCGGTTCCCTACCGCCGCGCAGCGAAACCGCTCTTCCCTTCCAGGCGATATCCCCGATCCAGTAATAGTAAAAAGAGGCCAGCCCCACCAGGATGGTGGCGAGAATGCTGAACGGGTGGAGGATTACGCTGTAGAAGAGCGGCTGCCCGAACTTGAGCGCCACCATCAGGCGCAGCAGGATGTTGGCGCCCACCGCCGGCAGAGCCGCCGCCCGCAGCGGCGGCAAGAGAAGAAGCAGATAGGGCAGGATGAAGATGAAGAAAAGAAATCCCATGAAGAGGAAATAGGGTATGGCCTTGAAATTCATCAATCCGAAGGCGTTCTTGGCGAAGCCGAGCCACACTTCGCGCGGGCTGGTGTACATGCGGCCGTAGACGGCGCCGCGGCCCGAGGCGGTGATGGTTCTGAGACCGAGTTCCTTGGCGCGGCGGCTCAGGGCGGTATCCTCGACGATGTGGCTGCGCACGGCGGCGTGGCCGCCCGATTTTTCATAACCGCGGCGGGTGAAGACGATCCACTGGCCATTGGCCGCCGAGAGGGAAGGGTAGCGGCTGTACCAGGTCAGCCAGAGAGGGAGCAGGCTGTAGACGAAGAGGTCGAAGATCGGCACGATCAGCTTTTCCGCCCAGCTCAGGGTGATCTGCTGGGGAAAGGCGGAAAAAAGGTCGAGATCGAGTTTCTCGATCCAGCCCACAGTCCGGGCGACGGCGAAAGGGGCATGAAAATTATCGGCGTCCGTGAAGAGCAGGATCTCGCCCGAGGCGGCGCGGCTGAGCTGGTGGCAGGCCCAGTTTTTGCCTGTCCATCCCGCCGGCAGCGGTTCGCCCTGCACCAGCCGGACGCGGGGGTCGCCGGCCGCCCTGGCGCTCACGATCCGGGCGGTCTGGTCCCCGGAATGGTCATCGAGGACGATGATCTCAAGGTCGGGATACTCCTGGCCGCAGAGGCTTTCCAGGCACCTTCCGATGGTGCGCTCCTCGTCGCGGGCGGGGACGAGCAGCGAGACCTTTGGCGTCCGGCGCGGCGCGGGCCCTTTCCTGACCATAGGCGCGGTCAGGGTGTTGAAGAGCCCCACCAGGAAAATCATCCCCAGCAAAAGATAGAGGACGATAAAAAGTCCATTCATGGCTGCTCCTTCGCGAGCAGGCTGCGCCAGCGCTGCCAGCGCGCGTCCACGGAGCGGCGGCCCATCAGCAGGATCCTCCCCTCCTCTCCACCGGTGATGCGCCGGCTGAGCCGCTCGAGCAGGGCGGCGTGCGCCTCCTCCCACTCCCGGAGCGCATTCTCCTCGCCGGACCAGCTGAGCGGCTGCGAGAATTCGAGAAAGAGCTGCGGCCGCTGCTGCTGCAAAAACTCGATGCGGATGGCCAGCTGCACCAGGCAGACCGGGCGCTCAAGGCGCTGCAGCAGCCAGATGACTCCCGGCTTGTAGCCGAGCGGCCGGGTATCCCAGGGCAGCAGCTCGCCCTGGGGAAAAAGGCAGAGCATCCGCCGGGCCGCCTCCTCGCCGCTCAGAATCTCCCGGGTATAGCGCAGCGACCGGCGCACGCCGCCCGGGGTGGAGGGATCGATGGAAAAGACGCCGAGACGGCGGAAAAAAGGGCGTTTGCGGAGCTGCTCTTCAAGCATCATCACATAGGGCTGCCGGTGCCAAAGACGGACGTTGAGCAGATGGATAAAAAAGCCGTCCCACCAGCTGCAGTGGTTGGGCAGGACGATCAGGGGGGTATGGTCGGGCCACCCGGGTTCATCGCCGAGCAGATGCACGGCATGGAACTGCCGCTTCATCGCCGGCATGATATAGAGATGAAAGAGGGTTTGCGCCGCTTTATTGTGGCGGGCGGTTATCAAGGGGCATCCTCTCCTCAGAGATCTTGCTCAGCGCCGGCGCACATACTCCTGCAGAAGGATGGCCAGCTTGTGCGGCGCGGGCACAAATGCCCGTCCCACGAAGGGATTATAGTCGGCCAGCGCGATCTTTTTGAGGATCGCCTGGTAGAGGCGGCTGGCGGTATGGATAGCGAAGCGCGACTTGCGGTCGAGGAGGGCGATCCCCCGCTCCGCCTCGGTATAGCAGGCGTGGGCGCGCTCGACCTGAAATTCCATCAGGGCGCGCAGCTGCGGCGTCATCCGCTCCGAGAGGATCTGCTCCGGCGTCACCCCGAACTGGCGCAGCTCGGCGGCCGGGATGTAGATTCGCCCAAGCTCCTTGTCCTCCTGGATGTCGCGCAGAATGTTGGTCAGCTGCATCGCAATGCCCAGCTTTTCCGCATAAGGAAAGGCGGTTTCGTCCCGGTAGCCCAGGAGGTAGGTCATCATCAGGCCGACCACGCCGGCGACACGGTAGGCGAAAAGGTAGAGATCGTCGTAGCTTTCATAGCCGTTGAAGGCGGCATCCATCTCCACCCCCTTGATGAGATCCAGGGGATAGCGCTCGGGGATGCCGTATCTCCGGGCGGTGTGGATGAAGGATTTGATGATGGGGTGCTCGGATTCGCCCGTCCGGTAGGCCAGGGAGGTCTCCGCCGCCAGGCAGGCCAGCTCGGAGAGCAGCTCCTCCCGGCCGCGCGTCCGCTGCAGGTCGATGAGATTGTCGGCGTAGCGGCAGAATCCGTAGAGGGCGTAGGTGGCCCAGCGTTTTTCGGCGGGGAGAAAACGCGAGGCGAAATAAAAGCTGCGCGCATAGCGCCGGGTGATGGCCCGGGCGTAGACGTAAGATGGGGCTACATCTACCTGCCGCCAGAAGGGATCCATGGAGTCACTCCTTCTCCAGGTCGCGTTGAATGACATAGTCGGTTGTGGCCGCGGTCAGTACCACTCCCGGCAGCCCGGCGCCGGGATGGGTACTGGCGCCGACCAGATAGAGCCCCTTCACATCCTCGCTGCGGTTATGCGGCCGCAGGATCGCGGTCTGGGTCAGGCGGGGCTCCACGCCCCAGGCGCTGCCGTAGACGGCATTCTGCTTGCGCTGAAAATCCTCCGGCGTGAAGAGCTTTTTGACAGCGATGTTGGCCTGCAGGTCGGTCAGCCCGAGATGATGCTCGAGATGATCGAGGATCCGCCGGGCGTAAGGCTCGGCGAGCTCTTGCCAGTTTTGCCCTCCCTTCAGGTTGGCGACCGGGGCGAGGATGTAGAGGCTCTCGCAGCCCGGAGGGGCCATGGTGTCATCAGAGCGGGTCGGGGCATGGAGATAGAGGGAAAAATCCTCCGGGACGACCTTGCGATCAAAGATGTCACGGATCAGACCGCGGTAGCGGGGCGAGAGCACCAGGGTATGGTGCAAAAGCTGGGGATAGCGTTTTTTGAGGCCCAGGTAGATGAGGAAGGCGCTCATTGAATAGTGCACCCGGCCCAGCCGCCGGTCATTCCACTTTCTGCGGTGCTCGGGTTTGATCAGGTCCCGATAGGTGTGGATGAAATCAGCATTGGAGATGACGATATCGGCCGGCACCTCCCCCGCCTCCGTGCGCACGCCGGCGGCGCGGCCGTCGCGCACCAGGATCTCCTGCACAGGCCGGCTGGTGTGGATAACACCCCCCTGTTCCAGAAAGAGTTTTTCCAGGGCGCTGACCAGGCTGTACATGCCTCCCTTGCTGTAGAGCACGCCATGGATCTTTTCAAGATAGGGGATCATCTGATAGACCGCCGGGGCTCTGAAAGGATTGCCGCCGATGAAGAGGGGATGGAAGGAGTAGATAAAGCGGTGACGGAAATCCTTGAAGTAGCGGCTGGCGAACATGTAGGAGGGCAGTACAGCCTTGAGACGCAGGGCGCGCGGGGCGAAGGAGAGCATGCTGCTCCAGTCCATAAAGGGACGGGTGCCGAGGCCGTCGACAATGACGGCCTGGTAGAGCCCGCGCGAGGCTTCAATGAAAGCGTCGTAGCGGCCGGCGTCGCGGGGATTGAAGCGGGCCATCTGGCTGCGCATCCTGTCGCCGTCCCCGGTATAGTCGATATAGGTATTGTCGTGAAAAAAGATGCGGTAACAGGGATCGAGGGGAATGATATCGACATAATCGGCCAGCCGTTTGCCGGCCATGCCAAAGATCTCATCGAGGAGAGCGGGCTCGGTGATCAGTGAGGGGCCCATGTCGAAGCGGTAGCCGTCGATCTCGAGGGGATAGCCGTGGCCGCCCACCTTTGGATTCTTTTCCAGAATGGTGACCTGAAATCCCTGCGCCTGCAGGCGGTTGGCGATGGCCAGTCCGCCGAAACCGGCTCCGATGACGATGATCTTTTTACCTGCCGCCATTATGCGCGCTACCTTCCCGGTTGATGAGTATGTAAACCTTTTCATTTGTACGGATAAACACGGTTCCGCGTTTTTTTTATTCCATTTCCGCGATCAGTTCGGCCGCCATCTTGCCCGAGAGCAACACCAGGGGAATGCCGCCGCCGGGATGGCAGGCGCCGCCGGCGAAAAAGAGCCCGCGCACGGCGCGGCTGCGGTTGGCCGGCCGGCGGAAAGCCATCGCGCGCGAGTTGCTCGAGATGCCGTAGATGCTGCCGCCGTTGCTGCCATAGCGCGTCTCATAGTCGCGCGGGGTGATCACCTCTTCGCAGACGATGGCCCCGCCCGGGTCGATGCCGTGCCGCTGCAGTTTGGCGAGCACCGCCCGGCGCACGCCCGCGACATCGGGTTCGGCCGCGCCCGGGCGCAGATAGGGCATGTTGACGAGCACGAACCAGTTCTCGCACCCTGCCGGGGCATCGCCCGGATCGGCGCGGCTGGTGATGGCGACATAGACCGTCGGGTCGTCCGGCGCCTGCAGCTGGTTGAAGATCTGGTCGAATTCACGGCGGTAATCGGCAGAAAAAAAGATGGTGTGGTGGGCCAGTTCGGGGTGGTTCTTCTTCACCCCCCAGAGAAAAGTCATGCCCGAAAGCGAGGGCTCGAGGCGGTTGAGCTTGCGGCGCTCGGCAGCCTGGCCGGGCAGCAGACGGTTAAAGGCGGTCACGACATCGGCATTGCAAAGCACATAATCTGCGCGCTGCAGCGTCCCGTTCACACGCACGCCGGCGACCCGCCCCTGCGCGGTCACGATCTCCTCCACCGGCAAACCGGTATGGATGCGCACCCCGAGGATGATGGCCAGCTGCTCCAGCGCCTCGACCAGACGGTACATCCCGCCCTTGACATAGAATCCGCCGAAGCCATATTCGACGTAGGGAATAATATTAAGGGTCGCAGGCGCCCGGTAGGGGTTCGAGCCGTTATAGGTGGCATAACGGTCGAAGAGCTGGACGATGCGATCGTCGCGGAAAAAGCGCTTGACCCCGCGGTGGACCGTGCGCATGGCGTCGATGGAGGGCAGGGCGAACAGAGTGGAGAGATGGCGGCGGTTGAGCAGCTTTTGCCATTCGTGGATCGGCGTGAAGAGAAAAACCTCGGCAGTAAGGTCGTAGATCCGGCGGCTGTAGGCCATAAAACGCTCAAACCGGCCGCGATCCCGCTCCGAGAGCATGGTGATGGCGCTTTCCATAGCCGCGGCATCGCTGCTGGCGTCGAGCCGGCTGCCATCCGCGTAAAAATAGCGACACATCGGCTCGATCGGCACCAGGTCGAGGAACTCCCTGCGCCGGAAACCCGCCCCGGCGAAGAGCTGTTCCAGCACAAAGGGCATGGTGAGCAGCGAAGGCCCGGTGTCGAAACGGAAGCCCTCCCGGCGCACCTCGTTCATCTTGCCGCCAAGGCGGCCGTTCTGCTCGAAGAGGTCGACGCTGAATCCCCGCCGCGCCAGTTCGATGGCGCCGCTCAATCCCGCCAATCCCCCCCCGATTACGGCCACCTGTTTAGTCATGCCGACTCCGGAACTTTTCGAAAAGTGAGGTACAGCCGAGGAGGAGGCTGTAGCCATAGAGAAAATCCTCGACCGGGATGGTGCCGATCAGCCAGTCGAGCTGGTAGGCCGGATCGTAGAGCACTACCGGCCGGGCGGTCAGATAGCCGTTGAAGATCAGCATCAGCCCGGCGAGCAGCGCGGCATAGGGAAGAACATTGGCGCGGGCGAGCACCCGGCCGCCCAAGCGGAGATCAGCCCAGGCCGTCACGGCAAAGACGGCGATCACCAGGGCGGTATACTCCTTGCCCAGCCAGAGCATCAGGCCGGCGAGGGGCAGAGCCGGCCAGAGCCAGTGCGGGGGACGCCGCTCTGCCGCCGCATGCCGGTGCGGGCGGTAAAAGCGCAGCACCTCCCAGACGAAGAGAGCGGCGAAAGGGACCGTGATGAAAAAGAGCCACTCCCCGGCCGGCAGGGGGCCGATGAAGGTGCCGGCCGTGTAGCGGGGATTGAACCACCAGTGGCGGCCGGTGACCAGGGCGTCCCAGAGGGCGTAAGGGAGCAGCATCAGAGCGGCGGAGAGCAGGGCGGCCGGCCAGCGGCGCAGATAGCGCACCTTGGGCTCGAAACTCAGCGCCAGGGGCCCGGCGGCTACGAGCAGATTGAAAAGGAGATACTCCAGATGACTCAAGAGCCGGCCCCCTCTTCTGTCCTGACGACCGCGGGCATGCTCCTCTCATGATGCAGCTCTTCCCTGAGGCGCTCGAGGTCCGCTTTTTGACTCTCATCCAGGTGGGCGCGTTCAGCGATGAACTGCACCACATTGGCCAGCATGGCATCATCAAACTCGCGGTGGTTCTGCGGGAGCAGGCGCACCAGCTCGCCGAATTTGGCCTGGGCGTCCTCCCCGCGCTTGAAAAAAAAGGGCAGAAAATAGCAGGTGGAGCTGTGGATGAAAAGGGACTCGACATCTTCGGGCGCCATCGCCACCCCCTCATCCATGATCTCGAGTCCGCGGTTGGCCAGGCGCCATTTGGCGTGGGGCAAAAAGGCATGCTTGCCCTGCAAAGCCACCAGGGCGCCGATATAGGTCCTGGCCCGGCCCGCCCACTCGGGATGGGCGACGGCGAGTTCCTCAAAGGCGGCGATGGCCGGCCGGATCTGCTTCTTCTCCTCCACACTGGCGTAAAAAAGGAGCCGCGCCCGTTCGAGCGCCGCCTTTCCGGCCGATGGCGATGGCGCCGCGGACCCGGCCCATGCCAGGCCGGCTGCGCCAAGGAGTATGCAGAGCACAGCCGCGATTCCTTTTATCATGCCGGGGGTTCTCATTCCGCCTCTATTTCACCATTTTGAGCGTTTTCAGCTCCGCCGCGGTGGCCGGCATGATACTCACCGCCGCCCCTCCGCCGGCCGCCAGGGCCATTTCAAGCACCGTCTTGCCGGTCACCAGTCCCTTGCGGATACGATAGGCCATGGGATTCTTCTGCCAGTGAGCATCCTTGCCGTCAAGATAGAGCACCGCCGTATACTTGACCCCCGGATCGAGAAAATCGAGGGTGATGGTCGCAGAACGCGCCTCTTCATCGGTGATGGCGCCGATGAACCAGTTATCCGTACCCTTTTCCTTGCGGGCGATGGTCAGATAGTCGCCCGGTTCTGCGGCGATAATGCGGCTCTCTTCCCAGTCGACCGCCACATCCTTGATGAACTGGAAGGCATCGGGAAAGCGGTCGTAATTCTCGATCAGGTCCGCCGCCATCTGCAGGGGACTGTAAAGGGTGACGTAGAGGGCCAGCTGCTTGGCCAGGGTGGTGTGCACCTGCAAGCTGCTGCCGGGCTTGTAGTAATCCATCTTGATCTGAAAGATGCCGGGCGTATAATCCATCGGACCGCCCATAAGCCGGGTGAAGGGCAGGATGGTCTCATGGTCGGGAGGATTGCCACCACTCCAGGCGTTGTACTCATTGCCGCGTCCGGCCTCGCAGGCCAGCCAGTTCGGCCAGGTACGGTGCAGCCCCGTCGGCCGCACCGGTTCATGGGCGTCGATCATGATCTCGTGGCGCGCCGCCTCCCGCGCCACACGCAGATAGTGGTTGACCATCCACTGGCCGTCATGGTGCTCGCCGCGCGGGATGATGCGGCCGACGTAGCCGGTCTTGACGCTGTTGTAGCCGTGCTTTTTCATAAAGGCAAAGGCATCCTGCATCCGCCGCTCATAATTGGTCACCGCCGCCGAGGTTTCGTGGTGCATGATCAGGCGCACTCCGCGTTCGGCGGCGTAGCGCTGCAGCTCCTCCACATCGAAATCGGGATAGGGAGTGACAAAATCAAAAACCTCCTCTTTCCAGTTACCGAACCAGTCCTCCCAGCCGACGTTCCAGCCCTCGACCAGCACCCCGTCAAAGCCGTGTCTGGCGGCGAAATCGATGTAGCGTTTGGTCTCGGCCGTGGTGGCGCCGTGGCGTCCGTTGGGCTTGAGAGCGTTCCAGTCGGTCGTGGCCAGTTTGAGATTGCTGGTGTCGGCCATGTTCCAGGAGACCGTGCCGACGTGCATGCCCCACCAGATGCCGATATATTTCTGCGGCTTGATCCAGCCGGTATCGGTCAGGGCGCAGGGCTCGTTGAGGTTGAGGATGATCCGCGAGGCGAGGATCTCCCGGGCATCGCGGCTGACGATGACGGTGCGCCAGGGGCTCTTCTCGGGAGTCTGCAGGTAGGCCATATGACCCAGCGCATCGGGCACCAGCACCGCGCCCAGCGAAAAAGTGCGCTGGTCGACGAGCAGGTTCATCGCCGGATAGTTGACCAGAGCGGCTTCGAAAAGGTTGATGTAAAGCCCCTCGCGGGTCTTGAGCATGAGCGGGGTCTGCACGGCATTGGGAGCGATGATCGAGCGTACAGCGATCTCTTGCATCGTCGCGCCGCGCATGGCGTCAACCTTGCTGAGCGGGGTGGTCGAATAGTCGTATTCGTTGGTATCATAGTCACCGGGGATCCACCAGGCCAGGTGATCGCCGGTCAGATTGAACTGGGTCTTTTCACCGCTGACGATGAAGTAGCCCAGGTTGGGCTGGTTCGGGAATTCATAGCGAAAGCCGAGGCCATCGTCGAAGAGACGGAAGCGGATGATCATCTGCCGCTTCTCCGGCTCATCCCTCTCCAGCGTCACCGCCAGCTCGCTGTAATGGCTGCGGATGCGCCTCTCTTCGCCCCAGACCGGCTCCCAGCTCTCGTCGGCGGTGGTGCGCCCGGATTTGACCACCTTGAAACGGTCGAAGAGGCCGGAATTGTCCTTGAGGGCGACGCCCATCCTGCTCTCCAGAATGACCGGCTGTTCGCCGAGATCGAGGCGGTAGCAGGGCTCACCCGCACCGTTGAGATAGAATTCGAGAGCGAGTTGGCCATTCGGCGAGTTCAATTCCAGCGCGGAAAGCCGCAGCGCGGCGATCAAGATCGTCATAAAGATCATGTTTTTCATCATAGGTGCTGCTCTCCCTGAGGCGGGGAAATCAGGCGTTCCTGGCATGCCCTTCCCCGCCCCTGGTCATTGGGTCCTATTTTTTCCTGCTCTTCCACTCCGCCACCTGATTGGCGAAGGTGGCCAGATCCGGCGGCACCCTTTGCGCCGCCCTGCCGAGCACCAGGGCTTTCTCGCCGATCTTCACCGCCTCCTTGACCTTGCCTTCGCGGGCGAGGAGATCGGCCTTGAGACTCAGGTTCTGAAAACTCTCATCGAGCGCAATCGAGGCATCGAGCCACTTGCCGGCCTGCTCGATCTCGATATTGTTCTGCAGGGCATACTGCGCAGCGTATAACAGGGAACGGGAGTTGAGGATCGACCTGGCCGAACTCATGACCTTCTCGTCGGTGTTGACACCCACCTTGAAAGCGACCCGCAGCTTTTCCCAGGCGAGGGTCACAGTGGCGGATTCGTCGGTGACATCGTCGAAGGTGAAGAGCATCCGCTCCACATCGGGCCCTGCGAAGGATTTCACCGTCACCCGCAGGGCATCCTCCTCCTGCTTGTAATTATAGCTGCCCCACTGTCCGGCCACCTTGTTGAAAATGATCACCCACTCCCCGGGGTTGGGGATGGCATGCATGCTGTAGGTGCCTTTGGGCAGGGGCTGACCTTCGATAGTCACATCATCGCCAAAGGCGATGGAGGTGGCCTCGTTGGCGCCGAGGCGCCAGACCTGGTTATTGGGGACCAGTTCGCCCCATATGACGCGGTTCTTGACCGCAGGACGGCTGTAGGTGATGGTCACTTCTGTCAAACCGATGGTCTGGGTGACGCTGGCCTTGGGACTCAGACGAGGCAGCTGCACCTGGGCCTGCGCCCTGTCGGCGGCGACCGTAGCGAGCGCCAGCATCATGGCGCAAAAGACAAACAATCCTTTTTTCATGATATCCTCCTTTTACTCAGTGATATTTGCTGCGCTGATTCAAAGCTATTAACAACGCATGCCGGCGATAAATTGCACCATCAACCCGCCCTACAACTCTTTATCCCAGAGATACTCCCGCGTCTCGCGCACCATCACCCCGCTCAGGGCGAGGAGGGCGATCAGATTGGGGATGGCCATGAGGCCGTTGGCGAGATCGGCGAAATTCCAGACGAACTGCAGGGAAAAGACCGAACCGAAATAGACAGCGATGCACCAGAGAATTCGGTAGGGTAAAACCGCCCGCTCGCCGGCCAGATATTCCATCGCCTTTTCCCCATAGTAGGACCAGCCGAGGATGGTGGAAAAGACGAAGGTCAGCAAGCCGATGGTGAGTACGGCCGGTCCGATGACCGGGATGTGGGAGAAAGCGGTTTTGGTCAGCTCGGCGCCATTGGCCCCGCCGGTCCAGTCCCCGGAATTGACCAGCACCAGTCCGGTCATGAGACAAACTACAACGGTATCCCAGAAGGTGCCGGTGGAGGAGACCAGGGCCTGGCGTACCGGATTGCGGGTCTGGGCCGCTGCGGCGACGATCGGGGCGGAACCCAGGCCGGACTCATTGGAGAAGAGGCCGCGCGCCACCCCAAAGCGGAGCGCCGCCATCAGGGTGGCTCCGGCGAAGCCGCCGACCGCAGCATGGCCGTTGAAGGCCGACCGGACGATCAGCGCGATGGTCGCCGGCAGGGTCTGATGATGGAGGATCAGGATGTAGAGACAGCCGATGATATAGGTCAGCGCCATGAAGGGGACCAGGACTCCACAGACGCGGGCGATGCTCTTGATGCCGCCGAGGATCACCACCGCGGTGAGGACGGCCAGAATCAGGCCGGTCACCCAGCCGGGGATATGCAGGGTGCTCAGGGCCAGGGCGGAGATGGAGTTGGCCTGGACCATGCAGCCGATACCGAAGGCGGCAATGGCGGTGAAGATGGCGAAGAGAATGCCCAGCCAGCGCCAGCCCAGGCCGCGTTCGAGAGCATACATCGGCCCGCCGGCCATATCGCCGGAAGGGGTCTTGACGCGGTATTTGACCGCAAGCAGGGCTTCGCCGTATTTGGTGCTGATGCCGAAGACCCCGGTGAGCCACAGCCACAGCACCGCTCCCGGCCCGCCGAGGGCGACTGCCGTCGCCACGCCGACGATATTGCCGGTGCCGATGGTCGCGGCCAGGGCCGTCGTCAGGGCCCCGAACTGGCTGACATCGCCCTCCGCCTCTTTATCTCTGGCGAAGGAGAGTTTGATCGCCTTGAAAATGTAGCGCTGCGGGAAACGCAGCCTGATGGTGAGAAAAAGATGGGTGCCGAAAAGGAGGAGGATCAACGGCAGGCCCCAGAGGAAGCTGTCCAGACTGGCGACGACATCGGCTATTACCTGCATGTGCACCTCGCGGATGGGATGAGAAAACATTGCGCGCTCTGCGCCCGGTTGCGGCCGGTTTACGCTCCGCTCTGCGGCAGCCGGCCGGCGCCGGCGCGGTTTTCCCGGGTCAGGCGCTCGGCCAGCGCCCTGAAGTGGGGATCGGCATACTCAAAAAAAGCCCGCCAGGCCGGACAGAGATAGTTGACACCGTCGGGCCTGAAAATCCGCTCCCTGGGACAGCCGCACCAGCAGTGGGTCAGCCAGGGGCAGACCGTACATTGATCCGGCAGGGCGCGTTTGGCCGCGCCGAACTGTTCCTGTGCAGGGCTGTTGAGGAGGTCGGCCAGCCTCGCCTCGCTGACATTGCCGAGGCGGTGCTGCTCATCGACGTAGAAATCGCAGGCAAAGACCTCCCCGTTATGCTCCACAACAAGATAGACTCCGCATTCGGGCAGGAGCGTGCATTCCGGTGCCTTCAGCCCCAGATAGGTGTAGAAGAGGGAGTCGAACCAGCGGATGAAGAGGGTCGGCCGCCCCCCGCTGAAATCGGCGCGCCAGAGATCAAAAAGCGCAATGAGGAAACGGCCGTACGCTTCCGCATCGACGGAGAAAGCAGCTAGGCCGCCGGGCCGGCTGTCATCCCGCTCCAGGCAGGGGATGAACTGGAGATGGTCGATGCCGCTCTGTTTGTGAAAATTATAGATCTCTTCAGGGAAATGCACACTGTTGTCATTCACCACGATCAGGGCGTTGACTGCGACCCCGGCACTGAGCATCAGATCCCGGCTTTTAACCACCCGCCGCCAGGAACCCTCCCCGCTGCGGAAACGGCGATAGCGGTCATGCACCTGCTCGGGGCCATCGAGGGATAGGCCGACCAGAAAACTGTTCTGGTGGAGGAAGCGGGCCCAGTGTTCATCGATGTGCAGGCCGTTGGTCTGCAGTCCGTTGCCAGCCTGCTGACCGGGGCGGCTGCAGCGGCTCTGATAGTGAACGGCGGTCTCGTAAAAGCGGAGCCCCATCAGCGTGGGCTCGCCCCCCTGCCAGGCAAAGTTGATACGCTGCCCCCCCTGCTGCAACATCTGGCGGACAGTATTGCGCAGCACCGCCTCGCTCATCCGGTGCGCCGTGCCCGGGAAAAGGGCCGACTTGTCCAGATAGTAGCAGTAATGACAGGCGAGCGAGCAGTCCGGCCCGGCCGGCTTGATGAGCACCGAGGTGAGAGGTTTCACTCGGCCGTCACTTGATCAGCACCATGCCGGTAGTCGCGGGGAGCACCAGCTCGCCCTCCACCCGCCGCTCCTGGGGTTCGTCGCCGGCCTTTTCGCCGCTGACCAGAATGCGCCACTGCCCCTCGGGCAGGATAAAGCGCGTCATCTCCTCCCGGTGCCCGTTCAGAAGGACGAGGAGATCGCGGCGGTCCGGATTATCCGCCCGCCTGATCTGGAAAGAGAGGGCGAAAGGATTGTCGCCATCGGTGAAATGGATGGCCGGCGGCGGGGTGCTGCGAAAAGCCGCATACCGCTTGCGCAGCCGGATCAGCCCCTTGTAATAATCGACCAGCTCCTGATTGAGGGCCGCATGACGGTAATCCAGCCAGTTGGTCTCGTTGTCCTTGTTATAGCTGTTGTGATCGATGCGGCCGATCATCGTATCCGGCGCCTCGCTCCGGGCGATCACCTTGCTGCGGGCGAATTCGTGTCCCTCCTCCATCATCACCGCGCCCTGGCTGGTGAAGAGGATGAGAGCGCCAAGCTTGCTGATCTTGAGCTCTTCCGTGGTCAGGCGGGCATTGGCCATGGGATCGGAGATGACCTGGTCCGGACGGACGGCGCCGGAACCGATCCGGACGAAATCCCCGTAGGCGTGGTCGTCGTGCGAGCCGAGATAATTGACCGCATGGCTGCTCTGCCGAAAGAGCCCCCCCTCCGCCGCGAGCGTGCCGCGGATATACCGTTTGACGGCCTCCCGGTTGAGGTCGCCCAGGTAACGGCCGAAAATGTAGCTCTGGCCGTTCTCCGGATTCTGCCCCTTGATGCCGTTGCGGAACTGGTCGTTCCAGGCCG
>DAOOPF010000098.1:10091-13794 GCA_035388125.1 bacterium | reverse complement strand
TCGATGCCGTGGCCGGGGTGGCCAGCAACAAACTGGTCAGCAAGGTCGCCTCCGACCTCCTCTGCCGGCAAAATCCCGCCGCCCCCCTCTACGACGTGCATCACGGCGAGGAGGAACGCTTCCTCTCGCCGCTGCAGGTCACCTGCCTGCCCGGCGTGCAGAAAGAGGTCCGCGACCGGCTCCAGGAACTCAATGTGCGGCGCGTGCATGAACTCGCCCTCATCCAGGCCGAACATTTGCAGATGCTCTTCGGCCGCTTCGGACTCCTCCTTTTTCAGCGCGCCCGCGGCATCGATGAGCGCCCCGTGCAGCCGGCCCGGCGCAGCCCCGAGATCGTCGAGCCCCTCGAGCTGGCCGAGGATTGCAACGATTTCGACCGCCTGCGCCGTTTCACCCTCGGCCTCCTCACCCGCGCCACCCGCCGCCTGCGCCAGGAGAATCTTTATGCCCGCCGCCTCGCCGTCGAAATCCGCTATTCGGATTACCGGGAGAGCAGCGCCCGGGTGCAGATCCCGCCGGCGCAAACAGACGAGGAACTGCTCGCCTCCGCCGCAGCCGCCCTCGAAAAGGCCCTGCTCCGCCGCGTGCGCGTGCGCAAGATCACGCTGCGCCTGGGCGGACTCGCACCGGCCGGCGGCCAGCTCGAACTTTTCGCCCCCGCAGCCGACCCCAAACGCGAGGCCCTCGGCCGGGCCCTGGATGTCATCCGCGACCGCTATGGCGAAAATGCGGTCCATTTCGGCCGCGCGGCGCTTTTTTCGCCACCGGCCGCCAAAAGGCTTGAATTAACGGCCGCGAATGCGTATCTTGCGGAGAAAAACCGGCCCGCACTCCCCCGCCGTACGGGCGAAACCTCACCATCGATCCGGAGTCCTTATGAATGACCAAGCTGTAAGCATCATCCAGTTTTCCAATCAGGACGCCCGGGACCGGCGTCTGCTGAAGAAATTTGTCGATTTCCACTGGCAGCACTATGAAAAAGAGCCCGCTTTCGTCCCCCTCCTCGATTACGAATTTCTCGGCTTCAAACTGATGGGCATGACCGGCTTTTTCGAACCGGATAACCTCTTCTTCCGCCATGCCGAGATGACCTTTTTCATCGCCATGCGCGGAGAGAGCGTGGTCGGCCGCTGCAACGCCTTTGTCAATCATAATCACAACCAGCGCTGGGGCGACAAGGTCGGTTTTTTCGGCCAGTTCGAGAGCATCGACGATCAGGTGGTGACCAACGCCCTCCTCGACGCCGCAGCCGCCTGGCTGAAAAGCCAGGGTATGACCGCCATGCGCGGCCCCCAGAATCTACCCGTCAATGAAGCGACCCCCGGCTTGCTCGTGCAGGGCTTCGAGACCCGCCCCGTCATCTACTACCAGTATAATAAGCCCTACTATGAACGGCTGCTGGCCAACTATGGACTGAATGTGGTTAAAAAGGTCAAATCGTGGGAGGTGCCGGTCGACCGGCCTATGGAGGAAAAACTGGAACGGGTCGGCAAAAAGGTGATCGAACACTATGGGGTGACCATCGAGACCTGGGGCCAGCGCCCCCTGGCGCAGCGCAAGGAGGAGATGCTCGAGGTCTATAACGACGCCTGGAACGACAACTGGGGCTACGTCCCCTTCACCCGCGAAGAGTTCTTCCGCAATGTCGATGACATGCAGCTGGTCATGGAAAAGGGCCTCTTTCTCTTCGTCTATGTCAAGGGCGAGCTGGCCGCCTTTTTCGGCGGTGTGCCCAACATTTGCGAACGCCTGGTCCCCCTCTCCTGGTGCAGGCGCTGCGAACTGCTCCGGGCTGCACGGCTGCTTCTGACCAAAAATAAAATCCGGGGATTCCGCCTCGGCTATATGGGAGTGAAACAGAAATTCCGCCGCCTTGGACTGGATGGCGTCATGCTCTGGAAGCAAAAGATCTACTCCCAGCAGAAGGGGTATGAATACTGCGATTTCGGCTGGGTACTCGAGGACAATGTGCTGGTCATCCGGGTCGGCGAATCCATGCAGGATTCCCGGCTTTCAAAGGTCTATGCGGTTATGGAAAAAGAGATCGCCTGACCGCCGGATATCCCTGCTCTATGAGCTATATTCCCCTTCACATGCATTCCAACTATTCGCTCTGCCGCGGTGCCAATACGATTCAGGAGATCTGCGCCGCGGCAGAAGCGCACTCTTTCTCCCATCTTGCCCTCACCGACACCAACGGGCTCTATGGCCTCGCTTTTTTTCTCGATCAGGCCCGCCAGCATCATCTGCAGCCCCTCACCGGCGCGCATCTGCAGACGGAGGGGGAAGAAGCGGTCGTCCTCGCCCGCAGTATGCAGGGCTACCACACCCTCTGCCGGCTCATCACCGCCCTGCATACCGGGGAACAACCCGTCCTGGCCCGGCTCCTCCAGCCCGTTGATCCGGAGATCGTCATCCTGACCCGGGATATTCCCCTCCTCCGCCAGCTCACCGCGGCTGGGACCCGGGATAATCTTTATGCCGAACTCGTCCCGTACGCGGGGCGTGAAGAGCTGCTCCGCTTCGCCCGCAGCCGGGAGATCCCGGTCGCCGCCAGCTGCGGTGCCTATTTCCTCGGCGAGGAGGACTATACCATCCATCGCCTCCTGCGCGCCATCGATCTCAATACCACACTGGAAAAGATCCCGGCGGGCCAAATCGCCTCGCGGCATGCCCGTCTCCATTCGCCCCGGGAGATGGAAGCGCTCTTTCCGGATGCCCCCGACGCTCTGGCCAATACCTTCGCAATCGCCCGCCACTGCACCTTCGATCTCGATTTCGGCCGTTTCATATTTCCCTCTTTCACAGGCCCGCATGGGGAAGACGCCCAAAGCTGGCTGAGACAGGAGGTCCTGGCCGGAGCGCGCTGGCGCTATGGCGAGATCACCCCGGCGGTGCGGCAGCGCATGGAGTTTGAGCTGAATCTGATCAATGACAAAGGATTTGCGCCTTATTTCCTCGTCGTTGCCGATGCGGTCCGGCAGGCGCCGCGCACCTGCGGGCGCGGTTCGGCTGCCTCCAGCCTGGTCAGCTACTGCCTCGGCATCACCCACGTCGACCCGATCCGCTACGATCTCTTTTTCGAACGGTTCCTCAATCCCGGCCGCAGCGATCCCCCCGACATCGATGTCGATTTTCCCTGGGATGAGCGGGACGATGTGCTCAACTATCTTTTTCGCACCTACGGCCGGGGCTGCGTCGCCATGATCGCCAACCATAACTGTTTCAAGGTCCGCTCTGCGATGCGCGAGATCGCCAAGGTGTACGGAATTCCCGACAGCGAGATCGGTGCGATCACCAAAAAGCTGACCGGCTACTGGCAGCCGACGAGCGTGACGGAGATGATCAGCTCCCATCCGGTCTTCAAGGGGACGGAACTGCACCAGCCCTGGCCGGAGATCATCGCCCTGGCGGAACGAATCCGCGGATTTCCCCGCCATCTCTCTCTTCACTGCGGCGGCGTGGTGATCGCCCCGGATGGGCTGGAGCGCTATGTCCCCCTGCAGCCCGCCAAAAAGGTACTGAACCTCTCCGGCGCAATTCCCGCAGAGGACGGAAGAGTCCCCGCAGATGTGAGTCAGGTCATGGTTGTTCAGTGGGAGAAGGACCAGGCTGAGGAGATGGGGCTGGTCAAGATGGATATTCTCGGCAACCGCTCCCTGGCCGTAATCCGTGATGCCAGCGCGGCTGTCCATGAAAACTA
>DAOOPF010000098.1:0-9991 GCA_035388125.1 bacterium | reverse complement strand
CACCCGCGCCTGGAGGAGATGCTCAAGGATACCTACGGCATTATGGTCTACCAGGAGGATGTCTCCAAAGTAGCCATCGCCCTCGCCGGCTTCGATTCCTCGGCGGCGGACGGCCTGCGCAAGGTGGTCGGCAAAAAGAACAAGCAGCGTCAGCTCGCTGAATACAAACAGAAATTTTACGCCGGCGCCTCCCTGAACGGCGCGAGCCCGGAAGTGTGCGATCGGATCTGGGAGATGATTCTCAGCTTTGCCGAGTACAGTTTTTGCAAGGCCCATTCCGCCTCCTTCGCGCTGGTCTCTTTTCAATCCGCCTGGCTGCGCGTGCACTATCCGGCGGAATTCATCGCCGCCGTCATCAGCAACCAGGGCGGCTATTACTCGACCTTCGCCTATGTCTCGGAGGCCCGGCGCATGGGGCTCGAGATCCTGCCGCCCGATATCAATCGCAGCCGGTTCACCTATCAGGGCCGGGATCGCCAGGTGCGGGTCGGACTGATGCAGCTCAAGCAGTTGAGCCGCGACGGGAGGGAGGCTCTGCTCGCAGAACGGTGCCGCAATGGCCCCTTTCACAGCCTTGGCGATTTTCTCGCCCGGACCGGCTGCACCCCCTCGGATTGCGCCATCCTCATCAAAGCGGGCTGTTTCGACACCGTTGAAAAGGCAAAAAGCCGCCCGCAGCTGCTCTGGCAGATGCATCATTTTTTCAGCAGAAAAACCGGGCCGGCGCAGGGCACCCTTTCGCTCTTCGATCAGGCTCCACCCGAGGCGGCGAATCTGCCGGCACCGCCCGATTACGACCTCCGCGACCTCATGCGCATGGAGCAGGAGATCCTGGGATTTCTGCTATCGCATCACCCGCTGGAACTTTACCGCGAAAAGATCGAACGCATCCGCCATGTCGCCGGCTGCGATCTTGAAAAGCATATCGGCAAGGAGGTCACTACCATCGGCTGGCTGATCACCGCCAAGATGGCCACCACGCATAAAAAAGAACTGATGGAGTTTCTCAGCTTCGAAGACACCACCGCCATCTACGAAACCACCTTCTTCCCCGGCGCGTATGCCCGGTTCGCCCATATGATGAGCAGTAATCGCCCCTACGTGCTCAGGGGTGTGGTGGACGAACAATTCGGGGCCGTGAGCCTGATTGTGGACAAGGTCACGTTTTTATGACTTTATACTGGCTATTTCATTATTTTTGCTTTATATTTACCGGAGAGAGAAGCCGGGCAGGAGGGCTGAACAGAGGTAGGGATGGAAGAAGAATTCAAGATTGACCTTTTACGGCGGATGCCGAAGGTGGAACTGCATCTCCACCTTGAAGGAGCGATCCAGCCGGCAACCGCTATCGATCTGATGCGGCGGAACGGGGCTGGCCATGTGCCCGCAACCAGCGATGAACTGGAACGGCTCTACCGGTTCGAAGACTTGTCCCAGTTCGTCATCGCACTGCGCTCGGTTTCCAATCATATCCAGCGCCTGGAAGACCTGCAGCGCATTACCCGCGAGCTGCTGGATTCCCTGGTCAGCCAGAATGTCCGTTATCTCGAATTCGACTGCGCGGTGCAGAAATACCTTGACCTGGGTTTCACTCTCGAAGAGATCCTGGATACCCTCCAGAGCTGCACCCGTGAAGCTGAATCTCAGATCGTGGCGCGCCTGGTCATCAATCTGCAGCGTTCACATGGCGCGCAAAAAACCGCCGATCTGGTCGAGCGCATCGCCGCTCTTGACCACCCCCTTGTCGCCGGGATCGGCCTCTCCGGTGACGAATTCCGCTTCCCCCAGTGTGATTACCGCCGCGCTTTCGATCTCGCCAGGGAGGCAGGACTGCACCGCACCGTACATGCGGGTGAGGCCCTTGGACCCGAAAGTGTGCGGGATGCCCTCGACCTGCTCCACGCCGAACGCATCGATCACGGCACCCGCGCCATCGAGGATCCCCGTCTGGTCGACCGCCTTAAAGAGGAAAGAATCCCCCTCACACAGTGCCTGAGCAGCAACCTCAGGCTCAATATTGTCCCCCGTCTCAGCTCGCATCCCTTCCCGCTCTTTCTGCGCCAGGGACTGGTGGTGGCCCTCCACACCGACGATCCCCAGGTCTTCCGGGTCACCCTGACCGACGAGTACCAGCTCGCGCAGTCCGGTTTCGGCCTGAGCCGGGAAGAAATACGCCGGATTGTTCTGAACGGCGTGCAGGGCTCTTTCCTGCCCCAGGGTCCAAAAGAGGAACTGCGCAAAAGAGTGACAGCGGAATGGGAGCAACTCTGATCTCTGCTGCAGCATCGCGCCGGACGGCCCGGCGCGATCCGTGAACAACAGGCTCGACCGGTCCCTTTACGATCGGCCAGGGGCAACTCAAATCCGGATCACTCCCGCTGCAATTTCCTCCTCCGCCGCCTCAAGATCGGCCGGCTTGCCGAGGTCGCGCCAATACCAGTCATCCATCCTCCAGCCGCGCACACGGTTTTCCCTCGCCGCCGCCAGATAGAGATCGACACTCGAAAACCTCTCCTCTGCATGCCCGGTGAAAAGAGCAGGCGAGATCACCTGGATCCCGTTGAAGGCGAGATAGCGGAGTCTGCCCAGCGGCACCCGCACCAGCTCCGCCTCGCCGCCTTCGCTCCCGGCTCTGCCGCAGAGATTCCCCCTTCCGTCGAATACCAGATATCTTTTGGTCGTGCGCGCCTGTACCGCCAGGGTTGCCAGGGCACTGCTCCTGACGTGGGCCCGGTAAAGCGAACGCAGGGGCAGGGCGGTGAGCACATCGACGTTATGGACCAGGATCGGCTCATCATCGCCGAGGAGCGAAATCATCCGCTTGATGCCGCCGCCGGTGCCGAGGATCTCCTTTTCTTCCGACAGGCTGATTTGAAGGCCGGGGAAAGGATGGAGATCAAGCCAGGCGCGGATCTGGTCGGTGAAATGGTGGACGTTGACAGCGATGCGATCAAATCCCGCAGCGGCAAGGCGGCTCAGGGTGATCTCGAGCAGGGAGCAGCCCGCGAGGGGAACCAGTGCTTTAGGGGTGGAAAGGGTGAGAGGGTGGAGCCGGGTGCCGAAACCCGCCGCCAGTATCATCGCTTTCATACGAACCGGGGCATGTCAAGATGTTTCAGTTCGACGGCGTAGCCGGCTGACCGCAGCCGTGCGGCGACCTGGACGGCGCAAAAGACCGAGCGATGCTGACCACCGGTGCAGCCGAAACTGACCATGAGACGTTCGAATCCGCGCATGGTGTAGCTTTCCGCACTGATCCTGATCAGGGCCTCCACATGATCGAGAAAAACGGCTACTTCCGGCAGGCGGCCCAGATAATCCTGCACCTCCTTATCTTCACCGGTCCGTTTGAGAAATTGCGGATCGCGGCCGGGGTTAGGCAGCCCGCGGCAGTCAAAGACATAGCCGCCGCCATGGCCGGATGGATCATGGGGAATTCCGGATACGTGATAGCCAAAGCTGCAAATCACGATGGTCAATTTTTTACTGTTCATCAGCCTTTTCTCCGGATTCATTTGATTTCGCGCAGCGCAGGATCATTGATCAAATGGACAAAAACACTACGCAGCGTTGGCAGCTGCTCGAGCACCGCCGCCTTTTGCAGCAGAATCTCCAGGTTGCCCAGTGCATAGGGCACAGATTTGAGAAAATTCCGTTTACCCTTGACCGCAGCCAGATAGCCATAGGCCCCCAAAGCCTGCAGCACCCGCATGAGGACAAAACTGTAAAAATAGCCTTTGAATCTCGACTCATCCACTGCTTCGACCTCGTTCAGCACCGTCAGATAATAGTCGAGGAGCACTTCCCGCGCGGACTGCGGGATATCGGCCTTGGCATCAAAGAGGAGGGAGGCGACATCATATTGAAGAGCTCCCCGGCGTCCGGACTGGTAATCGATGAAATGGGGTTCGTTGTCGAGAATCATCACATTGCGCGACTGAAAATCACGATAGAGGAAACTGTCCGCCGGCACTTCCAGGAGGTGCTTCACCAGCCGCGCGAAATCCTCGCCAAGAGCCCCGTTATCCAGGGCAGCGGTGTAAAAAGGGGCGAGAAAACGATGCTGAAAATAACGCAAATCCCACAGCATCGACTCGCGGCCGAAAAGGGCATGCTGATAACAAAAACTGTAGTCAATTGTCCGGCCGGCGGTTATCTGAAAACGGGGCAGCCAGTAGAGCACTTTTTCGTACATCGCCATGACGGTGGGCCCGAACCCCTCCTTTTCCCGCAGCGGCTGCATCCATTCGTAGAGGGTGAAAAATCCCAGATCCTGTTCGAGATAGATCCCGTTCTCCAGTTCGGCGGCATAGATCGCCGGCACCGGCAGGTGATAGTGCGCAAAATGGCTGCTGAAATGGTAAAAAGCCTCGTTCTCCGGCCGGTTGTCACCCGCCACACCGATCACAGAGCGGTAGACGTTCTGCATACGGTAGATGCGGCGCTCCGAACCATCTCCCTTGAGGGGATTGATGCGATCCGGCGTCTCGCCGTAGCATTTTCGGAAGAGCTTTTCAAGCAGTATGGTTTCCAAGGGCGGCGTCCGGTTAACGATCAGCAGGAATTGCACAAAACATAAACAAATTTATGCAAAAATACAATTTGATTTCTTTAAATCGGTTTCCGTGACGGCGCAGGCAGATGCTTCCCCACATGCTCGAAAGCGGGTTTTCCGCAGGCCGGTATCGTATTCATCCCGCAGGAAATTAAACGAAAGGAAATTAGGCAAGACAGTAAATTTGCTTGCGTTTTCAAACGATCTGTGTTACATTTTACGGCGCTGGATTCAATTCTTTTCCGGCGATAACTGTCGTATGCGCCCTCGTCAACAGGGGCGCGCAAGCCGGCGAAGCGGACAACCAAGGCTGAGGTGCAGACGTGACATCCCTGAATGATATTTTTGCGCAGTTTTCGGGCAACGGACTCATCGAATGGTTCGAGGATCTGACCGAACTGTGGCATGAAACCGGTCCCATACCTCCGGATGACCATCTCTCACCCAAGGGCATGACGCAGGCGCTTCATTATCATAACTACTGGCTCTGGCATCAGGAGGACGAGGCCCGGCGCACCGACCTGCCGGACAAGGACATCGCCGCTGCCAAGCGCGCCATCGACTCCCATAACCAGCACCGTAACGACGGCATCGAAAAGATCGATCTCTGGATCGATAATGTACTCAATGCCGCAGGAATCAATCCCGGTCCGGAAATCGAACTCAACTCCGAAACCCCCGGCAGCATGGTAGACCGGCTCTCCATCCTCTCGCTTAAAATCTATCACATGGATGAGCAAGCTCTGCGCAAGGATCTTGAAGCCGACCTCCAGGAATTGTGCGTGATCCGCGGGAATGTCCTCCGCGAACAGCGCCAGGACCTCGCAAACGCCCTCGACAAGCTTTTCCTCGACCTGCGCAAGGTGAACAAACGCCACAAAGTCTACCGACAGTATAAAATGTACAATGATCCCCGCTTCAATCCGGCCATCTATCGCAACAAGAGGGAGGAGAGCCGGTAGCACACGGCCGCCCGCTCTCCCGCCGATTATGTCAGTGAGCTGAAAGACGTGCTTGACAAGCACGTCAAATGGGTAACACTCGGCCGCCTGCTCTTCCACCGATTCTGTCCCGCATAATGCACCCTGCTTCATCCCGCCGGCACGTCCTGACCGTCCAGCATTCAAAAATTATGCCCTGCAGGGAACTCCCGCCCCTGTTTGGCGTTTCATAGCAAGGGTTTGATCCTGCTAATACTGTGGCACAGATCGGTGCGATTTCTGCAAAGAATCGTATGCCGGGATCCGATTTTGTTTGATATTTCAATAATTTTAGCTATATTATATCTATTTTATTTTTAACATCGTAATTACGCACCATTCGAAATAAATGATATCAGGCACGACGGTGCATAGAGTGCCTGGAAGGAGGCTGGTGATATATGAACAAGATCGGCACATTAAGCAATGTTGATGCCCTGAAAATGGCGATCCAGTGCAAGATGGATATGAAGCTCTATTACGATCGGGCCGCCACCCTGATTAAAAACGACGACGCTACGGCCATTCTTCTCGGACTGGCCGCAAAGGAAGAGGCCCATCGCCTGCAGCTCATCCGGAAATACAGCTCCATCAGCGGCAAAAAAATCCTTTACCTGAACCTCGGCAAAAAGCACAAGCTCGGCACCCTGATTCCCTGCGGCGATGATCCGAATGAGGCGATACGCAATACCAAAAAGAACGAGACCGAAATTAAGAATTTCTTTATCACCGTGTCACGGCGGATGTACCAGAGCGATATGCGTATGCTCTTCCGCGAGATCGCCCTTGAGGAAGAACAGCATATCGTACTGCTCGAATCTTCCTTTTGCGAACCCCTCAATCTGGATCAGCCGGCAGAGCGGAATGACGAAGGACTCTATCGTGAAATCGCCGATGCCAAAAATGTGAATTCGACCTGGTAAACAACGCCGCAGCTCCTCTCTAACGGAGCTCTCCTGTCTCACCCCGCCTCGATCTCCGCAAGAGTTGAGGCGGTTTTTTTTGGACGCGACGCATCCTGGCACCTCTATTCCATATTCATCGATTTGCGCTTGATTTACAATATTTTATTTACTAATATTAAGCGCAATCCGCGCCATCTGGCACGGGAAGGTGATCCTGTATCTGTTCGAGGAGCAGCATGAAACCCGTATATCTCGATCATCACGCCACCACGCCTCTGGATGAAGAGGTCCTTGAGGCGATGATGCCCTATCTCACCACCGAATTCGGTAATGCCTCCAGCAGCACCCACGACTATGGCCGCCGGGCACGCGCCGCCGTCGAAAAAGGCCGGGAAGAGGTGGCCGCCCTCATCGGCGCAGAACGGTCCGATGAGATCATCCTCACCAGCGGAGCGACCGAATCCGACAATCTCGCCATCAAAGGGCTGGCTTTGCAGCGCACGGACCACAGCGGCCATATCATCACCATAGCGATTGAGCACAAAGCCATCCTCGATACCGCCCATTTCCTGGAGAAACAGGGATTCAGCCTCTCTTTTGTTCCCATCGACCGCTATGGCCTCGTCGATCTGGATGCCCTGCGCAGCCTCATCCGGCCGGATACCTTTCTGATCACCATTCAGGCGGCCAACAGCGAAATCGGCACCATCCAGCCCATCGACGAAATCGGCGCCATCGCCCGCGAACACAATATCCTCTTCCACACTGATGCCGTGCAGGCTCTTGGCAAAATGGAGATCAATGTAGTGCGCGACCATATCGACATGCTGTCGATATCCGGCCACAAAATTTATGGTCCCAAGGGCGTCGGCGCCCTCTATGTGCGCAAAGGCGTCCGCCTCCAGCCCATTTTTCACGGCGGCGGCCACGAGATGGGCATGCGCTCGGGGACGCTCAATGTAGCCGGGGTCGTCGGCCTTGGCAAGGCGGCTTTCATCGCGGCAAGAGATCTTGAGAGCGAAAGTGCCCGGCTCACCGGACTGCGCGAAAGGCTGCGCGCTGGCATCGAAAGCCGTATCGATCTGGTCCAGCTCAATGGCCATCCCACCCGCCGCCTGGCCAATAATCTGAATTTCAGCTTCTCCTTTGTCGAGGGAGAGTCTCTGATGCTCGGCTGCCGCGGTTTCGCCCTCTCCTCCGGATCGGCCTGCACCTCGGCTTCGCTGCAATCATCCTACGTGCTGCGCGCCCTGCAGATTCCCGATGCCCTCGCGCACTCTTCGATCCGCTTTGGATTGGGCAAAAGCAATACCGCTGAACAAATTGATACCCTGCTCGATCTGCTTGTTAAAAATGTCAAACGCCTGCGCGAAATGTCGCCCCTCTATGATATGGCCAGGGAGGGGATAGACATTGAAAGCTTCTCCTGGGGCGCTCACGATCACCACAATCATTGAGGATCGATATGGATGCATGGGATGAATACACCGAAGCGGTGATGGATCATTATGAACACCCGCGCAATGTCGGCGTCGTTGAAAATCCCGACGGCGTGGGTATCGTCGGGAATCCGGCGTGCGGCGACGTTATGAAGCTGAGCATTCGCATCGAGGACGACCATATTGTGGATGCCAGGTTCAAGACCTTCGGCTGCGGAGCCGCCATCGCAACCAGCTCGATGGTGACCGAAATGGTCAAGGGCAAGACCCTCGATGAAGCCCTGCAAATTTCCAACAAGGCGGTGGCCCAGTCCCTCGGAGGTCTCCCCAAGATCAAAATGCACTGCAGTGTCCTCGCCGAGGACGCCCTCAAAGCAGCTATTGACGACTATCGCAAGAAGAAAAAGGACAAGAAACAGGAAGGAGCTGACTGATGGATGAACTCAAACTCTATCTGGTCTACCATCTCGGGATCAATCCCTGCTGGAACCTTCGCGTCGCACGTACTCCCGAAGAGGCACTCACTTCCTGCTTCCACCACTCTGACTCCGTCGGGGTCAATGACATGGACGCGGGCAGCTGCCGGGTTGAGGAGATCAAACTGGAGGGCTATAAAATAAGGATCGAAAAGGTCTGAGTGCGAACATAATGAAATATTATTGGCTCCTTTGGAGTTGATAGCTAAAGATTGAAGGAGGTTCTCGGATGAAGCCTGTAATGATAAAAACTGGTGTCCACTGGATAGGCGCACTCCATCCCGACCTGCGCCTTTTTGATATCATTATGCAGACCAAAAATGGGACAACCTATAACAGCTATCTGGTCAAGGGAGAGCAAGTCGCCGTCATCGATACGGTCAAGGACAGGTTCAGCACTCCCTTTCTCGAACACATAGCCGGATTGACCGATTTCGAGCGCATCGCCTATATCGTTGTGCAGCACAACGAAATGGATCATTCCGGTTCTCTGGCGGCCCTGCTCGAAAAGGCCCCGCAGGCCCAGGTGATCTGTTCCAAACCTGCCGCCCGCTATGTCCAGAATATACTCAATCGCCCGGTACAAATTCGAACCGTCGAAAACGGCGAGGTGATCGACCTCGGCGGCAAGAGTCTGCAGTTCTTTCCCGCTCCCTTTATCCACTGGCCCGATACCATGATGACCCTGGTGCCGGAGGATCATATCCTCTTCACATGCGACCTCTTCGGAGCCCACTTTTGCGACAGCCATCTCTTCAACGATCAGATAACCCGCGACACCTGGCCCGATCTTGAGCACTATTTCCGCACTATTATGCGTCCTTTCAAAAAATCGGTTCGCAACAGTCTGAAAAAAATCAGCGAACTTGATTTTGACACCATCGCTCCCAGTCATGGGCCCATCCTGCGCACCGACCTGGCCAGATACCTCGAAGCCTACAACCACTGGTCCGAACCAACGCCGCCGAACGAGCCGCGCCAGCTCCTCGTTTACTATGCCAGCGCCTATGGCAATACTGAAAGGATGGCGGCGGAAATCGCGCGCGGGGCTAAAGATGCCGGTGTCACCGTAAAGGTCTATGATACCATGGAGATCGATCTCAGCGACCATCTGGACCGCATCGAGGCCGCTGACGCTATCGCCATCGGCAGCCCCACCATCAACGGCGACGCGGTCAAGCCGGTCTGGGAATTTCTCGCCGGCCTCGCCACCCTCGACTTGAAAGGCAAAATCGGCGCGAGCTTCGGCTCCATGGGCTGGAGTGGCGAAGCAGTCTCTTTCCTCGATCAACGCCTCGCCAATCTCAAGCTCAAAGTGGTCCAGCCCGGCATCCAGGCTACCCTGGTCCCCGGGCCCGAAGAACTGAACAAATGCTATGACTTCGGGAAATCACTCGCACAGGCTATGTTAACGTGAACAATGCTGCTAACCACCAGACTAGTCAGGATTACACTATGGAAAAATTCGATCTCGCGGTCATCGGTTCAGGACCCGGCGGTTATGTAGCCGCCATTCGTGCCGCCCAGCTGGGCCTCAAAACAGCCGTCATCGAAAAAGCTGAACTCGGCGGCGTCTGCCTTAACTGGGGCTGCATTCCAACCAAGGCTTTGCTCCACAGCGCCACCCTGCTCAACC
>DAOOPF010000097.1:4947-13812 GCA_035388125.1 bacterium | reverse complement strand
ATTGCCACCGGCGCCCGCGCCCGTGCCATCCCGGGCGTTGCTTTTGACGGCGAACGTATCATCAGCAGCCGTGAGGCCATGGTGCTCGAGGAGCGCCCCGCCAGTCTGATCATCATCGGCGCCGGCGCCATCGGCGTCGAGTTCGCCTATTTCTTCGCCTCACTGGGGACAAAGGTCACGCTGGTCGAAATGCTGCCCCATATCCTGCCTATCGAAGACGCGGAGGCCGTTCAGGTCGTTGAAAAGGCCTTTAAAAAGATGGGCATCGAAATGCTCACCAGCACCAGAGTGGAAAAAGTCGAAAAAAGCGGCAAGGGAGTCAAAATCCACACCTCCGGCAAGGAGGAGAACCGGGTTCTTGAAGGGGAGAAGGCCCTGGTCGCCATCGGTGTGCAGGGTAATGTCGAAAACCTCGGCCTGGAAGAACTCGGCGTCAAGATCGAAAAAAGCCATATTGTGGTTGACAAAAAGAGCTATCGCACCGCCGTGAACGGCATCTACGCCATCGGCGATGTCATTGGGCCGCCCTGGCTCGCCCATGTCGCCTCGGCGGAGGGCATCGCAGCTGTTGAAGGCATCGCCGGCCATCCCATCGTGCCGGTGGATTACGATAACGTGCCCGGCTGCACCTACTGCCAGCCGCAGGTGGCCAGCGTCGGCCTCACGGAGGAAAAAGCGCGGGAGAAGGGGCTGGAAATCAAGGTCGGGCGCTTTCCCATCCGCGCCAACGGCAAATCGATGGCCATGGGCGAGACCGAAGGATTCGCCAAACTTATCTTCGATGCCCGCTACGGGGAACTGGTCGGTGCCCATATCGTCGGCGCCGAGGCCACCGAGCTGCTCGCTGAACTGAACCTGGGCAAAACCCTTGAGACCACGGCGGACGAAATCATGCATACCATGCACGCGCATCCGACCATTTCGGAAATTATCAAGGAGGCCGCCGAAGAGGCCTATGGTCACGCCATCCACATCTAAATAACGGTCACTTTTCTCCGGCAGGCCTCTCACCCGGAGGCCGCCAGAACACCATTCGCACATTAAAGGGAAGCTTAGTCTGTGAGCAAAGGCCTTTCTCTTCCAAGACCGGATCTCCTGAAATGCTACCGAATGATGCTCACCAGCCGCACGCTGGATGAGAAGATGCTCATCCTGCTCCGGCAGGGGAAGAGCTTTTTCCATATTGGCGCCGCCGGCCATGAGGCCGCCCAGATCGGAGCCGGTCTGGCTTTGACCCCGGGGCTCGACTGGGCCTTTCCCTACTACCGCGACCTCGCTTTCATGCTCGCCTGGGGGACCACACCCAAAGAAATAATGCTCAATTTTCTCGCCAAAGCCGATGATCCCTCTTCCGCCGGCCGGCAGATGCCCCAGCACTATGGCCATAAATCCCTTCGCATCGTTTCACAATCCAGCCCAACCGGCACCCAGTTTCTCCAGGCGGCTGGCGTCGCAATGGGCGCCCGTAAAACGGGCGCCGCCGAGGTGGTCTATGTCTCCTCCGGCGAAGGCACAACCAGCCAGGGCGACTTTTATGAAGCCCTCAACTGGGCAACCCGCGATAAATTGCCGGTGCTCTTTTTCATTCAGGACAATGCTTATGCCATCTCCGTGCCGCGCGCCCAGCAGGGAGCGGGCAGTTCCGTCTATGAGATGGCCATGGGCTATAAAAGCATGCACCGCCATGAGGTGAACGGTCTGGACCTGCTCGAGGTCAACAAGACCGTCCGCCACTGCGCCGAACTTGCCCGCAGCGGCATGGGCCCCAGCCTCATCGTCGCCCACACGATCCGTCTTTTCTCCCATTCTTCCTCGGACGACCAGCGGAAATATCGCGCACAAGAAGATCTCATGGAAGACGAGGCCGCGGATCCGCTTAAAAGTCTCGCAGCAATGCTGCTCACCCGCAAGATCGCCACACCGGAGCAGCTGGCAGAGTTGCAGCAGGCGGTCAAGGAAGAGGTTGATGAGGCGGCAGAGTCTGCGGATACAGCAGCTGAACCAGATCCAGATACAATTTTCGAGCACCTCTTCGCCGTGCCGGTTTCATCCGACAGAGACAATCGGCCGCCAGTGGAAAGCCCCCCGGTTGTGATGGTCGATGCCCTGAATCACGCCCTGGCTGAAGAGTTGGCCGCTGACGAGCGGATGATCGTATACGGGCAGGATGTCGCCGACTCTAAAGGCGGTGTTTTCACTGTCACCAAAGGACTTTCCACCCGCTTCGGCTCAAGCCGGGTCTTTAACTCGCCGCTGGCGGAATCAAGCATTATCGGCACAGCGATCGGCCTCTCCCTCTATGGCCTCAAGCCGGTCGTGGAAATCCAGTTCGGCGACTATATCTGGACTGCCATGATGCAGATTCGCAATGAAGTGGCCACCATGCGCTGGCGCTCGGCCGGCGCCTTTTCATGCCCGATGGTCATTCGCGTGCCGGTCGGCGGCTATATCCATGGCGGACTCTGCCACAGCCAGAACATCGAGGGCTTTTTCGCCCACCTGCCAGGGCTCTATATCTGCTATCCCAGCAATGCAGCGGATGCCAAAGGTCTGCTCAAGGAGGCCATCCACCAGCAGGATCCCGTCCTTTTTCTGGAGCACAAAGGACTCTACCGTCAGAGTTACGCCATGTCGCCCGAACCGGGCCCAGAATTCAGGCTTCCGTTCGGTGCCGCCAGAGTCGTCAGAGAGGGAAGCCACCTCACCCTGATCACCTGGGGCATGCTGGTGCACAAGTGCCTGCAGGCAGCCCAAAGTCTCGCCGTCGATGGCATCGAAGCCGAAATCATCGACCTGCGCACCATCTACCCCCTCGATATGGCTGCGATCATCCAGTCAGTCACCAAAACCGGCCGCGTTTTGGTGGCCCACGAGGATACTCTTACGGCCGGATTCGGGGCGGAAATCGCCGCCCGTATCGCCGATACCGCTTTCGAACACCTCGATGCCCCAGTGAGGCGCCTGGCCGCGCTCGATTCCCCGGTTCCATACAACAGCGGACTCGAGGCGGTCATGCTTCCCCAGACGGAGGAGATCATTAAAACAGCACGAGAATTGGTCGCTTATTAAGGAAAGGAAGTTATATGTCCGCATCAGATGTGGATATATCGCCGGAGATTAAAGTTAAACTTTATACTATGATGGTCAAAACCCGTCTGACCGAGGAGCGCATCATCGCCCTCTATCGGCAGGGGCGCATCGTCGGTGGTGTCTATACCGGTCGCGGCGTCGAGGCCACGACAGTGGGATCCGCTCTCGCTCTCGAGGAAGAGGACTGGCTCTTCCCGATCCACCGTGATCTGGGCGCTCATCTGGCCAAAGGGCAGAGCGTGCTTAATATCCTCCTGCAATATCTCGGCCGCGGCAACGGTCTCTCGCGTGGCAAAGACAGCGGCATCCACTGCAGTGATACGCGCCTTAATATCGTCGGTAACGTGAGCCATCTCGGCCACATGATACCGGTAGCTGTCGGCACGGCCATCGGCATGCGCATGATGGGCAAAAAGGTGGTCACCCTCAACTACATCGGTGAGGGCGGATCCAACATCGGCGATTTCCATGAGGGGCTGAACTTTGCCGCCGTGCAAAAGGCTCCCTTTGTTCTCATCATAGAAAACAATCACTACGCCTATTCGACTCCTACACACAAGGGCTTTTCCGCGAAGTATCTCTCCGACCGGGCCATTGGCTACGGCATTCCCGGTCATCATGTGGACGGCACTGACGCCCTGCAAGTCTACAAGGTCGTGAAAGAGGCGGTCGAACGTGCCCGATCCGGGGAAGGGCCGAGCCTGATCGAATGCCTCAGCTTTCGCATGGTCGGCCATTCCGCTCATGATGACGGTTTTTATGTCGATAAACAGCGCATGAAAGAATACGAGAAAAAGGACCCCATCCTGCGCCTGGAGCATCAGCTGCAGCGCGAGGGGACGCTCGACGACACCCTGATCGCTTCCATCAGGAACGAACTGGAACAAGAGATCGAACAAGCCACCCAGGTTGCGCTCGACAGCCCGCTTCCCGAGGCTGAGTGGGCAACCGAGGGCCTTTTCGCTGAATAAATCGAAGGAACCCCATATGGCCGAAACCACCTATCTGCAAGCCATCACAGATGCCATGCGCGAAGAGCTGCAACGCGATCCCCGCGTTTTTCTGCTTGGCGAGGATATCGGCATCTACGGCGGCGCTTTTAAAGTGACCAAGGGATTGATCGATCAATTCGGCGAGGAGCGGGTGATGGATACCCCGATCTCAGAGGCCGCCATCATCGGCGTGGCCGTGGGCGCCGCTCTCGCTGGCATGCGCCCGATCGCGGAGATGCAGTTCGCCGATTTCATCACCTCGGGTTTCAGTCAGCTGGTCACTAATGCCGCCACACTTCATTACCGCTACGGCACGGCTGTCCCGATGGTGGTTCGCGCTCCCTCGGGCGGAGGCATTCACGGCGGCGCCTTTCACTCCAAAAATCCCGAAGCCTGGTTCGTCCATCAGCCCGGACTCAAGGTCGTCGCTCCCGCCACCGCGCGGGACGCCAAGGGGCTCCTGAAGAGCGCGGTGCGCGACGACAATCCGGTTCTCTTTTTTGAAAACAAGTTCCTTTATCGCCGCATCAAGGATGAGATCGATTCCGCCGAAGAGCTCCTCGTGCCCCTGGGCAGGGCCCACATCGCCCGTGCCGGCGGTGATGTCTCGATCATCACTTATGGCTCGATGGTGCATGCCGCGCAGGAGGCGGCTGACAAACTTGCAGCCGAGGAGGGGATAGAAGCGGAGATCATCGACCTGCGTTCTCTCCAGCCTCTAGACAAGGAAGCCATTTTCGCGGCGGTCAGGCGCACCAACCGGGTCGTCATCGTTCACGAAGCCAACCTCACCGGCGGCATCGGCGGAGAGATCGCCGCTTTGATCTCGGAACATGCCTTTGAAGCGCTCGATGCCCCTATCAAGCGGGTGGCCGGACTCGATACCCCGACCCCCTATGCCCCGGTGATGGAGGAGTTCTGGCGGCCCAATGCCGACAAAATCGCCCGGGCGGTTCAGGAGGTCATCCGTTTTTAATCGTCAGGAGTGCCATTATGACTAAAGTCGACCATGAAAAGCTGCTTTCCATGCGGGAAATCCTTCTCACCGCCATCAAGCGCGAGGAGGAGGCCTACACCTTTTACATCAGCGCCCGTCAATGCGCGCGTACGGCCACCGAGGAAGAGATGTTCACACGGCTCGCCGCCCAGGAGATGCAGCACAAACGGGCCCTCGAGATCCAGCTGGAGGAGATCGACAGTCAGCTTGAGATCGACCGCGCCCTCTCGTACGACATCTAAAACGACTCCATTGAAAGGTTGAAATATGCACGTCGAAATGATCATGCCCCAGATGGGGGAGAGCATCGTGGAAGGGACCATCGTCAAGTGGCGTAAACGTGTCGGCGAGGTGGTGCAGAAGGATGAAATGATCCTGGATATCAGCACCGACAAGGTCGATTCGGAGATTCCCTCACCAGTGAGCGGCATTCTGGCCGAAATTCTCGCTGAAGAGGGTAAAACCGTCGCCGTCAAGAGCCCGATCGCCCGCATCGCCGTGGGCGAGACCGCGCAGGCGGAAACGTCCGCCACGCTAACCTCCACTGCGCCTCAGCCACCTCTCCTTGAACCGGAGCCGACATTTTCGCCCTCTTCAGCGCCTGAAGTCGGCCGGATGGACTCCGCCGACTCCGCCGGCCTTGCGTCGGGGGAGAAGCGCTTCCTCTCGCCGGTGGTTAAAAAAATCGTGCGGGAATTCGGCCTTTCCGATGCCGACCTGAGCAAGATCAGGGGCCGGGGCGAAAACCAGCGCATCACCAAACAGGATATCATGGATTACCTCTCCAGCAAAGGAGTCGACACCCGCATGGAAGAGGTCCAGCCCCCTGCGCAGACCGCCACAGTTACGCCCCTGCCGCCTCTTCCCGCCGCTCAGCCGCTCCCCCAGCCACCGGCGATGACGAGCGGAGCACCTGCTGGTGCTTCGCCTGCAACCGATCAGGAGATCGTGCCGATGGATCATGTGCGCAAGCGCATCGCCGAACACATGATCATGAGCAAACAGACCTCTGCCCATGTCACCTCGGTTGCCGAGGTCGATGTGACGACTCTGGTCCACTACCGCGAGAGCGTGAAGCGCTCCTTTGAGGCTCGCGAGGGTTTTCCCCTCACCTACACCGCCTTTTTCATTGAAGCGGCCGCCCGCGCCATCAAAGAGTTCCCCCTCATCAACGCCTCGCTCGATCAGGAACGGATTATCCTCAAGAAATCGATCCATATCGGCATTGCGGTCGGTCTGGAGAAGAAGCTGATTGTGCCGGTCATTCGCAACGCCGACCGGCTCAACCTCGCCGGACTCGCCCGTGCCCTCAATGACCTGGCGACAAGGGCGCGCAACCGCCAGCTCAAGCCGGATGAAGTGCAGGGCGGAACCTTTTCCATCACTAATATCGGCACCTTTGGCAACCTCTGGGGCACCCCGATCATCAACCAGCCCCAGGTCGCCATACTGGGCACGGGTGCAATTAAAAAACGCCCCGTCGTCATCAACGACGCCATCGCCATCCGCTCGATGATGTACCTCAGCCTCACCTATGACCACCGTCTTATCGACGGGCTCTATGGCGGCAGGTTTTTGCAAAAGATCGTCCAGCTGCTCGAAAACTATAAATTCGATTGACCAGGAAGAAAGGCAGGATCACTTTGCAGGTGCTCGACGAAATTCCCCTGCTCGATCACGGTTTCGTCCGGCTCATGGACTTTATGGGCGGCGATCAGGCAGTGGTCCAGGCGGCCCGGGTCTCTTTCGGCAAAGGCGCCGCCGATCCCGAACGCGACCACAAACTTCTCGATTTTCTCCTGGCCAACCGTCATGAGACCCCCTTTGAGCATTCGGTCTTTAAATTCCATATCAAATGCCCCATCTTTGTCGCCCGGCAGTGGTTTCGTCACCGCATCGCCAGCTACAACGAGATCTCCGGCCGGTACGCAACCATGCAGGAGGAGTTTTGCCTTCCCGATCACCTGCGCACACAAAAGACGCGCAACTACCGCTATGACCTGCTCGCGGAGACCGACAACGAGGAGCTGCGCGCCAGGATGGCTTCATTTTACCAGAGCGCTTATGAACTTTACCAGCAGCTGCTCGACCGCGGCGTCGCCAAGGAGCATGCCCGAATCGTTCTGCCCCTCTCTCTATATACCCAGTTTTACTGGACGATCAACGCCCGTTCACTGATGAATTTTCTCTCCCTGCGCACGGACGAACACGCCCAATACGAAATCCGCCTTTATGCCGAGGCTATCGCCGGCATTTTTGCGGAAAAAATGCCCTGGACGAGCGAGGCCTTTAAAAAGTACGGTCTTGTTGCCGCCAAAGGCAGCGAGTGATGCCGTGAAAGAGCTTTTAGCCCCGGCGCAGGTGGCGATTCCCTTGGTTTCCGTCCGATAATAGTATTGCCCGTCGAAGAATATTTTTGTATATTATACGATGCCATCAGAAAATGAAACCAGAAGGCCCCACTGGCTTAAAGTCGACCTCACCGGCATGGGCGCCTTTTACACCGTCAAACAGCTGGTCAACGGCCAGAATCTGCATACGGTCTGCCAGAGCGCCCGCTGTCCCAATATCGGCGAGTGCTGGGCACGAAAAACGGCCACTTTTATGATTCTCGGCGACCGCTGTTCGCGCAATTGCACTTTCTGCGCCATTTCGCATGCTGCGCCCGAAGCAGTCGATGCCGATGAACCACGCCGTGTCGGCGAAGCGGTTAAATCCCTGGCCTTGCGCTATGCCGTGATCACTTCGGTCACCCGTGACGATCTTCCGGATGGCGGTGCAGTGCACTTTGCGCAAACCATCGCAGCCATACGCAGCAGCTCCCCCGGCTGCAGAGTCGAAGTACTCATCCCCGATTTCGCCGGCTCACCCCAGGCCCTCCTGACCCTTCTTGAAGCGGCGCCTGATGTGCTTAATCACAATCTCGAGACGGTCGAGGAACTCTATCCTCGAGTCAGGCCGCAGGCCGATTACCATCGCTCCCTCAAACTCCTTGAAAATGCGCGCCGTTATGGTGCCATAACAAAATCGGGGCTGATGCTCGGGGTGGGGGAGAGCCGTGAACAACTGTTGAAAACCCTGACAGATCTGCGCAGCATCGACTGCCAGATTGTCACCCTTGGGCAATACCTGCCCCCCTCGCGCCACCACCTGCCTGTCGTACACTTCGTCGAGCCCGGCGAATTTGACGAACTTCGCCGGATCGGCCTGGCGATGGGATTCCCGCATGTCGAGTCCGGCCCGCTCGTGCGCAGCTCCTACCACGCCGAACAGGCAGCGGACTCTGCTAACAGAGGGCAATAATATGGCTATTCTCCCTGTCATCAAGTATGGACATCCGACCCTTCGTAAAAGGGCGGAAACCGTACAAAACCATGAATTATCCGACGCCTTCCTCGAGGATATGATCGAAACTATGGCGGCCCTCGATGGAGTCGGCCTCGCAGCTACCCAGGTCAATGTCGACAAGCGCATGCTGGTCGCCAAGGATATCGATCACAAAAAGCTTCATCTCCTCATCAACCCCGAGATCGTGGCCTACAGTGAAAAAAAGGAGATCGATATTGAGGGCTGTCTCAGCCTGCCCGGTCTGCAGGCCGAGGTGCCGCGCCATATCAAAATAATCGTCAAGGCCCAGACACCACAGGGAGAAGCCGTCGAGATCACCGCAAAAGGCCACTTCGCCCGGGTTCTCCAGCATGAGATTGATCATCTCAACGGCATCCTCTACATCGACCGCGCTGAGCAGGGCAGCCTGGTCTGGGTTATTGAAAATGACACAAATGA
>DAOOPF010000097.1:0-4847 GCA_035388125.1 bacterium | reverse complement strand
GGAGGTACGTTCCTAAAATATGCTCTTGGCAAGGGGGATGGTACAATCCTGCGCAGCGGCAAGCTGCCAAGCAACGGAAGCCAGTCGGCTGACGCCATTTTCAGCGTGATGTTCCGGGCCATCGCCGAGCTGCTCGAGGCTGCTGAAAAGGAGGGGGTGGAGGTCGCCGCCATCGGGGTCGGCAGCCCCGGCGCGATCGATTTCACCACCGGACGTGTGCTCGGCAACACGCCCAATCTGCCCGCCTGGACCAATGCCGATATCCGCGGCCGCCTCCAGGAAAAATTCGCCATCCCCGTCTATGCGGACAATGATGCCAATATCGCCATTCTTGCCGAAGCCCGCTTCGGCGCGGCCAAAGGTTGTCCCAATGTCGTCGGCCTCACGCTGGGGACGGGCATCGGCGGCGGTGTCGTTATTGATGACCGGCTTTTTCGCGGAGCAGGCTTTTCCGGCGCCGAACTTGGCCATATGACCATCAATTTTGATGGCCCGCTGTGCGGCTGCGGTAGCGCGGGCTGTGTCGAAGTCTATGCCTCCGCCCCCGCCATGGTCAAGAATTACCGCGAGAAACTCTCCGCCCGCCACATGCCGGTTCCGGAACGGCTGAATACCGAACTGATCTTCGCCAACGCCCGCAGCGGTGAAGAGGAGGCCCGGCAGACGATCGATGAGGTCTGCTTCTACCTTGGTGTCGCGATCGGCAATATCATCAATATCTTCAATCCCGAGATCGTCGTCATTGGCGGCGGTGTTGCGGATGCCGGCGACGAATTTATCGCCCGCATCTGGCAGAACGTCGATGGTCACGTTCTGACGGCTGCACAGCACGGCGCCCGCCTGGTGCGGGCAGAGTTGGGCAACAGCGCCGGAGTCGTCGGAGCGATCGCCCTCGCCGCTGACAGCTATAAAGCCTGGCACGAGTGAGATGCCGAGCCTCCCGGAATCAAAACCGGGGGGCTTTTTTATTGATCCACCATCCTCACGGAATGATTCTGAGAATGGTGCAGAAAGAAAAAGGAGAAATTCCATGATGCGGAACCTGCCCGAACGGATGGCGCTTGCCAATCTGCCGACACCGATCGAACATCTTGAACGCTTGAGCACCGACCTCGGCGGTCCGGAGATCTGGGTCAAGCGGGATGACCTGACCGGGATGGATTTGAGCGGCAACAAGATCCGAAAACTGGAATATGTCGCCCGGGCAGCGCTGCAGCAGGGGGCGAATGTGCTCATCACCTGCGGAGCCGTCCAGTCCAACCACGCCCGCGCCACCGTTATCGTCGCGACCCGGTTGGGTATGAAGGCTCATCTTGTGCTGCGCGGCGACAAGCCCGCCGCCGTGAGCGGCAATTACTTTCTTGACCGGCTCTACGGCGCTGAATGCTCCTTCATCACCCCTGAACAGTACCGCGACCAGCGGCAGCAGATCATGCAGGAACTGGCCGATGGCTACACCCGCGCCGGCCGTCGTCCCTTTGTCATTCCTGAAGGAGCATCAGACGGCCTCGGGGCCTTTGGATATGCCCATGCCGTAGCAGAAATCCGCGAACAGGAAAAAACGATGGGAGTCCATTTCGATGCCATCGTCTGCGCCGTAGGTTCGGGCGGAACCCTGGCCGGATTGATCCTCGGCAAGGAGATCGAGGGGTGGGAGGCGCAGGTCATCGGCATCAATATCTGTGACGACGCCGCCTACTTTACCCGCCGCGTCGAGGAGATCCTCGCCGAAGTCAAGTCCCTCTATCTCCCTGACCTGAAAATAAAAACGGAGATGATCCGGATCATCGATGGCTATGCCGGGGATGGCTATGGCAAATCCAGACCTGAGGAGCTGCAAACCATCATCCGCCTGGCCAGACGCGAGGCTCTGCTCCTCGACCCCGTCTATACCGGCAAGGCCATGCACGGACTGATCCATGAGATCACCCGGGGCAGATTCAACGGCATGCCCAGAATATTATTCCTCCACAGCGGCGGCCTTTTCGGTCTGTTGGGTGTGGCCGAATCGCTCCGCCCCCTGCTGGACGACTGATCTTCAGGCCTTCACCGCGTCTTTTGGCATAAAAAAGCCCTCTGTTCAGCACTACTGAGCAGAGGGCTTTGTATTCCTGGCCGTCAGGATTTGTGCAGGGGATTAAAAGCTGTTCCAGATGTAGCTCTTATCCGTGCTGGTGTGACAGCCGGTGACGCAGGTGCCGGTGGCGCGGTTCCAGTTTCTCTTGGCCAGCACCTCGGCGTGTTCGCTCTGATCAATATGATCGGGATCGCTCACACTGGCCGGCACCAGATGGCAGATGTCGCAGCGTCCGTATCCGTCCACATGAAGCTGGTGGGCACCGACGCCCATGGAACTCGTGGAAACATGCCCCTGGAGATCCTCGGGCGGAGCGGGATTTTTCAGGCTGCCATGACAGGTGGCGCAGGACTCGGGCCCGTTTTCGCGCGGGTGGCAGCTCGTGCAGGAGGCCCCGGAACTGCCGCCGGCGTAATCATCGCCGTGGCATTTTTTGCAGCTCGCCATTGACCAGTGATCGCCCGCGATGTAGGCGCCGTGAAACTCCTGGTCGGCGATGACCATCCACTGCTCGGAATGGGGATAGAGCGAGTGGCAGCTCTGGCATGCCGGTGCTGACGCAGTGCCGGCGAGCTCATAGCCGTGGCACCCTGTGCAGGAAGCCTTGCCGCTGGTGAGCACTTTTTTGCCATGAAAGCTGGCGGAGGACGCTGTATTCCATTCATCCGGATGGCTTTTGGAAGGCAGAGGATTGCTCTCTTCTGAACAGCCGAAGAAGCAGAACAGGATCAACAAACCCAGTGCGACGGGAAGGATTTTATGCATGGATCGCCCTTTCTGGATGTGACTTTGCCCCGCGGATACGGCTTTATCGTTTTCACCCGGCAACTGGAACCTCGGGAAATGCCGGGGGCGCACTGGACAGAGCGCCCCCGCTCGGGATTTACTTTACGATGATCGCGGAATAATCGGTGGTCGGAACAGTGTATTTGCTCTTGGTCAGGGTAGTGTACCCGAAACCATTCTGGCCGAACATCAGACTTTTAGCGTTGTAACCCAGCATCTGCAGGTAACAGGCGATCTGGGCGGAGGTCTGGCCGGTGTAGCAGTAGATAACGATCGTCTTGTCGGTCGGCAGATATTTCAGCATCTGATCCTTGCCGAGAGAGGCCTTCGGTTCGAAGCAAAAGGCGCCGGGGATGTGGCCGGGATTAATATACTCTGCCATCGGCCAGTAGTTGACGATAAAATAGTTGGACGGATTGGCGAAAACATCTGCAGCAGTGATCGACCAGCTGCTGATTCCCAGCGGGAAACGCTCCTTCATGATCTCCTCGGCGGTCTTCTTGCCGGTCGAGAGGACCGGGAAAGGAACAACCGTCGTGGGGGTGCTCACATCTGCTGTCAGCTGGGTGGCGAACTCGTCGGCAGCGATCTGGTTGAGCCAGAGGTCGGTCTTGTTGACACCGGCAGTGGTGCTCACGCCGCACATGCCGAACATCAGGCTTTGGGTATCGTAGCCGAGCATATTCATGAATGCGGTGGCATAGGAGGAGTTCTGGCCGGTGTAGCAGATGTTGACGATCTTTTTGGTTTTCGGGATGGTGTTGTCGTTGAGCTTGTCGACCAGGTTCGCCAACGGGATGTTGACAGCACCGCGGATATGACCTGAGGCAAAGTCAGCCGCCGCACGGTAATCAACAATGACCGGATCATTGCTGGTATCACCATCCTGCAGCAGGGTGAAAAGGGCACCGGCGGTGATGTTGACACCTGCGCCGGAGGTGGTGACGTAGGTGCTGAAATAGGTATTGCCAACGGTTTCAACGAGGGCGAATTCATCAACCTTTTTGGGTTCGGTCGGATTATTGTCATCATCGCTGCAGCCGATTGCGAAGAACAAGCCGATAACCAGGGCCAACATGAGGTACTTGCGGAACATACAGATTCTCCTTTGGTGAGTTGTGATTGTTTTTGCTTGTTTAGTGGTGAATCTATCTTGGTGTAAAAGTTTTATCGCGTAAGCACAAAAGCACGATTCGCCTCGACCTCTTCTGCGGGGAGATCGTCAAGAGTCAGATAATAGCTGCTCTTGTGGCACTTTTCAGCGCAGGCAGCGCCGCCGGAGGTGTCGGTCTGGGCCGTCCAACGCTTGATGTTGTGCGGAGTGGCATATTTCCAGGTTGGCACCGAGTCGTAGTTGGGCAGATCGGCGATTCCCCAGCTGGCGTAGGTATCCCGCGCGATCGGGATGTGGCGCACGGTGACATACTTGTAGGGCCGTGATGTAGAGAGAAGCGGATTCTTGGCGATCTTCAGCGTCATGTACGAACTGCCGGTGATGCCCGCCCCGCCGGTGTGACAGCTGTTGCAGTTTTTGTAAGGCTGGGAGTGACAAACCTGGCAGGAGAGCTCTCCCCAGTGCTTTCTGTGGTAGCGGTTGGAGCTCTGCGAACCCGAATGGCAAGATTCACAACGGATGATATCCGTATCTTCCATCCGCGTTCTGGCGCCGGATGAAGTGCTGTGGATCGATGCGGCATCGTGGCAGAACTCGCAGCGCTTGACGTTGGGTATCCAGTGCACATCCGCGGCCAGGCCTTCATTTTCACCGTAAAACTCGGCCCCGACCCGGCTGCCGTGACAGGCCGTGCAGTTCTCCTTGTTGTCGGGCGGCGTGAAGAAATTGTGGCCCTGAACAAATCCGCCCTGCACCGAGACTGGACGGGAGACGTGGCACTGCCCGCAGCTGGCGTGGCACTTGCCGCACTCCTTGTTGAAATGGTCCACCAGCTCACTGTCGGTGGAGATGTCTCTGCCGAGCCGCTTC
>DAOOPF010000096.1:0-13812 GCA_035388125.1 bacterium | reverse complement strand
CCCCGTCGGAGGCGAGAAAAACGATCGGCCAGGCGATCTCCTCGGCATGGCCGGCTCTCCGCATCGGGATGGTGCGCAGAATGGTCTCCTTCGACTGTTCGATCGCTTCGACCGACATGTCGGTGTCGACCCAGCCCGGCGCAACGCTGTTGACCAGGATGTTGTGCTGCGCCAGCTCGACGGCATGGGATTTGGTCAGGCTGATCACCGCCCCCTTGCTCGCCGCATAGGGCGAATAGACCGGCTCGCCGCGCTGTCCGGCGGTCGAGGAGATGTTGATGATCCGCCCTCCCCCCTGCCTGATCATCAGAGGCACCACCGCCTCGGTGCAAAAGACCACCCCGTCCAGATTGATCGCCAGGGTGCGCCGGTAGGTATCGACAGGAAAGCGCTCGATCGGCGCCGGCAGCCACACCCCCGCATTGTTGACCAGCACATCGATGCGTCCCCATTTTTCCGCCACCCGGCCGACCATCTCCCGGACCGCTGCGGCGTCGCTGACATCGCAGCCCACGATCATCCCTTCGCCCCCGCCGGACTCGATCTGCGCCAGCACCTCCCGGGCCGCCTCTTCCTGCTGATGATAATTGATCGCCACCCGCGCCCCGTAGCGGCTGAAGATGAGGGCCGCCGCCCGGCCGATGCCGCGTGAGGCACCGGTGATGAGTACTACCTTCTCCTGCAAACCGATCATGGCTCTTTCCTTGCCGTTTTAGGTTCTGTCCACAATTTTTAACGCAGCAGCAGCACCCGGCCGGTGCGCACGTCCGCTCCCGCCCGGAGCCGGTATACATAGAGGCCGCTCGGACGCCCCGCCGCCGTCCAGCGTTGGCGATAACGCCCCTCCTGCAAATCCTGCTGCGCCCACTGCTCAACCATCTCCCCCCGGATGTTGTAGATCGCCAGCGAAACCCGCTCCGGCCGGGGCAGGCTGAATTCCAGGGTCACCTCCGCGTTGAAGGGATTGGGATAGGCCGGATGGAGCTGCAGCTTCCGCGGTTCGGCCGCACCGAACCGTTTGATCCCCGTCGAGAGGGGAAAGAAGAACTCGAGCGCTTCATCGACATGGGCGCGCCAGCTGCCCCAGCTGTGCCCCTCGTGCCAGAGCCTGTACCTGGTCTCGACCCCGCCGTCAAGGAGATGGGCGAAGAGCGCTTGCGCATCCCCGATAAGAGAAGGTTCGTAGCTGCCGGCATCGATATAGCACTTTTGAAAAGGGCGGGCGGTGGCGAGCAGCTGCCTGAGCACCACCCTGTCATTCGGCCACATCGCCGGAGAATAGAGGCCGCAGAGTCCGAAAACCTCCGGATGGTGAAAACAGATCTGGGCCGATATCAATGCGGCCAGGGAGGGCCCCATCATTCCCCGCCTCGCCGGTTCGCGCGCGGTGTTGTAGGTCGAGTCGATGTGGGGCACCAGTTCCTCGATGATGAAGCGTTCGAAATTGACTGCCGTGGCCCCGCTGTACTCTTCGATCCGCTGCGTGCTCGAGACCGGGGGCACAAAAACGCCGATCATCGGTTCGATCCGCTTCCAGCCGATCAGATTGTCGAGGACGGTCTTGACGTCCCCCAGGGTGAGGAATTCGAGGCCGTCGTGAAAGAGGACCATCGGGTAGCCTTCCTCCCGCTGCGGATCGTACCCCGCGGGGAGATAGACCCGGAGTGACCGGCTGTTGGCGAGGATGGTGCTGACGAACGTCCCCTTGTCAATAATCCCGCCGCTGACGCTGGTGTCCGTCGTGCACTCGGCCGCCGGCAGATAGGCGGGCATGCGCAGTTCCGAGTTGGGGCCGTAGCCGCCATAGCAAAGCAGGGGATTGCGCGGATCGAGGATCCAGCTCGAGTTGTTGAGGACGAACTTGTAATCAAGCCGGGCATCGGGCTCATAGAGCTGGCGGAGAAACCAGAGGTTCGTGCCGGAGACCCGGTTCAGGGGATG
Source organism: bacterium (assembly GCA_035388125.1). Taxonomy (GTDB): domain Bacteria; phylum Zhuqueibacterota; class Zhuqueibacteria; order Residuimicrobiales; family Residuimicrobiaceae; genus JAKPUX01. The sequence goes on along the minus strand of DAOOPF010000096.1, from coordinate 11,871 downwards.
GGGGGACGGATCCCAGCCGTTGGCGTCGCCGGCGACTGCGACGGTTGTGGCCCCGCCGCGGTAGAGGTAATAGACCACGGAGTCGGCCACGATGAAAGGCATGGTGCCGGCCGCCTGCAAAAAGCTGTCGGCGGCGGCCTGGCGCTCGCCTTCCGGAAGCGAGTAGACGCGCTGCAGAAATTGGGTGAACTGGTCACCCTGCTGATCGCTCATCGCATTTCCGGTGAGAGGTTCAATGGCATCGCCGCCCCCCGTCCCGGTGGTTGCACGGGAGAGCGACGGGAGCAGAGCAGAGATGACGAGGAGCAGGGATAATCCCAGAAAGATGCAAAGTCTCATGCTATCCTCATGAAAAAGTACAACCTCAATATACGCAATCCTGATCAGAGGGGCAAGTCTGATCATACGCTGCCGGGTGAATTTGCAGGTGAAAACATAACATTACCATTGATTACAACGAGAAATATTGATATACTACAGAGTAATAGCCCGCGGCCCCCAACCTGCACTGCGGGGTTGGGGCGAACGCTGTGCCCATTTTGACTGGAGAAAATCCGCAGCCATGGCTTGCCACTGCCCACGCTTGACCGCATTCCTGTTTGCTGCCCTGGGTCTTCTCGCCTCTCCAGGCATGCTGCAGGCGGGCACCACCGGCCGGCTTGAGGGCAACGTGCACGACGCCCGCACTGGCGAGCCCCTGGCCGGGGCGACCATCCTAATTCTCGAGACCCGCCAGGGCGCAGTCTCGGACCTTGAGGGGCGCTTCGTCATCCATAATCTGCGCGCCGGCACCTATCAGGTTCGCATCTCCCTCCTCAGCTATCAGACCCTGCTCTATCGCGAGGTCACCATCCTGCCTGACCTGCGCTCGCGCCTCTCCGTCCATCTCACTGCCGCACCCATCGAGATGGGCAGCCTCGCAGTGATTGCAGAACGGCCGCTGATCCAGACCGATATCACCGGGACGGCCTATGAGAAGAGCCAGACCCAGCTGCAGGAACTGCCCATTGGCAAATTTCAGGAGATTGTCGGGTTACAGCCGGGCGCTACCTCCGACGGTCACATTCGCGGCGGTCGCTCGCACGAAGTGCTCTACCTGGTCGACGGTTTGCCGGTTCAGGACGCGGTCAGCGGCGGCCTCGGCATGGAACTGCCCAAGAGCGCCATCTCCCAGGTCAGCATCAAGACTGGCGGCTTCGACGCCGAATACGGCCAAGCCCTCTCCGGCATTGTCCATGCCATCACCCGCAGCGGCGGTGACCGGCCTGAATTGCAGTTGCGCCTCGCCCGCGACAACCTCTTCGGAGGCACCCAGGTGAGCAAATACAGCGAAATCGAACTGACCGCCGGCGGTCCACTCGCCGCCCGAAAGGCTTCCTTCTTCACTGCCCATACACTCTCCCTCTCCGGCACACGCTGGTGGCAGGATCTGCAGTACTTTTTTGACTTGCCCGCTCAGAAAGAACTCTATGGCATCGGCAAAGTGGATTGGTTCGCTTCCGGGGACAAACGCCTGACTGCTCAACTCCTCTACGCCCTCAAGCGCAATCGGGACTATGCCTTCAGCTGGCGCTACAATCTCGACGGCTTGCCCCTGCGCCGCAATGAAAATTTGCGCGCCGCCCTCTCCTGGACCCACACCCTGAATCCGGCCACCTTTTACACGCTCAGCCTCAGCCAGGGTTGGCTGCGCACTCGTATCGGAGAAGGTCCGGCCGATTCCCTGCGCGGCGATCCCTATCAATATGATTTTTACCTGCTCTATGTCATCCGCGGCGACCGCAACTGGTGGGCGGACTCGCGCCAGAACACCACCATAGCCAAGGCGGAGTTGACCAGCCAGTGGCGCCGCGCCCACCTCTTCAAAGCCGGCATCGAGTTCCGCCAGTATGCCATCCATTCCACCCTGCTCAAGATGGAGCCGCGCCTCTCTTACTTCGGCAAACCTTTGCTCGACGCGGAAATGCTCAACTTTTCGAGCCGATTCCGCTATTACCCGCGCGCTGGCGCCCTCTTCATTCAGGATAAATACGAGTCGGCGGCGACGCGTTCGGTCATCTCCGCCGGTCTTCGGCTCGATTTTCTCGATCCCCGCGCCCGGCGGCCGGCCGTGGAGCTGATCCCCGCCGGACAAAACGAATTCCAAGAAGAGATTAAGGGCTACGTCCCCGCCAAAACAAGCTGGCAGATCAGTCCCCGCATCGGTTTTGCTTTTCCTTTGACCGATCGCAGCTTTTTCTTCATCAACTGGGGCCGCTATCTGCAGTTTCCCCTCTTCGAGCAGCTCTACGCCGGCCTCGACAATGTCACCTTTGCACGCGGGGTCAAGGTGCTGCGGGGAAATCCCGAGCTGCTGGCAGAGAAAAGCAGCGCTCTGGAGATCAGCAGTCGCGTCAACCTTCATGAGAACTGGGTCGCCTCAGCCCTCTATTTCCAAAAGGAGACCACCGACCAGATCGACACCAAGACCTTTGTCTCCGCCAACAGCCGCATCGCCGGGGACTATGGCTTCGCTGAATATGTAAATAATCCTTATGCCGTTGCGCATGGCCTGGAGTTCAGCCTGAGTAGGGAGAAGGGTGCCTGGATCACCGGGCAGTTCTCCTATACCTGGATGGAGGCCAGGGGGCTGAGCGAGACCGAGGCACAGGGCCTCTCCTATGCCCAGTGGGGATTTTCAGTCGCCCAGACCCCCTACTATCTTAGCTGGGACCAGCGTCATACAGTCAAAGCCGACCTCCGCTTCGCCCTGCCCCTGCGTCTGGTGGTAGACTTGCTCTGGCAATACCACACCGGCCGACCCTACACCTATTACCCTTCGCCGGACGGCTTTGCACCAGCCGATTCCGGCAGGACTTTTGTACCGAATAATCGCCGCCTGCCTGCGTGGCAGATGACCGATTTACGCGTCGGCCGGACTTTTTTCCTCAGTTCGGCGGGCAAAACCATTCGTCCAGCGCTCGAACTCTATATCGATATACGCAATCTCTTCAACGCTCGTAATCTCCTTTGGATGGACGCCTCCGGCCGCGCCGGAGGCGAGCTTGGCGACCCCGGCGCCTGGGAGATCGGGCGGCGCACCCTGGCCGGCTTCCGCGCAACCCTCTAGAAGTGCCCGGTCAGATTGTATCGACCAGAAAAGAGAGCCCTATGAAAAAGTGGATGCCCATCCTGGTCACGCTGCTCACCACCCTGGGGTGCGAGGAGCATCTGCCCGCACGCATTGTGCCGCAGAACACCCTGGAAATCACCGACCTCTCCTTTTCTCAGGGGATCCACCAGAGCGGCCCCTATATGGAATTCATCATCACCATCGCCAACGGGTATGAAGAAACCTTCCAGGCCGAGGTCGAGGTGAACGGCCATCTTGTAGTCTGGTGGAAAAACCGGCCGGAGGTACATATCACCTTGCCGGTAGATAACCGTCATTTCGCTCCACCAAGCCAGTTCAGCGGCCAAACCTTGACTATAGACGCAGGCGGTCGCTGCCTCCTCAAACTCTACTGGTATCTCAGCCTCGGGGACGGCCGCAGTCTGCTCGACCTGCTTGATTACAGCGGCAGTGTGCCTGCTCAGGGTTTGATCACAGCCAAACCCGAAATCTTTGTCGTTGAGGCGGAGATCAAACTCTTCGATCAGACTGGCTATCTGCCCAGCAAACGGCTCTCTTTTACCTTCACCGGAATAAAGCAGATTCCACTCGAGGCAGGCTTCACCCCAAAGACAGCAAAATAAAGTGTTGAATTCCAATGCAAAATATTCTATACTATGGGGTCATTTGGCAGGGGGAGGTGGCCTAGTCCATGCGCCCGGCCTCCGGCTGAGTGCAAAACTATACACTATACTATATTTGCAAGGAGCCGATACATGAGCAAGAAACTCCTGTTGCTCGGCGTCACTGCAGCGATCCTGGGCGGCCTGCTCGTCTCGCCCGCAGCCGCGCAGTACAACCCGGAGCACCTCTACCAGCACCTGCAGTCGGTCTATGAACGCAACGACGGCGACATCTCCGGTTATCTCATCGACGAGCTCACCCAGTTCGGCCTCATCTTCCCGGATGACGCCAGAGCGGCTGACGCCTCCTGGCTGCTCGCCAAGCTCTATCTGGACAAGAACAAGCGACATGAAGCGCTCGCCACCGCCTTCAAGACCCTCTACCTCTACCCGCGCAGCCTCCATGAGAGCGAATGCCGGGACATCATCCAGACGGTCCTGGCCAAGGAAGTGGTCTACGCGCCTAAAAAAGGCCTGCTCGAGAGCGCCGTCTATGGCACCGCCATCGATGCGGTAACCCTGGAGCGCTGGCACGCCTATCTCACCATGCTCAAGGAGCTCGACCAGCCCAAACTCTACGACTGGTCGCTGGCTGAAGCCAGAACCTTCGTCACCCGCTTCCCGACCGATTCGCTCATCTATCCGGTGCTGGAATGGAGCGGCGATCTCTACAGCCGGCTCGGCAAGATCTGGGAGGCCATCTACAGCTACCGTAAGCTTGAAGAGATCTTCCCCGACCATCCCCAGCTGCCCTACGCGCTCTACCAGCAGTCGCTGCTGCTCACCGAACGCGTCGCCAAACACGAGGATGCGGTCAGCCGCTGCACCCGCATCCTGGCCCACTATCCGGAGAGCGATCTGGCCCCCACCGCCGCCTATACCATCGGCAGGATCAAGGAGAGGGAACTCAAGGACTATAACGGCGCCATCGAAGCCTACCGCAAACTGGTCGCGGGCTGGCCCAAGGATGAGCGCGCCGTAGAGGTCCTCCTCTATATCGCCGACATCCAGGACCGCAGGCTGAAAGAGTACGACCTCGCCCTCGCCACCTACGACGAGATCATCAAGGACTATGTGAGCGATCCCCGCGGCGCCCGCGCCCTCGAATTGACCGGCGATCTGTACGCTGAAAACCTCAAGGATTATCTCAGTGCAGCAAACAGCTATGCCCGCGTCTCCAAACTCTACACCGCCGATGAAAAAGCACCCGAACTGCTGATCAAGGCAGGCAACGTCTGCGCGGACAAGCTCAAGGACTACCGCAAGGCTATCGAGTACTATCAGATGGTTCCCAACCTCTATCCCGCCAGCAAGAAGGTCAAGGAGGCCAACAAGCTGACCGACAAGGCCTCCAAAAAACTCACCGATAACCTCTAGGACACTTCCCCCTCCCCGCGCAATGCGCGGGGAGGGGGGCATTCCAGCATAAAAAATATATTGCATATTTATACATTCTATTGTATATTTATGCATGAAACAGAGAACCGACCGCCACCATGCCATCCGGGCGATGATCGAATCCCGCCGGATCGCCAGCCAGAATCAGCTCCTCGAGGAGCTGCAGGCGCTGGGTTTTGAGGTCACCCAGGCGACCCTTTCGCGCGATCTTTTGCTTCTGGGAGCGATGCGGATTCCCGATCCCGAAAAGGGTTATATCTACGCCCTCCCCGGCGCGGCACCGTTTGCTCCGCCGATGATGGACACCTCCGCCCTGCACGCCTGCCGTTCCCTCGCTTTCTCAGGCAATCTGGCCGTAATCAAATCTCTGCCCTCCTTCGCCCCCTCCATTGGTCTGCTGCTCGACGGCCTCAACCTGGCCGAGGTGGTCGGCACCGTCGCCGGAGATGACACCCTGATCATCGTCCTGGCCGAGGGGGTAAGCCATCACCGATTCAGACAGCTTCTTCTGGAGCGCCTCCCCGAACTGCGCGACCGTTTCTGATCCCGATCCTTTCACAGCACAATTCCTGAACAACCCCGGCACCGAAATATCGGCCGGAATCACAGCATGCGGTATCTATCTTCATCTATCACAGAAAGGCCTGTCATGAAAGAAAAAGTAATTCTCGCCTACAGCGGCGGCCTCGACACCTCCGTCATCCTCAAGTGGCTCGAACTCAAAGGCTATGAAGTCATCGCCTACGTCGCCGACGTCGGCCAGAAAGAAGATTTCGAAATGGTGCGCGAGAAAGCCCTCAAAACCGGCGCCAGCAAGGTTTACATCGAGGATCTGAAGGAGGAGCTGGTGCAGGAGTACATCTTTCCGGCGGCGCGCGGCAACGCACTCTACGAAGGCCGCTATTTCCTCGGCACCGCCATCGCGCGTCCCCTGATCGCCAAGCGTCAGATCGAGATCGCCGCCAGGGAGGGGGCCCACTACGTCTCACACGGCGCCACCGGCAAGGGCAACGATCAGGTCCGGTTCGAACTGGCCTACTACGCCCTGCGGCCCGACATTCAGGTCATCTCCCCCTGGAAGGATCCCGAATTTCTCGGCCAGTTCAAGGGGCGCAGCGACATGATCGCCTTCGCCGAAAAATGGTCCATCCCGGTCAAGGCCTCGATCGCCAAATCCTACAGCGAGGATGAAAACCTGATGCACATCAGCCATGAGGCCGGCATCCTCGAGGACCCGCTCTTCCGTCCCCGCGAGGAAATATTCAGCAGGACCGTCTCGCCGCAAAAGGCTCCGGATGCGGAGACCCTCCTCGAGATCGAGTTCGCCGACGGCTATCCGGTCAAGGTGACCAACAAGAACGACAGTACAGTCGTGACCGGCGCCCTCCCCATCTTCACCTATCTCAACCAGGTGGGCGCAGCCAACGGCGTCGGCCGGGTCGACATGGTCGAAAACCGCTTCGTCGGCATCAAATCGCGGGGAGTCTATGAAACCCCCGGCGCCACCATCCTCTGGGCCGCCCACCGCGACCTCGAGGGCATTGCAATGGACAAAGAGGTGATGCGCATCCGCGACATGCTCTCTCCGCTCTTCTCAGAGCTGATCTACAACGGCTTCTGGTTCTCGCCCGAGATGGACTTTCTTCTCAGCGCCTTCGAGAAAAGTCAGGAGAAGATCAACGGCACGGTGATACTCGCGATCTACAAGGGCAACGTCACCCCCATCGGCCGGCACTCCCCGATCTCGCTCTACAACCAGGAGCTTTCAAGCATGGACGTGGAAGGGGGCTATAACGCCATGGATGCCGGCGGCTTTATCCGCATTCATGCCATCCGCCTCAAGGCGCACAACATCGTTCTCAAGAACGGAAAACCCTACACCTGGCGTCACAAGGAGTGAAATGAAACTCTGGCAGAATCCTCCGGCGGCCGCTGCGCCGCCGGATCCGCTCACCTCGCGCGTGGAACAATTTACCGCCGGCAGCGACCCCCGTCTCGACCTGGAGCTGCTCCCCTGGGATTGTCTCGCCTCCAAGGCCCACGCCCGCATGCTGGCCCATACCGGTTTGCTCACCCAGGAGGAGGCGGGCCTCCTCATTGAGGGCCTCGACGAGATCATTGTCCTCCACCGCTGGGGAGAATTCAGGATCAGCATGGCGGATGAGGATGGCCACACCGCCATCGAAAATTTTCTGGTGCAGCGCTGCGGCGAGGCCGGTAAAAAAATCCACACCGGACGCAGCCGCAATGATCAGGTCCTCACCGCCCTGCGGCTCTACTGCAAGGAGCGGGCCGGGGCCTGCGCGACCGCCACACAGGGGATCATCGCCGCTCTCGATGCACTGATCGCCGCCCGCGGCTCCATCCCTCTGCCGGGCTATACCCACACCCGCAAGGCCATGCCCGCAAGCGTGGAGATGTGGGCCGGGGCCTGGCGCGACGCCTTTTCCGAAGACCTCGAGCTGCTCGGCCATGCCGCCGCCCTGATCGACCAGAATCCTCTCGGCACCGGGGCGGGCTATGGTGTCCCCCTGCCGCTCGACCGCGAGATGACCACCGCCGAGCTGGGCTTCAGCCGTGTGATGGCCAACCCCCTCCATGCCCAGAACAGCCGCGGCAAGTATGAGGGGATCCTCCTCCACGCCCTGGCGGTGACCCTCGCCGATCTCAACCGCATGGCCACCGACCTGATCCTCTACACCATGCCGGGATTCGATTATTTTACCCTGCCGGCGGTTTTTATGACCGGCTCATCGATCATGCCGCAGAAGCAAAATCCTGATGTACTCGAGCTGTTGCGCGCCAGGTACCACGAAGTCGCCGCCTGCGAGGCCCAGCTCCGCGCCGCCACCGTGAATCTGATCTCCGGCTACCACCGCGATCTGCAGTCCACCAAGGAGCCGCTCTTGCGCGGTCTGGGCGCGGCCCTGGACGCGCTGGAGATGGCCGGCCTGGTCGTGCAGAACCTCGAGGTCAACGCGGAGGCCTGCCAGGCAGCCATGACCGGAGAGCTTTACGCCACCGCCCAGGCTTATGAGCTGGTGAAAGAGGGTGTCCCCTTCCGGGAGGCCTACCGGATCGTCGCCGCCCGCTTCCGGAAGGAGGAGAGAGAGTGATCAGGGTCTCGATCGTCGGGGCTTCCGGCTATGCGGGGATGGAACTGGTGCGCATCCTCCTCCGCCATCCTGCAGTCAGGCTGGCCCACCTGGCCGTGCGCGAGCCCGCCGGACAGCGCTTTTCCGACCTCTTTCCCGCCCTGCGCGGCCTCTGCGACCTCCCCCTGAGCGGCTTTGAGGTGGAAAAAATTACGGAGGAAAGCGACCTGGTCTTTTTCGGTCTGCCCCATACCAGCAGCATGGAATGGGTGCCCCGCTTCATGCAGAGCGGAATCCGGCTGATCGATCTCAGCGCCGACTACCGGCTTGACCGGGCCGATCTCTACCGCTCGGCCTACGGCTGTGAACACCGCCAGCCCGAGGCGCTCAAGCAGTTCGTCTACGGGTTGCCCGAGTTCAACCGTTCCCGCATCGCCGCCTCAACCGTAGTCGCCAATCCGGGCTGCTTTCCGACCAGCGTCGAACTGGCCCTGATGCCGGCACTGCAGGGGGGTCTGATCGAGACCGCATCAATCATCGTCGACAGCAAGACCGGCGTCTCGGGCGGTGGCAAGAGTCCCAAACCCGCCTTTCATTACCCCGAGGCCAACGAGAATCTGGCCGCCTACAAGGTGGGCAGGCACCAGCACGAGCCCGAGATGGAGCAGGAGCTGGCCAGGATGGCCGGCGGTCCGGTCGACATCCTCTTCGTCCCCCACCTGGCGCCGATGACCCGCGGCATCTTCAGCACCATCTATGCGCGGCTGTGCGCTCCGGCGGAGACGGAGGAGGTGCTGGCCTCGTACGAGGAATGCTATCGCGGCGAGCCCTTCGTCCGGCTCCTCCCTGCCGGCGAGGCCCCCCAGACCCGGCACGTCTGCGGCTCGAATTTCTGCGATATCGGCATGACCGTGGTGGGGAGAAACCTGATCCTGATGAGCGCGATCGATAATCTGGTCAAAGGCGCCTCGGGGCAGGCGGTGCAGAACATGAACATTATGCTGGGGCTGGATGAGACCCTGGGGCTGCTCTAGCGGGGAAGCGGCCGGAGCTCTGCGTACAAGCCCGCGCCGGTGACTCTACATACATAGAAAAGGAAGATAACGATGCAGTTTCTGGAGAATCCCGCGATAACCGATGCCAGGGGTTTCACCGCCGCCGCCGTCCGCGCCGGTTTTAAACGCAAACGCCGTGACCTTTGCCTGATCGTCAGCGAGGTCCCCGCCCGCTGTTCGGCCAAATTCACCACCAACCGGGTCAAGGCCGCGCCTGTCCTCGCCGGCATCGAATCCCTGCGCAGGTCGGAGGGGATGGTCCAGGCCCTGGTGATCAATTCCGGCAACGCCAACGCCGGCACCGGCGAGCAGGGACTGCGCGATGTCCGCGACACCCTGGCCTGGACCTCAGAAAAAACCGGCATTCCCGCCGGCCTGATCCTCGCCTCCAGCACCGGGGTGATCGGCCGCTACCTCGACATGGCCAAAATGCGCAAGGCGATCGAGCGGGCGGCCTCCCGCCTCAGCATCGCCGGCGGCGCCGCCTGCGCCGAGGCGATCATGACCACCGACACCGTCGAAAAGGCCTTCACCCTGCGCCTCGAGATCGGCGGCGCGGCAGTGACCCTCAGCGGCATCACCAAGGGTTCTGGCATGATCATGCCCAACATGGCCACCACCCTCGCCTTCGTCGTATGCGACGCGGCCATCGACCATGGCCTGCTCAACCGCCTCTTCACCGAGGCGGTCGACGCGAGCTATAACATGATCACCGTCGACGGCCACACCAGCACCAACGATACCGCCCTGATCATGGCCAACGGCCTGGCCGGCAATGCGGAGATCATGCCCGGCACGGCGGAGGCGGAGCAGTTCGGTGGAGCCCTCAAGGCCCTCATGCTGGCCATGGCTCAGGCAGTGGTGCGCGACGGCGAAGGGGCGACCAAATTCGTCACCATCAGGGTCGGCCAGGCCGACAGCGCCGCCTCGGCCAGGACCATCGCCTTCGCGATCGCCAACTCACCCCTGGTCAAGACCGCCCTCTTCGGTCAGGACCCCAACTGGGGCCGCATCCTTTCGGCCGCGGGCATGGCCGGGCCCGACTTTGATCCGGACCGCAGCGATCTCATGATCAACCACACCTATATCTTCTCCCAGGGCAACCCGGTGATGCTCTCCCGCCGTGAGATGATGGCCCTGATGGCCCCGAAGGAGATCGACATCGAACTGAATCTCTTCACGGGCGGCCACTCCGCCGTGGTCTACACCTCGGATCTCTCCTACGACTATGTCAAGATCAACGCAGAGTACCACACCTGAAGGACAGGGGTCACCATGCAAAAGTATATCGAAAAAGCACGGGTCTTGATGGAAGCCATGCCCTACATTCAGGCCTTCCGCGGCAAGATCATGATCGTCAAGTTTGGGGGGAGCATCATGGAGAGCGAGACCTCGATGCGGGAGGTACTTCAGGATGTGGTGTTCATGAAGCTGATCGGCATCCGCCCTGTGCTCATCCACGGCGGCGGCCCGGCCATCAGCGCCGGCATGAAGGCGCGGGGCATCCCCCCACGCTTTGTCAGTGGTCTGCGCGTCACCGACGCGGAGACCATGGAACTGGTGGAGGATATCCTCGCCCACAAGATCAACACCCAGATCGTCTCCCTGCTCAACGATCTGCAGGGGGAGGCTGTCGGGGTTTCGGGACGCGACCGCCAGATGATCAAGGTCGACAAGCTGATGCCCGAGGTGGAGGGTCAAAAGGCCGACATCGGCCGGGTCGGCCGGGTGCGCTATATCAACACGGATCTGCTGCGGGAGTATCTCGACCAGGGCAGGATACCGGTCATCGCCCCGATCGGGGTCGGCGATGACGGACTGAGTTACAATATCAATGGCGACCTGGCGGCGGGAGAGATCGCTTCCTCTCTCGGGGCCTGGAAGCTGGTCTACATGACCGACACCCCCGGCATTCTGCGCGAGCAGGGGGATGAGCAGACCCTGATCAGCACCATCAGCCGCGACCAGGCCGAGGAGCTGATCAACAAAGGAGTCATCAGCGGCGGCATGATCCCCAAAGTGCAGTCCTGTCTGGCCGCACTGCAATTCGGGGTCAACAAGGGCCACATCATCGACGGCCGCATCCGCCACTCCCTCCTGCTGGAGATCTTTACCCCCAAGGGCATCGGCACGGAGATCCTTAAAAACAGTTAGGGTCAGCGGGGGCTGAAGAGGCGGCTCCCCTTTTCCCAAACCTTGAAGAGGAGGTCCAGGCGGCGGATGGCCGCAGGAGGCGCTCCCGCGCTGATAAAGTCGAAGCAGATCCGCGCCAGCTCGGGGGTGCGCAAATAGCCGTAGGCCTTGTGGGGGTTGGGGTCGCCATCGATGATATAGTCGTTGTACACCTCGAGGTCGGCGGGCGCCACCCCCCGGCTGTTGGGCGTGAAATCGTCGTTGAGACGGTAGTTGAGGGCCACCTTGTCGGCGAGATCGGCGAGATTGAACCAGTGGTGGGTGACGCTCTCCGGGGTCGGCAGCTTTTCCACCTTTGCCAGCTCCTGTTCGAGGCGGATATTGTGCATGACAAGGGGCATGCCCAGCGGTGAGCC
>DAOOPF010000095.1:0-14191 GCA_035388125.1 bacterium | reverse complement strand
TTGACGTTTTGGATGGCAGCCCGCAGGGTGCACTGATTGCCGGGTTGGTCCGGGTCGGTATCGCAGATGCCGTCGTTGAGGTCGTAATCGGAGGCGTCACCGGTGTTGTTGACAATGATGCCGGCCGTAAAAAGAGAAACTGTGGTGATCGGCTCATCCGCATTGCTGGTTACGGTCATGGCGCCTGTTTCTGCAGGATTGAAGGCCTTTTTCAGCGCTGCGGGCGGCGCGTAGGCGATCTGGAATTCGACTTTTTCTCCCGGCTTGAGCGTCAAGGGCAGCGCGGGCGCATTTTCAAGCGCAAAGAGCGCAGCCGGCTCGACTTCAATATTCCCGATCTCAACCGCTGCACCGCCGCTGCTGGCGATCTCCACGCTTTTCCGCGCTATCTCCCCGGGCAGAGTGAGGGGAAAATAGACCGGATCGGGGGTGACCGCCAGCGTCTTCCTGACCGTGCCCGCCATCTTGACGATAAAGAGGTCGGACTTGCCCGCCAATGAGGGCTGAAATGGATTGACGACGGGAAAATCCTCCAGCGTAGTCGTCCCGGCTGCATACACATCGCCGCTGCCGCTCACAGCCACATCCTGGGGAACCACAACAATCCGGCTGGTGTAGAGGGTGTCGGTGCCGTCCGCCTTGAGCGCCATCACTCCCGCCCCGGCGCCGGGGTACAAATAAGAGGAATTGGTATAGACATTGCCATCGGGATCCAGGGCCAGTTTTCTGGCGTTGTAGGGACGGGCGGACCAGAGGAAACCGGTGCCCGCTGCGTTCAGTTTGGAGATGAACGCCGAGCCCGGGGTGGTAAAAGCGCCGGAAGTGACCGGCACCGGGCCGAATCCGCTCACCACGGCGCAGCCGGAGGCATCGACCGCGATGCCAAGCCCCTCATTGCTTACCGCATCGCCCAGAAAAGTGGAATAGATCAGAGAAGCGGCGCCGGAATTTGCCGGATCGAACTTGCTGACAAAGATATCCCCCTTGCCCTGATAAGCCGGCTGGATGGCATGGAGCGTCGGGAAATCCGCGGCGCTGGTTTTACCGGTCACATAGGCGCAGCCACGGCCGTCAACGGCGATGGCGTTGCCGTAGGTATCCGCTGTCCCGCCCAGGTGGGTGGAGTAGATCAGCGAGGCCGCGCCCGATTTCGCCGGATCGATTTTGGTCACAAAAGCGTCAAAATAGTAGCCGGGTTTCTTCTCCAGATAGGCGTTCTTGACCGGAAAATCGAAGGAAAACTCCTTGCCGGTGACATAGAGGGAGCCGTCGGCACCGACGGCGATGTCCGTGCCGGCGTCCTCATATTTACCACCCAGGTAGGTGGAGTAATAGAGATCTCCATAGGGATTGAGGACCGTGACAAAGGCATCGGGAAAGTTGGGGCCACCGATGGTCTCCTGAAAAGCCCTCTGCAGCGGAAATCCCTGATAGCCCGGCTTGCCGGCATCATCATCCGAACTGGTTTGCCCCGTCACGCAAGCGCGGCCGCTCGCATCCACCGCGATCGCAGCGCCCCGGTCATCCCAGCGGCCGCCGAGATAGGTGGAATAGAGGAGATCCCTGCCATCCGCACTCAGTTTGCTGATAATAACATCGGACAGATTGGAGAACATACCCGGGGTGAGGGCGCCCTGAAACGCATTTTGCGTGGGGAAATTTACCGAGACGGTCGATCCGGTCACGTAGGCGCAGCCGTCGGCATCCACGGCGATGCCGTTGCCGGTATCCGTGTCGCTGCCGCCGAGATAGGTGGCATAGACGATCTGCGGATCGATGACGAGCTCTGCACGACGATCATAGGAAGCGATGTCAAAACCGATGCTCTTTTCATCCAGCAGGGCGAACTGGACCTCCACCGGCTGTTTGCGGCCCGCCCGCTGCTGCCAGGCCAGGGGTTTATGATAGACCAGCTGCTCTCCTTGAGCATGGATGGAAAGATGGCCCTCTTCATCGGTAACCAGCTTGTCAGCGCCCGCAAAAGAGAGCCGGATCGCTCCACCATCCGCTCCGGGCGCGACGATGAAATCGAATTCCACCTCCTGGCCCCGGAAATAGTAGGTCATGTCAATGCCGGGATAGAGATCGGCATATTCAACCCGCTCATAATGGGGCACGCCGGTGCGCCAGGAGTTGGGATCATTGCCGATGTAATAGTTGGATTTCGATCTCAGCTCATTCACCCCCTTGCCCCTTGACCCGGTACGGGCGCCGGCCACCTGCATGCGCAGCGGGATGAAGCTGTCTCCCGTGCTTGTGTCCAGCAGATGCAGCGACGAACCCGCCGGGCCCAAAAGAAGGAGATGGTTCCGGCCCCGGCAGAGGAAATCGGCATCGCTGCCGGCCTGGCCGAGATTCTTTTCAAAACGCGGCAGGGGATAGAGAGTGGATGGTGCGGCGCCACGGTCAGGATGAGGTCCGGGGGCGGGCCGATCCGACAGGAACAGGGAAAATGAGAACAGGATGGCAACGAGCAGAACAGAGGTGCCGGATTTGAAAAGCTCCATGGGATGGAGAACGGATGCGCCCAACTTGTTCATGGCTGTTACCTCCCCTGTTTCGGGCTGGGATCGAATGCACCTGGATCAGATCCATAGCATGGTACCGATGCCGGTCAGATAAAAGCAGTACCAGATAGAACAACGCTTCAGGAGTGCAGCCGCATCATCGGCGATCCGCCTCCACTCCGCTAAAAGTAGTACCAGATGCTGCGGTACTCTTCCGGATTTTCCCCGCGCCGCTCCAGAGCGCGGAGATAATCGAGGATGGGGATATCCTTGTGGAGATAGGTCGGCGCCATGGTGAGATTTTTCTCCCAGGGATGGAATTCATAGAGCCGGCTTCCATCCGGCAGAATGGTGAGCAGGGAGTGGTTCTGTTCCGCACGCAGGTAATTCTTGCCCAGCCGTGGGACATTATAGACCGGCTCGTCGGTGCGCACCAGTCCGGGCATGAGCCGCGCCTCCTCCTTGACCTCCTGCTGCAGCCGCGCGATCGGCACACGATAGTCGCGGGTCTCGTCCTTGCCCTTGGTGCAAAAGGTATAATAGGCATCGACACCGATCAACCGCAGCAGGCGGCGCAGGGCCACCAGTTCGAAGCGGCGGCTGTTCTCCATGGTATAGACCGCCTGATTGTAGACCGCGATGCCCCGCCGCCGCATCTTCTGCACCGACTCCATCGATTCCGGGGTCACTTCATAGGGATGTTCATAATGGGTGACCATGGCCATCTCACGGCGGCCGGGCTGATGGTAGCGGGCGATGAGATCGGCCAGATCATCGGTCATCCGCTGCGGCAGAGCGACGAAGATCCGCGAGCCGATGCGAATTCTCTCGATATGAGCGATGGCCGCCAGCCGTTCCAGGATGCCGGCCAGCACCCGGTCGGGCATCACCAGGGGGTCGCCGCCGGTGACGAGCACCTCGGTGATGGCGGGATGCTCCTGCAGCCAGGCGATCGCACGGTCGATCTTTTCCGGCAGAGCCAGTGCTTCAGGAAAGAGGACATCGTCGATTTCCCAATTGCGCTGGCAATAGACGCAGATCTGGCTGCAGGTATTGTAGGGCTTGAAGATGGCGATGTGGGGATAGCGCCGGGTGATCAGCTCAATGGGCGAGGTGTCGGTCTCGCGCATAAAATCAAAATAGTCCGCCTTGTCGTTCTGATGATCGAGCATGGTATCAACGTAAAAAGGCGGCGGGATCACCTGGGCGCGAACGGCATGATCGTCGATGCGGTGCGCCTCCTGGTCCATGAGCGAAGCGTAGTAAGGGGTGATGCCGAAGGGCAGGCGGGCCTTGCGGGCCCGGTCGACTGCTGCGCTCTCATCGGGAGTCAAATCGATCAGGCTGGAGAGGGTCGCGCTGTCGCGCAACAGATGGTGCAGGTGCCAGCGGTAATCCTGCCACTCTTCATCTGTGCCGCCGAAATGGCTGAGGATGCGCGCCCGGTTTTGCGCCCGTCTGTCGATGACCTCGGGCTGGAGGCCGTGCGCGTAGCGGCTGATGGCGTCCAGGGTATGCGCGGCCAGCCAGTCCAGCTCTTCCGAACGCGCGTTGGCCGCCTCCTGTCCCTGCATGGTGAGGAAATCCGGCAGCTCTTTGGAGAGATAGATCGTGCTTTTACCGGTCATGCCCGCCAGAATATGGCCGAGATCGGTATAAAAGGCCTCGCTCAACGGCTGATCGGACGAATTTTCCCGTTTATGGATCGCCTGCCACAAACGCTTGATGATGCTGAAGCGGCTGATCCGTTCGCTGCGCAGGGAGATGATCTCCTGAAAGGTCAGGTAACAGGTGATCTGCTGCGACCAGGCCAGGCTGCTGTCGCGCTGGCTCTCTTTGAACAACAAGCGGGAAAATTCGTCCAGATAGGCCTTGAGAAAATTACGGGCTCTGTACGGGGTGTCGGCTTCCTGGATCAGACTGGTGATGGTGGGGTTGTCGTGGGTGAATTCATCCAACAGATATTGTATCATGCGGTTACCTCCGGAATCGGGTTCTCTATTTAATCATTTCTTTCTCTCTCCTGCAATAGGGGTTTGTAGTGCACTGCAACTCTTTTTTAAATATAAGCCTGTAACACATAAGATGAAAGCTTTTTTGACAGGGCCTCAGGAAAAAATGTTGTTTTTCAGTTCATCAATTGCTAAAATAGGCCCAAGGCAATCCGGCAGGCGCCTGGTCCGGAGAAAGCAGATGGCAGAGGCTGACCGGGGCTATCGCCATGATGAGGAGAACCCGGGCTGCCGGGGAGAGCTGGCGCGGGACTTGTAATCGCCGTTGGTGAGGGGAGGAGCTGCAGATTATGCCGGTTCAGGGCTCATTCAAACCCAAGCAGGGGAAGCGATGAAAATAGCGATCACGGGTGCAACGGGACTGGTCGGAAAAGGCCTGGTCCGCCATCTCGAACAGCAGGGGCACGAGATCCATCCCATGGTGCGGCGCAAAGGAGACCAAACCGGACGCGGGATCTACTGGGACCCCGGCAAAGGGGAGATCGACAGCGCCGCTCTGGAGGGTATGGATGCCGTCATCCATCTCGCCGGCGAAAACCTCTCCGGCTACTGGACGGCCGCCAAGAAGGAGCGGATCATGGCCAGCCGCCGGGACGGCACCCGGCTCCTGAGCAGCGCCCTGGCAGGCCTCAAGCAGCGGCCGACCCTGCTGATCAGCACCTCGGCGACCGGCTTTTACGGCGACCGGGGTGACACTATTCTGGATGAATCCGCCGGCAGCGGCAAGGGCTTTCTCGCGGAGGTCTGCCTCGCGTGGGAAAAGGCGGCCGATCCCGCGCGGGAAGCCGGCATCCGCGTCGTCCACAGCCGCTTCGGGATCATCCTGGATCCGCGCGGCGGGGCTTTGGGCAAGCTGCTGCCCCTGCTGCGCGCGGGGATGGGCGGCCGGCTGGGCTCCGGCCGGCAATACTGGAGCTGGATCACCATGCACGACATCCATCGCGCGCTCAGCTTCTGCCTGGAGCAGCCCGGCCTCGCCGGAGCCGTCAATTTCACCGCGCCCGAACCCTCAACCAACACCGAATTCACCAAAGCGGCAGCCAGATTCCTCCGCCGCCCGGCCGTTTTCGCCGCGCCGGCTTTCGCCTTGCGCCTGGCGCTCGGCGAAATGGCCGACGAGATGCTGCTCGGCAGCGCGCGCGTCCTGCCGCAAAAATTGCTCGCTGCCGGCTTTCACTTCGAACATCCCGATCTCGCCGCCGCCCTGCCCTTCGTTCTCGGCCTCAAGCCCGCAAGTCTCCTTTAATTCCGCCGGGCCGGTACCGGTTTTCAAACCCGGATTTCATCAGGTATCTGTTCAATAAAAAAGCCCGGCTCACACCGGGCTTTTGCTTTTAACGACAATTGCGGGATCAGAATTCGGCACTGATCCCGATTGAGGGCAGGATGCCGATGCTGGCGGTGGTGTCGAATTCCTCCCTGAAGCTGTCCCAGCGCGGAACGTCTTCGTAGGCCCGGCTGTAAATATTCTGGATGTCAATATAGGTCACCAGCGCCATCCCCGAAAAACTCCAGCGCCGGTCGGCGCGGATGTCGAAAGAGTGGTTGACGCCGATGCGGGCGGAGTTATAGTTCGCACCCGATTTGGTGTAATCCGCATTGTAGGGGGTGTAGGGCCGGCCGGTGGCGAGGCGGAACTTGGCGCTGAACTCCCAGCGGCTGTTGGGGATGTAGCCGCCGCCGAAATTGATGATCCAGCGCTGGTCGAAACTGCTCGGCCGCAGCACTCCGTCGAGTCCCTTGAATCTGGATTCATTATAGCTGATGCTGAGCAGGGCGTAATGCGGCACCCTGGCTATGCGCTTCTGCAAAAAGAGCTCGAGGCCGCGCGCCCAGCCGGTGCCCCGGCTGACCAGGGGTTCGAGGCCGAAGGCGGCAAAACCCTCCTCGGCGCCGCCGAATCCCGCTCCGGTATTGGCCATCACCAGCCAGGGCTGGAGGGTGCTGACCGGATAGCGGTCATACCGCTTGTAGTAACCTTCGAGGCTCAGCTTGACGTCATCCTTGAGGAAGCGCTGCGCGCCGAGGATGAACTGGTCGACCTGGATCTGCTTGAGGCGGCGGTTCTCCGGATTGGCGACCAGCCAGATGTAGGCCGGCGC
Source organism: bacterium (assembly GCA_035388125.1). GTDB lineage: Bacteria > Zhuqueibacterota > Zhuqueibacteria > Residuimicrobiales > Residuimicrobiaceae > JAKPUX01. Next base: position 7,570 of record DAOOPF010000095.1, on the reverse strand, counting down.
CTGATGATAGCGCCCGGCGCTGGCGCTGAGCTTGGTCAGGGCGTCCAGTTCATATTCAACCGCCAGGCGCGGGGAGAAGGCGCTCCCTTCATTGATCAGATTGAAATAGTCCAAGCGCCCGCCGGCGGTGAGGGTAAAGCGTCCGCTTTTCTGCACGGCCTGCAGCCAGGCCGCGCTCTTGACGGCGGTGGTGTCGAGCAGGGCATCCACTTCAAGCACCTGGCCGAAGGCGGTGGTGAAGGGGGGCAGTTTGACATCGCTGTCGAAGAGGACGGCGCGCGCCTGTCCGCCAAAGGTCAGTTCGGTGCGTTTGGCCGGCTTCCAGACCAGATTGGCAGTGAGGAGGGTTTCGCGCTCGAGCGAGTTGTTCTTGAAGATGGGGGTCCGGTTGGTATCGGACTGGACCAGATCGTAGCGGAAACGGTTGTTGCTGAGGGTGACCGTGGAATAGCCGGACTTGTAGAGGCGCCGCCAGGTCAGTCCCGCGACCGCCTGGTACTGGTCGCTGGCGATTACGCGCGCGTTGTCGTAGCGCTTCTCGGCGGTGTCGTTGAAGAGCTTGACGTCATCGATGGCCGAGAGGGCGGTCACGGAGAGCTGGTCGCGATCGCTGAGCCGGTACTCGCCCTTGACGAGGAAATCCCAGTACTCGGGCACAAAAGCGAAACCCGCAGCCTTGAAGATGAAATCGAGATAGCTGCGCCGGGCGGAGAAGACCAGCGTGCCCTTGTTCGAGACCGGTCCCTCGAGGTTGAGCCCGAACTGGGAGGCGGAGATGGTCGCCTTGCCGCCCCAGCGGTCCGAACGCCCTTCGCGTAGTTCGATGCTGGTCACCGAGGAGAGGCGGTCGCCGTAGCGCACGCCGAAGCCGCCGGTCGAAAAGGTGGTATTGGCGACATAGTCGAGGTTGACAAAACTCAAGGGTCCGCCGGTCGCCCCCTGGGTGCCGAAGTGGTTGATATTAGGGACCTCGATGCCGTCGATGGCGTAGAGGTTCTCCGAGGGGGCGCCACCGCGTACGATCAGATCGTTGCGCCCGTTCTGGACCTGAGCCACGCCCGGCAGGATCGAGATGGCGCGTACCACATCCTCAAGGCCGCCCGGAAGACGGCGGATCTCGGCGTAGCTCTGGGTCTGGACGCTCAGGGGCTTGTCGCTGACCGATTCAAAATAGTTGGGCTTGATGGTGACATCCGCGCCCGCCAGGACGGTCTGGTTGAGGCCGATCTTGACCTCCAGCGGTTTGACCGGGCTCACGATCAGATCGGGTTCGACGATCGGCTTGTAGCCGATGATGGTCACCTGCAGACGGATCGTGCCTTCGGGAACGCGGTTGATGGCAAAGGTGCCGTTGATGTCGGAGATGGCGCCCAGGGTAGTGCCGACCACCTGGATATTGGCACCGATGAGGGGCTCACGGGTGGCGGCGTCAAAGATGTGGCCGGTGATTCTGCCGAACTGTTCGGCAGGCGGATTCTCAGCCACAAGAGAACCCGCCGTCAGGATTATAAAGAGCAGGACAGAATACTTTTTCATCTTTCCCTCGAATAGAGTGCAGTCTGGTATCACAGGGCTTAACAGAAAATCGAGGGAAGTTATTTCCTCACTTGGTGTTAAGTATATACTCCGCTATCTCCTGCAGCACCTTTTCCTGGAGATGGTTGAAGGAGGGCATCGGGGCGCCGCCGCGCTTGACCTGCGGGGCTCTGGCCCAGGCGACCAGTTCATCCGCCTTGCCCGTGTAGAGCGAACGCACCTCGGTCAGGGGCGGCCCGACCACAGTCGTGTTCTCCGCGTGACAGGCGGCGCAGTTGGCCTTGAACTCTTTTTCTCCCGCGCTCTTGTAGACCACTTTGGTCTCACCCAGGCGGGCGCGCGACTGGGCTGCCTTGGCATCCCACATAAAGGCCTCGGTTTTGGCCATCATCGCCCGGCGGTGAGGCGCCACCGCCCGCTCGCGGTAATAATGGCGGCCGTAGGCCATAAAGAGCGCCGTGCAGGTCAGCAGGGTGAGAATGACCAGGTAGCTGCGGCCGAGGTCGGCAGACCCCCGGCCCAGCTCTTTCCAGAGCGCCCATGCCATAAAACCGGCGAAGGTCGCGCCGGTGGGGATAAGCAGCCAGACGGTCAGGGAATGGCCATGTACGGGCAGGGAGAGAAGCAGGGACGGCCCGATGATGAACTGAACCAGAGTCACGATCATGGCGATGCGCAAAAAGAGCGCGATGATCTCACTGCGGGAAAAATCGGGCAGCCGGGCCATGTCGAATCCCTTGCGGCCGAACCAGCCGGCGGCGAACAGGGAGGCGATGGCGAGGGTGGCAAGAATGAAATGGAAATAGCGCAGCAGGGCGCTCGGCAGCAGCACCGCCGATAGAAAGCCCGCCACCCGCGGCCAGTAGGCGGGCAGGACCATGAGGTTGATGTTGGTGATGAAGATGAGCGCGATGGCGAGAAAAAGGAACATCGCCGCGGCGCCGACCGTCAGATGCAACGCCCGCTGATTTACCCCCCAGCTCTCCCAGGTATTTTTGTGCAGGTAGGTGAGCAGAAAGGCGGCGCTGGCCAGAAGGATGATCATCAGCCAGGCGAAGCCGATCAGCACGGTCGAGGAGTAGAAATAGGTCGTATAGGCGACGTTGATCGCCAGCAGGGGGGCGACGCCCAGGACCACGGCCAGGCTCTTGTTGACGGTGACGGTCGAGGAGATCTCATAGGCCAGGCGGTCATATTTTTTACGCCAGAGGCCGAGAAACTCCAGGATCACGGCCAGGGTCTGTCCGCCCAGCATGAAATTGACGAAAAGGATATGGATGAGAAAGAGCAGCACCAGCAGATGTTTGACCAGCCCTTCGGGCAGGGGCAGCTGCAGGGGAAGATCATGAGGCAGAGGCTGTGTATTCATCGTCATGTCCTGATTCAACGGTTAGGGATCATTCCGTTCAGTTGAGCACCGGCGCGCTGGGCAGCAGGGCGGTCTGTCCCCCCTCGGCGCGTACAGCGTGGTGCTGGTTGGCGATCAGCCAGGCGCTCAGGGCCTTGAGTTCGGCGTCGCTGCCGGGAAAGGGCGGCATAAAAATACGAATGTTATGCATGGTGCTCATATAGGCCGCAAGCTGCTCCTCATCCCATTTCTCCACCGGGAAGAGTTTCCGGAAGCGGGTATACACGCTGTTGACCCCGCCCACGCTGTGGCAGCGGCTGCAGGCGATCATAAAGACCTCGCCGCCGGCCTCCAGCTTGTTCTCCTCGGTCACCTGATGGTGGCGCACCCAGGTGGCACGGGAGAGCACGCCCTCCTCCCGGAAGAGATCGTAATCCTGAACGCGCAGGCCGTTGGCATAAAGGTAGCCCTGGATCACCCAGGGCTTGCGCACAAATTCGCGCAGCCGCTCGAACGTGCCCAGGAGGGTGATGACGGCGAGGAAGGGGATGATCAGGGCAACCGCCGGCAGCTTTTTCGGCTTGACCACGCCCCAGAGGGCGGCCAGCGGCACGATTGCGGCCATGCCGAGCAGAAACCAGAGGATCGCACCGTACCATTTGGTGAAATCCTGCGTGGCGAGGGCGACCGGGGCGTTGGCCTGCATGTAGACCGGGATGCGATGCCAGTAAAAGATCGCCCCGGCGATGGCGACGGGCAGCCAGGCCAGCACCCAGAGGCTGATCGGGCGCACTGCGCGGCCGCGCACCTCGGCGGAGAGTTTCTTAAAGAAGGGAATCAAAAAGAGGAAAAAGAGCCCGGCCCCGAGAAAGGCCACGGCGGTGCGAAAAATCAGCTGCGGTGCGTAAAGGGGATTGAAAAAGCCGGTTAACATGCTCGACTCGGGGACCCACTCGTGGGAGAAGGGCACCCATTTGCCGGTGTTCATCATAAAGCCGAGGATGCCGGTGATCACCGCCATGGTGAGCCACGAAAAAACGCTGAGAAAGACTCCCGTGCCGATGTGCAGCCGCTTTTTCGTCCCGCTCCAGGACTTCCAGGTGAGATAGTAGACCATGATGAAAACCACCTCGAGGAAAAAGACCACCCACTCGGAGAACCAGGCCCAGAAAAAGACCCGGATCAGGCTGCCGATGGCTTCGGGGTTGACCAGGGCGGTGGTAAACCAGATGCCGACCCCGGTCATCGCGCCGAGCGAGGTGGTGATGACAAAGAAGACAAAGGTGATCTTGTAGGCGAGCTGGTCCAGCTCGAACCACTTTTTACGATAGGCGATCCACTCGAGCAGAGTCGCCATCGGGATGGCTCCGACCGCCATGGGGTGGTTGATGATCACATGCACAATGGCGGTGATGGCGATGAGCATGCGGTTGCCGATAAAATCGAGATGGAAGATGGGAAAATCCATGCTGCGCGTCTCCGAAGTTCGGACAGCGGTTAACAAGCACTACAGTATAATAAAAATGAATATTACAGGCAAGTAATTATCCCGCATCTGACCCTGCTGCGCGCGAAATTCAGCTCACCTGAAGGAATAGGTGAAGAGATAATCGCCCGAGCCCAGGTCGAGTTCATGCAGTGAAGTCACATCGCAGGTCTGATACTGAATCCATTTGTCATAGGCGGTCCACCCCGGGGTGAAGAGCTGATCGCCGACCTTTGTGCCGTTCAGCTCCAGCTCATAGAGGCCGAGGCTGGTCACATAGGCGCGAGCTGAGGCGACAGCGCGCCTGAAGTGCAAGCGCTCCGCTCAGGAGAAAGAAAACCAGGCAATATTTCATCGCAAATTCCTCAGTGTAAAAAGCCGCCTGCCGGATGAGCCGTAACCCTTTCATTATAGGAAAAGAATAATTCCAAGGCAAGCATTTCCGCGCAGGCGCCGCAAAAATATGTGCAGCTGAACGGATCGGATTAGGACTTGCCTTTTTCCTCAGGATTACCTAATTTCCTCTGTCAAAGCGAAGCACTCATTCCCCGGGATCAAATCATGAATTTATACTTTCGTATCCGACCTCATCTCTTCCCGCTCCTGCTGGCCGGGCTGCTTCTCGCCGCCGGCTGCGAGAAGCAGAGCACCGCGCCCAAAAAGAGCGCGCCCAAATACGAGCCGATCACCGCGCCCCTCGATCCTTTCGCCGTCAACCAGCGCCTGGCCAAATGTGTCAATTTCGGCAATGCCCTCGAAGCCCCCAGCGAGGGCGAATGGGGCATCACCCTCGAGATGCGCTATTTCCAGCTCCTCGATGAGGCCGGTTTCACCGGCATCCGCCTGCCGATCCGCTGGTCGACGCACGCCCAGACCGTCAGCCCCTACACCATCTCCTCCCCCTTTTTCGACCGCATCGACTGGGCGGTGGAGCAGGCCCTCGACCGCGGCATGGCCATCGTCATCAACATGCACCATTACGACGAGATCTTTGTCGATCCCCCGGCCCACAAGGAGCGTTTTCTGGCGCTGTGGCGGCAGATCGCCGAGCACTACAAGGAGTATCCCGCCGACCTGCTCTTCGAACCGCTCAACGAGCCCAACAACAACCTGACCTCTCCAATCTGGAACCAGTATCTGGCCGAGGTGATCGCCGTCATCCGCGAGTCCAATCCCTATCGCACCCTCGTCATCGGGCCGGCGGACTGGAACAGCTTCGCCTCGCTGAAAAAACTGGTGCTGCCGGCCGGCGAGAACAACCTGATCATCACCTTTCATTACTATAATCCTTTCCATTTCACCCATCAGGGGACGAGCTGGAACGCCGGCTCCAACGCCTGGCTGGGGACAACCTGGGGCTCCGCGTCCGACATGGCAGCACTGCAGAACGAGCTCGAGACAGCGCGCAGCTGGGCCCGCACCAGCAACCGGCCTCTCTTCATGGGCGAGTTCGGCGCCTTTAACAAAGCGGACATGAACAGCCGCAAATTATGGACAGAGGCGGTGGCGCGGCAGGCGGAGAACCGCGCCATGAGCTGGGGCTACTGGGAGTTCGGCTCGGGCTTCGCCGTCTACGATCTCAGCAAAAACGAATGGTATCAGCCGCTGCTCAAAGCCCTCATCCCCTGAGGGGCGAAGCGCCTGTGTGCGGTGACTCTTTCCCGCCCGGAGAGGGGCCGGCAAAACGCCGCCACCCGGGAAACACCGCCGCAGCTGCGCCCCGGAGCCGGTGGCACCTCAATGTCAGAAAAAGCCGCTAACCCAACACGAGAGTGATCCCATGGATGTATTCCTGCTGTCGCGACTGCAATTCGCCTTCACGATCGCCTTTCACTACATCTTTCCGCCGCTGAGCATCGGCCTCGGTGTGCTGCTGGTCATCATGGAGGCGCGCTATCTCAAAACCAAAGACAAGCTCTACCTGGAGATGACGAAATTCTGGTCGCGCATCTTCGGGCTCATCTTCGCCCTCGGCGTCGCTTCCGGCATCGTCATGGAGTTCCAGTTCGGCACCAACTGGTCGATCTACTCCCGCTACGTCGGGGACGTCTTCGGCAGCGCTCTCGCCGCGGAGGGGATCTTTGCCTTTTTTCTCGAATCGGGCTTTCTGGCCATCCTCCTCTTCGGCTGGAACCGGGTCAAACCCAGGACCCATTTCCTCGCCACCTGCATGGTTGCGCTGGGGGCCCATTTCAGTGCAGTCTGGATCATCGTCGCCAACTCCTGGCAGCAGACCCCGGCCGGCCACCACATCGTCGGCTTTGGCGACACCCTGCGCGCCGAGATCGTCGATTTCTGGCAGGTGGTCTTTAATCCCTCCTCCCTGCACCGCCTCAGCCATACCCTCGCCGGGGCCTGGCAGGCCGGAGCCTTTCTCGTCCTCAGTGTCGCCGCCTTTTATCTGCTGCGCAAGAAACACCTTGATTTTAGCAAGGCCTCGATCCGGATCGCCCTGCCGGTGGCGGTGATCGCTTCGCTGCTGCAGCTCCTGACCGGCCACGCCAGCGCCAGCGGCGTCGCGCAAAACCAGCCGGCCAAGCTCGCCGCCTTCGAGGGGCACTATCCGGACAGCGCGCCGGCCGACATGTATCTCTTCGGCTGGGTCAACGAGAAGGAGGAGCGGGTGCAGCTGGGCATCAAAATCCCCGGCATGCTGAGCTGGATGGTCCACGGCGACCACCGGGCCCCGGTGACCGGCCTGCAGGCCTTCCCGCCGGAGGACCGGCCGCCGGTCAATCTGGTCTTCCAGACCTATCATCTAATGGTCATCCTGGGGATGGGCCTGATCGGCCTCTCCCTGCTCGCGCTGGTGCTCCAGTTCCGGAAAAAACTCTACGACCAGCGCTGGCTGCTCTGGATCTTCGTCTTCGCCGTGCTCGGGCCGCAGGCGGCCAACCAGCTCGGCTGGGCCTCCGCCGAGGTCGGCCGCCAGCCCTGGATCGTGCAGAACCTGCTCAGAACCAGCGACGCCTTTTCACCCAACGTCTCGGGCGGCGAACTGCTCTTTTCTCTGGTGATGTTTTTCATCGTTTACGCGCTGCTTCTGGCTCTTTTCATCTATCTGCTCAACGACAAGATCCAGCATGGACCGGATGACAGCACCAGCCTGGAGGGACACCGCGCATGAACCTGGCCTTTGATCTCAATACCATCTGGTTTTTCCTGGTGGGCGTCCTCTTCGCCGGCTATGCCATGCTCGA
>DAOOPF010000094.1:6882-14208 GCA_035388125.1 bacterium | reverse complement strand
CTTTCGTTGGGCTCCGAGTTGTCCGCCAGAAAGGAACCGGCGACCTCGGCGCAGGTCAGACGCAAGGGCTCCGGCAGCGGCTGGCTGCGGGCCAGCAGGGTGATTTCGGTGGGTTCCTTGATATAGGTCAATCCGTAGAGATGACTGATGGGACCGGTCACACTCACCAGGTCGCCCAGCTGCACATAGGCAATATCCCCCCTGGTCGAAAAAAGGTGCAGGCCAGCAGTGGTGTCCTGAATGACGACATCAAAGGTGGTGGCGGAGAAAAGTCCGGAGGGTACGGTGACCACGCCGGTGACAGTCACAACCTTGTTGATCGAATAGGGCGAGGCTGGTCTTCCTGCGGCATCATTATGATGCAGATCAATAATATTGGTCGAGAAAAGAGGGGTTGAAACGGAAAGAAGGAGGCCAAACGCAAAGGAAATACAGGAGTTCTTTTTCATTCAGGTTCCAATCTGCAGGCGACATACACTGGCGAAGGTTTTTCCTCCGCGACCGGGGCAGAAGACGGATGATGCATATAAATATAGCTATTGCCCCCCTCTTTGTCAACACTAAATCCGTTTCAAAAAAAAGGTTGCAGATGAGCGGCAGGAGTTGTAAATTTAGCCGGCTTAATAATGTTAATCTGATTTAACTTTATGGCACTATCGCCGGGATATGGCATGGATATTTCGCACGATCTCCTGACGCAGGAGTACATCGAGGTCATCCGCGATCTGGAGAAGAAGAACCGTGTCGCCAGGATCAAGGATATCGCCTCGGTACGCGGGGTGACCTGCGCCAATGTCTCTGTAGCTGTAAACAACCTGGCCCGAAAGGAACTGGTTGAGCATGAGCAATATGGCCATGTCGTCCTGACCAGCGCAGGACGGCGGCTTGCGCGTGTTCTTGAGAAACGGCACCTGGCGATCAGGAGTTTCATGACCGATGTGCTCGGCCTGGAATCAGATCTGGCCGAAAGCGAAGCGTGCAAGCTGGAACATGTGATGAGTCCTCTGGCCATGCAGGCGATCAGCAGATTTTTGCTCTTTGTGGAACGGTGCCCCAAACGGGACCGGGACAATGTAGTGCTGTTCCGCATGTGCGGTCTGTTCGGCGACCCTGCCGCCGCAGGCTGCAGCGCATGCGCACATGTGAGCGATGAAGAGGAGAATGCGGATACACATGAACTTTAGATTCCTGCGCTGTGCGCGCAAGCCTGAGGCATCCTGTGCTGCCCGCCTCTCAGAACTGCACACCGGTCAGCACGGCCGGATACTAGAGATCAGGGGAGGCTGGCATCTGCGCCAGTCCCTTAATCAAGTCGGCATTCATATCGATGACGTCTTTTCGGTCGAGCGCGGCGCCCATCTCGGCGGCCCTATTCTGATCCAGATCAATTCAGCCCAGATCGCCCTTGGCCACGGCATGGGCCAAAAAATTATCGTATGCCTCGATGAAAACCGCTAAGAGAGTCACAGAGTCGTCCCCGCACGCTTCCACGCCCAGCGCTCAGGAAGATAACCACCCGCGTATCATCCTGCTTGGGCAGCCCAACAGCGGTAAAAGCACTATCTTTAACCAGGTGGCGGGATATCGCTCCATCACCACCAACTTTCCCGGCGCAACCGTCGAATTCACCAACAGCCATATCAGCATCGACGGCCAGACCTGCGATCTCATCGATTTGCCGGGCGTCTACTCGCTCACCGCGCTTGACAATGCCGCGCGGGAGACCAAACGCTATCTCCTCGAAGAACCCGTCTCCCTGATCATCAACGTCATCGACGCCTCCCTGCTCTGCCGCAGCCTCGAGCTGACCCTTCAGATCATCGAAATGGGCAAACCGATGGTGCTCTGCCTGAATATGATCGACGAAGCGGAGAGAAAAGGCCTCACCATCGATGAAGCGCGTTTGAGCGAACTCCTGGGTGTTCCGGTCATTTCCACCAACGCCGCCCTGGGAGTCCGTATCCACGAGCTCTTTTCAGCGGCTTTCAGGGCTATGCGCTCGCCTGTCCAGCCCCGGGCCCTGCCGATGAGCCGTCATGTCGAGCAGGCTGTGCAGAGTCTGACCGGCCATCTGCTGGAGTGCCCGGCTGTTCCACATATTTCGCCCCGCCTTCTGGCCATCAAGCTGCTGGAGGATGACCCCTATTTCACGGTCTGGCTTGACCATGACCAGAACGGCATCTCCAGGCAGGTCAAGAAGATGCAAAAAACGCTTGAGGAGGCGCATGGTCAGCCGGCTGATTCGGTGATCTCGGCGGAGCGGCATGCCCTCTCCATGCACCTCTTTGAGGAGTGCACCACCCTCAGCCATCCACAGGATACATGGCATTCCTGGCGCGTGCATCTTGATCGGGCTGTGCTGCATCCCTTCTGGGGATACATCATCATGGCTGCCGTCCTCTTCGCCTTTTTCAATCTAATCTTCGAATTCGGCGCCCTCCTGGAGCAGCCCATCCTCGCCTTTTTCGCGCGCAGCGAGCTTTGGCTGACCACCCTGCTGCCGGCGGGCTCCCTTGCTTTCAGCCTGACCAGAGGCGTACTGCAGGGGCTGGCGGGCGGAACAGCCATCGTATTGCCTTACCTGATCCCCTTTCTGATCGGTATGTCACTGATCGAGGATATAGGCTATCTGCCGCGCATCGCCTTTCTCATGGATAATTTTATGCATCGCCTCGGGCTGCACGGGACCTCCGTCGTGCCCGGCATTCTGGGCTATGGCTGCAGCGTACCGGCGGTCATGGCCACGCGCATCCTGCCAAGCACGCGCGACCGCTTCATTGCCGCTGTCGCCGCCATTCTGGTCCCCTGTTCAGCGCGGATGACCATCATCCTCGGCCTGGTCGGCTACTATCTGGGTGGAACAGCGGCCCTTTTCGTCTATATTCTCAATCTGGTGGTGATCACGCTGGTGGGGACAGTGCTGGCGCGGCTGATGCCGGAAGAATCGCCGGGAATGGTACTGGTCATCCCGTCGTATAAAAAGCCCAGCGTTAAAACCGTACTGTCCAAGACCTGGCTGCGCAGCAAGGACTTTGTCATCTTCGCCTGGCCGATACTCATCGCCGGCAGTCTTGTTCTCAGTCTGGTCGAGGTGTTCGGCTGGGACCAGATCATCACCGCGGTGCTCTCACCACTGCTCAAGCTGCTTGATCTCCCGCCTGCAGTTGGCATGACGCTTATTTTCGGCATACTGCGCAAGGAGCTTTCGATGATCATGCTCATCCAGGCGCTTGGCACCACCGATGTCGCCAGCGTCATGAGCTCGACCCAGATTTTTGTTTTTACCATCTTTGTGGTTTTTTACTTTCCCTGCCTCGCCACATTCGGAATACTGGGGCGTGAAGTCGGCTGGCCCAAAGCCATCGCGGCATCACTGCTGACTTTTTTCCTGGCGACCGTTCTCGGTGTGGCGGCCAGATTTATCGGTCCGTTTTTTTTCTAGGCTGCTTTAACAACTATTACGAAAGGATATGCCATGAAGCGTCTGGTTCTACTGCTGCTGATGCTGTTCAGTGTGCCACTGCTCGCTCAGAGCGTCCGGATCACGGGTGTGGTCATCGACCTGGCTACCGGAAAGCCCCTGCACGGGGCGAATGTGTTCAGCCGGGAAATGAATATCGGAGCGGTTACGGATGCCGCCGGAGAATTCAGATTCGAACGGCTCCCGGCCGGCCAGCACACCCTTCGCGCCACCTTTATCGGCTATCGTCCCGCCTTCAAGGTGGTGCAGGCTGGAGAAGAGAGCAGTGACCTGCGCTTCGAACTCACCACCTCCCCCCTGCCGGTCATGGATATGACGATCACCATGCCGCGCCACGCGACAACCCTGAGCGAATCCGCACTGCCATTGAGCGTGGTGGGCAGTGAAAAGCTGGAGAGCACATCACCTACAACAGTAGCCGACGCTCTTCAGAGCGAACCCGGCATCGCCTTGCAGCGTGATGGCATCTGGGCTACCAGTGTCAGCATCCGCGGCCTCAGCCGCAACAGCATCGTCACCCTTATCGACGGCAACCGCATCGATACAGCGACGGATCTCGCTTCCGGACTCTCCATGTTTGACATGCAGGATATTGAGCGCATCGAGGTAATCAAGGGAGCGGCTTCTGCCCTCTACGGCTCCGGCGCCATGGGAGGCGTGGTCAATGTCATCAGCCGGGATGGCTGGTACCAGGAGAGCCCTTATTGGCATGCGCGCCTGACGAGCACCTACAACAGCGTTAACAACGGTGGACAGGGTCATGCCACCCTTAATGTCGGCGGCAGCAAATGGTACGGTCAGTTCAGCGGCGCACTGCGCAAAGCGGATGATACGGAGACGCCCACAGGCAGGCTGGAGAGCAGTCAGTTCAGGGATAACAACCTGTCAGCGCGGCTTTCACTCCGGCCGTATCAAAGCCATCAGGTCAAATTCAACTATCAGCGCTTCTACGCAGAGGATGTCGGTATGCCGGGTGGCTATCCCGTTTTCTCGAGCAGCGCCTCAGTGCGCTACCCTTTTGAAAAAAGGGAACTCATGAGCGCCGAATATATCGCCAGCCATCTTTCGCGCCGTATCCCGCAGATTTCCGTCAAGGTTTACAATCAGAGAATATGGCGCGATGTTGAAAACATCCCGCACACCGTCACCTCAATTCCAGCCAGCGGGACGCAGCCGGCGCGCAAGGTAAACGCCCTGCGCATTCTGCCCGGCGCCACACATGACCTGAACGGCGTCCAGGTGCAGGGGGACTTTTTCCCCGGCAAGCACCACCTTCTCATCGCCGGCATCGACGCCTGGCAAAAAGCCTATGAGGGCTATCGCACCAAGGAGACCCGGATCGATATTCTCAACCCGGACGGCTCGGTTAAAAAGAGTACCTTCCGCACCATTGGCGAAGCTCCTCTGCCTGATGCCACCTACCGCAGCATCGGCTTCTACGCCCAGGATGAATGGCGTCTGTTGCAGGAACGACTGATCCTGGGGCTGGGCGGGCGCATCGACCAGATCAGGTCCGAAAATGACAAGACCCTCAATCCCCTTTACGAGATCATTGACGGGGTGCGCAACGATGCCCCGGCCGGGCAGATTGTGCTCTGGCCAGAGGAATCCGCCACCGACTGGTCATGGAGCGGCAATCTGTCGGCGCTCTATCGCATAAGAGAACAAATGGATGTGACCCTTAATCTGGGGCGCTCGTTCCGGGTCCCCTCGCTTGAGGAGCGCTATCAGTACATCGATCAGGGCAGCCTGGTCAAGGTGGGTGATCCCGATCTCGCGCCTGAAAAGGGGGACTTTACTGATCTCGGCTTGCGAATCTGGTCCGACCGGCTACAGCTGCAGGTGAACGGCTTTTACAATCGCATGACCAACCTGGTGGTGGAGATGCCCGGGACCTATGAAAACCGCAAAGCCCTGCTAAAGACCAACATTGGCGAAGCGGAACTCTACGGCGGCGACGCACGCATCGATTTCAAGCCGCTGCAAGGCTGTGCCATCTGGGCCCGTGCGGCCTATGTCCATGGCGAGGATCTGCTGACGGACAAGCCCTTGTCACAGATCGCGCCACTCAACGGCAGCATCGGCTACCACAATGGCTGCCTCAACTGGATTTCGCTCGATCTATCCGCTGTGATGTTCGCGACCCAGGAACGCCTGGCAAACGGCGAAGTGCGGACTCCGGGATATGTTTATTACAACTTTTATCTGAACAGCCGCGCCATTCCGCTGGGTAATGCCCGGAGCTTTATCACTCTGGGCGTGGAAAATATCACCAACCGCGCTTTCAGAAATCACCTTTCGACCAATCGCGGGCTGGTCGCGATCGAGCCGGGACGTAATATCATCGCCACCTGGCGAATGGAGATATAACAAAAAAGGGGCTGCGCAATCGCAGCCCCTTTTTTTTATTCGGTTTCGGAAGCAGCCCGCTTTTTCTGGCTGGCAGGAAACACAAGCAGCAGGCCCATCAGTGCACCGTAGGCGCTGCTGATATAGGGATTGCCGGTGATGGGGCAGCTGCCGGTACGGCAGCCGATGAAGTAGTAAAAAGCAAAACCACCTGCGGCGCCAAGAAGAAGGCCGAGGCCGAGACGAAGATATCTGTTCATGATCTATCCTTGCAGTTTGGGATACGGACCAACTGTCCGCTTTCAGGACGCTCAGGAAAAGCCGCCGCTGCCGCACCCGGACGAAGCCGCCGAATAACCGGACGAGCCTGTTTTGGATGAGGACGCGATGGTGGAAAAGAGCTTTTCAGGCTTTGGCGCGGCGCAAAGCGGACACTGCAGTTCCGAACCATCAGCACCCATGCGCTGAAAGGCTTCGAAGCGGTGACCACAGCTGCTGCATTTATACTCATAAATCGGCATTTATCCTATTCCTTCCTTTCCCTTCCCGTATTTTCTAACCCGCTATCCTTTTTCTCTTCCTCCGGAAGAGCACAAGCGGCTGACATTCAGGTCGGAACGCCCAACCGGGGCAGGACAAACCGGACCATGATGAACCAGACGGCGAGCAAAGCGAGTATGCCCAGACTGTCCATGACAACTCCTTATGTTTAGACGGAAATTAGATGCAGGATAAGGGAAAAAGGTTCACGATTTTCAAAAGAGAGGAAGAGTGCCTTGCATGGGAGGGAGCGAAGCGAATTCGGCAAGTACGGGATAGTATTCCGCCAGTTCGCGCGGAACCGCCGGCCTGCTATCACTGAGCAGGGCCAGAAGCTGGAAGCAGTTCACGACCGCCTGCCCCTTAAAGTGATTATTGAAGACAACGACCGTTTTGTCGGTTTTTGGGAGAGTTTCCTTGACCCTTGGCAGCCATTCCTCCAATTCGGCGGTGCTGTAGAGATAGTCATAGCGTTGATTGCGGTCAGCATCCTCCCTGAACCAGTTTTGGTAATTCCGGCCGTGAAGGCGGTAATAGGCGAGCGGTGTGGTCACCACGTTAGCTGGCCCAATCGAAGCTCCTATGACAGGCTGGTCGATATTCACCCAGCCGACCTTTTCACGCCGCAGCAGGGCAACGAGGTCAGGATCCTGCCATGAATTGTGGCGAAATTCGACATGGCAGGGAAAAGGACGCAAGGCATTGGTAATCTGCTCGAGCAGAGCCATGTTCTGCTCCGACTTTTTAAAGCTCCAGGGGAACTGAACAAGCACGGTCGCCAGTTTGTCCTGTTCATGCAGCGGGGCAAGCAGCAGCTTGAACGCGCTCATTTCCCCGCCAAGGACCGGTTCGCCTCCGTGGGTAAATCCCTGCCAGAGCTTGATGATAAACTGGAAGCGGGAATTATGCGCGCTTTGTTCAAGCCAGTTACGCACGAAACCTGGATCGGGGATGCG
>DAOOPF010000094.1:0-6782 GCA_035388125.1 bacterium | reverse complement strand
ACATTTCCCGCCGTTTTTTCCGCCGGCTATTTTTTCTCGCCCTCTTTTTTCGAACCCACCATTTTAACCGTCTCGATAATCGGCTTGATCAGTTCGATCGGCAGCGGAAAAACGATGGTGGAATTGTTTTCGGTGGCGATTTCGCTTAAGGTCTGCAGGTAACGCAGCTGCAAGGACTGGGGATGTTCGGCCATAATCTCCGCCGCTTTGGCCAGGGTTTTAGAGGCCTGGAATTCACCGGTGGCATGGATCACCTTGGCGCGGCGTTCACGCTCCGCCTCCGCTTGTTTAGCCATTGCTCTCTGCATCTCCTGCGGCAGATCGACATGTTTGACCTCGACGAGGGTGACCTTGATGCCCCAGGGCTCGGTCTGGGCGTCGATGATGGCCTGCAGTTCGCGATTGAGTTTGTCGCGTTCAGCGAGGAGGTCATCCAGTTCTGCTTGTCCGAGAATGGAGCGCAGGGTCGTCTGGGCGATCTGCGATGTGGCATAGAGATAATCTTCCACCTGAACGACCGCTTTAGCGGGGTCCAGAACGCGGAAATAGAGCACTGCATTGACCTTGACCGAGACGTTATCCTTGGTGATGACATCCTGTGTTGGCACATCCATGGCAATCGTGCGCAGGCTGACCTTGACCATCCGGTCCACCAGGGGAATGAGAATGAAGATGCCCGGGCCGCGAGTGCCCACCAGCCGGCCGAGCCGGAAAAGAACAGCACGCTCGTATTCACGCAGTACTTTGACTGAACTAAGTAAAAATAATACGATAAGGCCAATTATCACTGTAAAGGGCTGCAGAACCATAAGACCTCCTTGCGCGTTGTTGGGATGAATTGCCTAGTTTGCTGATTCCTGCTGAGCGTGGTATGGACGGACGATCAGGGTCAGGCCATCGACTTTAATCACTTCGATCATGGTTCCTTCGGCAGCGGGCAGGTCAGAGCGTGCCTGCCAGATTTCGCCCTGCACTTTAACCGAACCCATGGCGCTGGATACAGGTGTGAGAACTGAGCCGTGAGCGCCGACAAGTCCTTCCTGTCCGGTCGTTGGCCGGCTCAAGCGTGCCTTGAGTGCCAAGCCGAGCGCAATGACAAAGAAAGCGGCGGTCGCGAGGGCGAAGGTGAGCGCAACACGCCAGTCCACGCGTACGGGAAAGCCCGGCGCTTCGTCGAAGAGCATGATCGCCCCGAGGAACATGGAGACAATTCCACCGATGGTGAGAACGCCATAACTTGTCACCTTGACCTCCAGAATGAAGAGTAGGATGGCGAAGAGAATGAGCAGCAGTCCGGCGGTATTAAAGGGCAAAGTCTGCAGAGCAAAAAAAGCCAGGATGATAAAGATGCCGCCGACCACGCCTGGAACAATGGAGCCCGGATTGGAGAGTTCGAAAAAGAGGCCATAGATGCCGAGCATGAGCAGGATATAGGCGATGGTGGGATTGGATATTTTGTAGAGAATGCGCTGCTGCCAGGTCATCGGCAGGGAGATTACCAGAGCATCCCTGGTATTGATCACTCTGCTTTCCCCCTCAAGCTGCACTTCACGTCCATCGAGGGCCCGTAAAAGCTCGGCCTCATCCTTGACGACCAGATCGATGATTCCCTTTTCCAGCGCTTCCTTTTCCGTGATCGAGACGCTCTTGCGGACCGCCAGTTCGGCCCACTCCTGGTTCCGGCCGCGTTTTTCGGCAATACTGCGAATCCAGGTTGCTGCGTAGTTGGTCACCTTTTCGCTCATCACTTTGGAGGTATCCGCCCCGCCGCCTGCGCTGACCGGGTGTGCAGCGCCGATATTGGTGCCTTCAGCCATGGCCGCGACATGGCAGGAGAGCGTGATAAAAACTCCGGCGGAGACGGCCCCCGAACCGCTCGGGGCGACGAACATCACGACCGGAACTTTGGCGCTGAGGATCCCCTTGACGATTGTCTTGGTCGATTCGAGCAGTCCGCCAGGCGTATCCATCTGGATGATCACGCAGGTGGATCCCTCTTTTTCCGCCTTTTCGATCGTCTTGACGATGTACATGGCGGAGACCGGATTGATATCGCCTTCGATGACTATCTTGAGGATTTCGTTTTCTCCGGCAGTGGCGGGCGAGAGGCTGGCGGCTGCCACGATGAAAAGCATGAAGAGGAGTATGCGGGCTATTTTCATTGGCTGATTTCCATTTTGTTGCTGAACTGGCTCCTGAAAGCAATGTAGCCATTGCTGGTGAGAAAAGCAATCGTTTTCAGGAGGGATCATCTTTGAAGTGCTTTGTGACCCGGGCGGCAAAAGCATGCAAATTTCCCTTGACTTTGGCGCCCATTTATGCAATATTTGATTAGCAGTGCAACGAGTTTCGCCCTGTGTGATGGTACCCGGTTTTTTTGAACCAACACCTTCAAAATGGGAGCTCAGCTCTTAAGCGTGTATTACAGGCCTCCGCTCTTCTTCGGAAGAGCCTGCGTGGAAGTAAAAAATGCTTAGGCGGCGCCCACCGTAATGAACGCGGTTCATTACAGCCCGGTACTGCATACAGGGCTTTTTTTATCTTCACCTCGCCCTCACTCCCTCCCTTTTCTCATCCCGCATCAGCCGGTGTGCAATCGGTCCAGACTGCGATACTGAATTGCCTCGCTCAAGTGCTCAGGTCGAATATTCTCGCTGCCGGCAAGATCGGCGATGGTTCGCGAGACCTTGAGGATACGGTCATAAGCTCGGGCCGACAGCCCCAGCTTGTTGATAGCGGTCTTGAGCAGCCTCTCCCCCGCTTCGTCGATCGTGCAGTATTTGTGCAGTTCCCGGGAATCCATACGCGCATTGCAGAACAGGTGGGGAAAGTTGTGAAATCGTTCAATCTGGATCTTTCTGGCCCCGGCGACGCGCTGGCGGACCGAAGCGGAGGGCTCGCCTGACGGTCTGGCGGTCAGATCGCGATATTTAACGGCCGGAACCTCGATATGAATGTCGATGCGGTCCATGAGGGGGCCGGAGATGCGCGAAAGGTATTGCCTGATCTGCTGGCCGCTGCAGCCGCAGCTGTGGTCCTGGTCGCCGTAAAATCCGCAGGGGCAGGGGTTCATCGCCGTGGCCAGCATGAATTCCGCGGGATAGGTGAGGCTGGCGAGTGCCCGTGAAATGGTCACCTGGCCCTCCTCGAGGGGCTGGCGCATCACCTCGATGACATTCTTTCTGAATTCGGGCAATTCGTCGAGAAAGAGCACGCCGTGGTGAGCAAGGCTGACTTCGCCAGGTTTAGGCACATTGCCGCCGCCGATCAGGCCGACATCGCTGATCGTGTGATGGGGCGACCGGAAGGGTCTGGTGGTGATCAGGGCTTCACCAGGGGGCAGCAGGCCGGCGACAGAGTGAATCTTGGTCGTTTCGAGAGCTTCGGGAAGGGTCAGATCCGGCAGAATAGAGGGCAGCCGTTTTGCAAGCATGGTCTTGCCGGAGCCCGGGGGGCCGATCATGATGATATTATGCCCGCCGGCGGCAGCCACCTCCAGGGCTCGTTTGACATGCTCCTGCCCCTTCACATCCTCAAAATCGTGACTGTAGTCCCGACGGTGTGCAAAAACGCCCTGCAGATCGATGCGGAATGGAGGAATCAGGAGTTCGCTGTTAAAGTACTGAACGGCCTCCTGGAGGGTATGGACCGGGATGATCTCGAGATCGCGCGCCATGGCCGCCTCGCTGGCGTTCTCTTTTGGCAGGACGATCCCGCGCAACCCATTCTGAACGACGGCAAGAGCGATGGGCAGGGCGCCACGGATCGGGCGCAGACTGCCATCCAGGCTGAGCTCGCCCAGGATAATATATTCAGCCAGTAAATCGCGCCGGATGTTTCCCGCGGCAGCCAGGATGCCCATGGCGATAGGAAGATCAAATGCGGCTCCCTCTTTTTTGACATCAGCGGGTGCCAGATTGATCACAATGTGCTTGATCGGGAAATCGAAACCCGAGTTTTTTACTGCAGACTGGACGCGTTCACGGGATTCCCGGACCGCGCCATCAGGGAGTCCGACGGTTGCGAAGTAGGGCGATCCGCCCTCCAGATGGGCTTCAACCTTGACAATATAGGCATCAATTCCCATTACCGCTGCACTCAATATTTGCGCGAGCATGATGCGACTCCTGCCGTTGACTGCCTCTCTCCTGCTGCGCGACCTCCACCCCCCTACTAACTAATTTAATCGAAACCGGCAATAAGTCAAGCAGTTTTGGAATTACTGATTACTCTCAGAGCTCCCATTCCACGGTAAAGGATGCCTCCCTGAAGCCGCCCCCTCCCTCATCTGGAAAGGAGAGAAGGATGGTATTCCCATCCAGCTGCGCCCCCAGCACTTTACGGATGGGCCTGTTTTCGGGGATGGTCAAAAGATAGCGGCGCCCGGCCAGCCCCTCGGCTGTGATTGTAATGGCGTTCTCTCCTGGCGCCATAGAGATCAATTTCAGCCCCTCATCCGCCTGGCCGAGGCGTAAATCGTTTGCGGGCAGTACAAGCTCCAAACCCGGCCGGTAAAAGATCTCCACCTCAGCACCTTGCGGCGGGCAGATGAAGTGGACAGTCGGCTGCACGGCCTGGGAATGGTTGTTCACCGCAAATGGAAAGTGGCGTCCCTCAACCCGCACCGAGTCGATCGTCGTACCCGGTCCCAAAGCCGGGGCGAATTCGATCGAATAACCTTCTATTCCTTGACCGTTTATCACAGCATGGATCCTGCCGGGCATGCGGCGGTAGACCAGTGACCAGCGGCTGGTGCCGATGCGGAAGCCGCTCAACCTGGCTTCACTCCAGTCGGCGGGAAAACGGGGTGAAAAGACCACCTTGCGGCGAAAAGCGTCTCCTTCCAGACCGAAAAGCCCCTGCAGCGCCGGCAGCACTACGCCGAGAGAGGAGAACCCCTGTTGGGAAACGGCCTCCTGGGGCCAGAGGTAGTTCCGTCCGGAAAAGAGCTCGTTGACAGCCCCCAGATTGTTGACAAAGGTATGATGAGCGTTGGCGCGCAGGTTGGCGAAAGCCTGCTGGTTTAACTGGCAAAGATATTGGGCGGTGGCGGCGAAGCCGGTAAGGAAGGGCCATACGCCTCCGTAATTGTAATTCAGGGGTTCGTAGAGGGCGCTGCGGCTGGAGATACTGCGCAGACCCCAGTCAGTCATCAGGTCGGCGCGGCCCAGGCGCTGGATGGATGCGAGTGTATGTTCGGGGCTTCCCGCGCCGAACAAGGCAGCGGTGCTGATCCACGGCGAGGGGTCAGGGAGGTGCTCACCAGCTTCATTGAAGGCATTGCTGTAGCAGCCGGCCTTTTCATCCCAGAATTTTACATCGAATGCGGCACGGGCAGCCGCAAGGTGCCTTGAGGCGCGCTTGGCCGTGTTGTCATCTTCAAGCCATTCCGCCATGGCAGCCATGGCAGTGGACATGCGCACCGAGAGAGCGCCGGTATAGATGTCGGTAGCGAGCCGGGTGAGGGCGCCATACTCAACGCTTCCCAGGCCCGCAGCGCTGTTGTCCATGAGGCCATCCCGGTTGCGGTCGGTCTTGAGCGCCCATTCATAGGCCCTGCAGAGTGATGGCCAGCTGCTCCGGAGAAACACGAGGTCTTGGCTGGCCTGGACGTAAGCGTGACAGGCGGTGATATAGAGCGGTGTGGTATCGCCGTGGATATAGCCATACGGATAGTCCTTGAACCAGTCGATGTATCCGGCAGCCTGGGAGAGTTCATGGGCCATCTTGCCATCCTTGCGCTGCCATTTTCCGGTGAAGGCGAGGGCATCACGCACGGTTTCGTGCCAACCCATGGCGATCATGCCGAGGGAGTTGATATAGGCATCGCCGCCGAAAAACCAGCCGAAACCCGGTCTGGCACTGGCGCCGGAGGCCCCCCATCCGGCCACGAGCCCCCTGCCAAGATCGGGATTATTCACAACGAGGCCGTCCAGGGCAAGGCGTGCATAATCGTAGGCAAGATCGAGCTCGTGATCGGGGGTTTCAATCCGTACGCCGCCCTCGAGCAGACTTGTGCAGTGATCGGCGCTTTTTTCATAGAACTCGCGCGGCATGTCGCACAACCTTGCATAAAGGGCCTTGACGGAGTCGCGCTCTCCCCTGCCACCGGCGATGTAGACCGGCAAAAACCTGCTGGCGGCTTGCTGTGGATCAGGGATTTCGATGGCGAACTCGTTGGGGTGGTCGCTGAGCATGTGGGCTGGGGTGTAGGAGATACCCGCAGCGGCCGGGGAACCGATCATGGCATGGTTTTTTCTGGTAGGCTCGGAGATGAGATAGGCGTGCAGAGCCTCGTCCCAGTAGGCATATTGACCGCCGAGAGCGGCCGGCCACATCGGCTGCAGGACCGGTGTAAAGGAGATGAGGATGGTTAGGGGATGGGTGCTATCCACCTCAAGTAAAACCATGGCAGCAGCTTCATCGATGACGGTGACATAATGAGCCTTGACAACAAAGGACTGAAAAGTGAAGGTCAGGGTGGTGGCCGCCGGTGAGCGATCGATGTAGCGGACAATTTCCCTTGCCGGTATCGGGCGGGACGATTCCGGCATCAGAAAGGAGACGGAGACATTGCTGACCAGTTTGAGAGGATAAGCCCAGGCCTCGAAAGTGCCACTCTCAAATCCGAGCAGGGCGAACTTGCGGCCGATCCGGTTGAATGGGGTTGCGGGTTGGGCAAGGCGATGCAGGTCCATCGATGAGGTCTGGAGCGGGAAACGTGCTGGGGAAGAGAATATTTCGCCGGCAAGATCCGGAGCGGTGGAGAGCATAAGCAGGAC
>DAOOPF010000093.1:0-14211 GCA_035388125.1 bacterium | reverse complement strand
GTTTGGTCGGCTCGCAGGGTTTGGGCTCGATGAGGAACTGGCCCTTGAAGCCGATCGCCCTGGCGTAATCGACCGCCATATGGAAAAAACGCGCCAACTGCTCCTGCTCGTGCTTCAGATCGGTGTTGAGCAGGGATTCGTAGCCTTCACGGCCGCCCCAGAAGACATAGTTCTCGCCGCCGAGTTCGAGGGTGGCATCCATGGCATTTTTAACCTGAGCGGCGGCCAGGGCAAAGACATGGGCATCCGGATTGGTTGAGGCGCCGGCGGTGAAAATGCGATGGCCGAAAAGATTGGCCGTACCCCAGAGGAGTTTCACGCCGGTCTGTTTTTGCAGATCTTTGGCGTATTTGACCATGATATCGAGATTCTTGCAGGACTCGGCAAAAGTGCCGCCCGCCGGGGCGATATCGCGGTCATGGAAGCAGTAGTAATCAACGCCCAGTTTGGTGAAAAATTCAAAGGCGGCATCCATGGTCGCCTTGGCGCGGTCGATGGGATCACTGGGAGCATGCCAGGCGCGGTCATAGCTCGGTCCGCCGAACATGTCAGTGCCATCGGCCATCATGGTATGCCAGTAGGCCACGGCGAAGCGCAGATGGTCGGCCATGCTCTTGCCGCCAACCTTCTGCTCTTTATTGTAATACTTGAAAGCGAGGGGATTTTTGGAGCCCTTGCCCTCAAAGGGGATGGGGCCTTTGACTTCAGGAAAATAGATTTTCGGCATGGCGCTCTTCCTTGTTTTATTCGACAGCGAAAACGGAATTGTCACGTCAGTGGAAAAAAGGACTCTGTTCAATTTTAATTGAACCGATTTAAGGATACATATTTTTCAAGTAAATGTCAAGCAAAAAGAGGAGGATGTAGGGCGGGGATGCCGTCTGCAGAGAATCAGCAGGTGGCAAAAGCGGAAGGAACCCGTTCCCGCCTGGTTCAGGCGGGAACGGTGCTCTGCTCATTGCCAGTCGTCAGTGCGGAAAGAAGAGGCCGGCAGCCCCTCCAGATTGAAGAGGGTCGCCCTGGCCAGGTTGCTCCAGGCGTAGCGAACAGCGGCAGGCCTGGAAACCGCCGGGTTCGAGACCACCAACCGCTTGCCTGCTATGACCGCCGTGGCGGGCACAAATTTCCTGTCGGCCCCGGCGATCTCAAAGCCGGTGAGCCCCTCATCGGCGGCCTTGAGTCCGCTGCCGGTGTGGTCGAAAGTGAGCTCGATCCGGTCGCCCTTGACCTTCATTTTCCGGTAAATGGGACCTGAATGGACCTGTTTGCGTCCATAGTCCCGATCCAGGGCCCAAAGCGCCAGCCGTTTGCCGACATCCTGCTTGTTGGGAGGATGGATGCTGGGAGCGGCGATATCCATGGTGACAGCCATGCCGGTCTTCGGGTGGCGGAGGGTGAACATCTGCGCCTCGCGCAGCTCCTGTGAACGCGTCGCCTCGCCATAGTCGTACGGGGCGATCTGGACATAGTAAAACGGGAAGGGCGTTCCGCCCCAGGCCCGGCGCCAGTTTTCGATCATGAGCGGAAAAAGAACCTGATATTCCTGCGGCCGGCCGGAATTGGATTCCCCCTGATACCAGATCGCGCCGCGCAGCGTGTAGGGCACCAGCGGAGCGATCATCGCATTGTAGAGAAACGAGGGGGTATTGGCCGAAATTTGCACCTCCACCCGGGGCCGGGTGAAGAAATCGGCCTCGGCGACATTGAACTGGTAAAAGGAGGAGTTGCGGTATTCCGCCACGGGCAGGTAACGCCACTCCCCGGCCAGCGCAATCGCACGCTCCGGTTTGCTGCGGGGATAGAGACGGAGCTGTTCCCGGCGCCCGTAGATGCCGCCGCCCCCCTGGGTATCGAGGACGCGCACTGCGACCAGGTTGGCGCCGCTCCGGACCATCTGCGGCGGCACGGCATAGATGCGATTGGTTTGCCAGAGGCCGTCCTGCTCCATGCCGCCAACGCGCTCGCCGTTGAAATAGGTGACGTCCATGTCATCGATCGGACCCAGCTCGAGCACGAGCTCCTCCCCCGCCCAATCCGCGGGGAGTTCGACCGTTTTGCGGAACCAGACAGCGCCGTCGAACTGGCCGACCTCAGTGGACTCCCAGGCGGCCGGCAACTGCATTCGGCCCCAGCGCGAATCGTCATAGCCGGGCGCGGGACACATATCGTCGTCGAAATCGAGGTTGACCCAGCGGTCCTCGCCGGTCTTGAGCACGGGAAAAACGGGATGGTTCTGGAGCCAGCGCTCCCGGGCCTCGAGCTGGCCACTGCTGGTCTTGATCTGCTCAAGCGCCCTGGCGTACTGGGGCAGAGTCGCGAGATACCCGGCGCTGGTCCAGGCCTCAGCGGGAGTGCCTCCCCAGCTGGTATGGATCAGGCCGATCGGGATATTCAGCTCTTTCAGCAGCGTGCGGCCGAAGAAAAAGGCCGTGGCGCTGAAGGAGGCCGCCGTCTCCGGGGTGCAGGGCTGCCATTGGCCGCGGCAGTCGCTGGCGGGTGCGGCGGCCATGGCTTTTTCGACCGTGAAGAGGCGCATCCGCGGCAGATTGGCGGCGGCGATCTCGGCTTCGGAATCGGCGATGGGATCGTTCGGCGGCCATCCGCGGAGGGGCATTTCCATATTGGATTGGCCCGAGCAGATCCAGACCTCGCCGATGAGGACATCCTCGAACTTTTTAGTGCCGGTCGGGCTGGTCACGGTGACGGTGAAGGGTCCTCCCGCCGCGGGGGTCTTCAGGTAGGCCCGCCACTTGCCATTCTGATCAGCGAGCGCTGCGCTGCTGGCGCCCCAGGAGGCCGCGAGCGTCACCTTTTCGCCTGCCGGGGCCGTACCCCAAAAAGCGACGCGCTGCTTCTGCTGCAGCACCATGTGATCCCCGAAAACCGCCGGCAATTCGAAAGCCATGCCCGCCGCTGCGTAAAGTAATGCCGCCATGAATACTAGTCCGCCAGTAAGTCGCTTCATCTGCATTCTCCCGAATAGTGCGATACCCTCTTGTGCAGTAAAATGATCCTCTCCCCCCGATCATCCGCCGGAGCAGTCAGCCTTCAGGCGGCTGTGAACCGGCTGATATCGGGCGAAAGAGAGCGATCAGAGTGACCTGGCCGAAAAGGTGTCGCCCTGGTTGGGGTCGCCGGTCTCCCAGCCTTTTTTAAACCAGCGCTGGCGCTGCTCCGAGGTGCCATGGGTGAAGGCGTCGGGGACGACATAGCCCTGGGTCCGGCGCATGATGCGGTCATCGCCGACCGCTGCGGTCGCGTTGATCGCCTCATCGAGGTCGCCCGGCTCGAGAATATTGTTCATCTTCTGGGCATGGTGGGCCCAGACGCCGGCAAAAAAGTCGGCCTGCAGCTCAAGACGGACGGAGTACTGGTTGTATTCTTCCTCGCTGACGCGCCCCTGCATGGCCGCCATCTGGTCGGTGATGCCGAGCAGGTTCTGCACATGGTGGCCGACCTCATGGGCGATGACATAAGCGATGGCAAAATCGCCGGGGGCATCGTACTGATTTTGCAACTCCTCGCAGAAGGCGAGATCAATATAAACCTTTTCGTCCCCGGGGCAGTAGAAGGGTCCTGTGGCCGCCGAGCCATAGCCGCAGGCGGACTGGACCTGGTCGGTGTAGAGCACCAGGGTGGGCATGCGGTACTGCGATCCAGCATTTTGAAAAAGTCGGTTCCAGACATCTTCGGTATCTTTCAGGACCACCTTGACGAAGGTGGCCAGCTGTTCTTCCTCCGCGGAGCGTTCTCCGGTGGAAACCGGCGCCGAAGTCGAGACTCCGGGATTTTCCTGAAGAAACTGCATGGGGTCGCCGCCCAGCAACCATACCAGCAGAAGGATGACCAGAGTGCCGATGCCTCCACCGATCACTCTGCGTGAGGTGGTGCCGCGACGATCTTCAACATTTTGACTTTCAGTTCTGCCTTGCCATTTCATGATGTACTCCCTCTCAAAAAACCAGCGTTCAATAACGCAAAAAGTTAACAAATCGCTGTGTAAAAATCAATCTAATTAACAGATTTTGCCCGGCGGCGGGAGTGCGACGGGGCGCTTGCAAAAAACGGGGGCAGGACTCATTTTATTGTTGTACTGCGGCGAATAATCCCCTATATTTTATCAAGATCGCACTTTTCTTCGTTACTGACCAGGAGGCTGCCGTGACCAACGCTGTCACCCTCACGAGGGTCTGCAAATCCTTCGACACCGTACGGGCGGTGGAGGAGCTCTCTCTGCAAATCCCGCAAGGGGAGATCTTTGGCCTGCTCGGCCCGAACGGCGCCGGCAAGACCACGACCATCCGCATGCTGCTCGGCATTCTGATGCCGGACTCTGGGACGATTGAAATTCTTGGCAAATCGAGCTGCCGTGAGATCGCGGATCAGGTGGGGTTTCTACCCGAGGAGCGCGGCCTCTTCAAGCGCATGGTGATCATCGATATCATCAAATTCTTCGCCGAGCTCAAGGGCATCCCTCCCCGGCGAGCCGTCCCGCTGGCGGATATGTGGCTGGAGCGGTTTGAACTGAAAGGATGGCGCGATAAAAAAGTCGAGGAACTCTCCAAGGGCATGCAGCAGAAGGTGCAATTCATCACCACGATTCTGCATGAGCCCAAACTGGTCTTCCTCGATGAGCCCTTCAGCGGCCTCGACCCGGTCAACACCAATCTGATCAAGGACGTCATGCTCGAACTGGTTAAAAACGGCACGACGATCGTCTTCTCGACCCACATGATGGAACAGGCGGAGAAGCTCTGCGACGCCCTTTGTCTGATGAACAACGGCCGCAACGTTCTTCAGGGCAGCCTCGCCGAAGTGAAGGGCCGGTTCGGCCGCAACCGCTGCCGCATCAGCTATGAGGGGGATGCCCGCTTCCTGAAGGATAGCGCGCTGGTGAGCAGATATGACGATTACGGCCAGTACGTCGAGATCCAGCCCGCTGACGGGGTCACAGCCCAGGCCCTCCTGGCGCAGGCCATCAGCCAGGTCACCGTGCGCAGCTTTGACATCACCGAGCCCTCCCTGAACGAGATCTTTATCAACGTGGTCACAGGCGGCGCGGGCACAGGAGGCAATCATGAATAAGTCATGGGTCCTGATCAAACGCGAATTTCTCATCAGGGTTAAAACCAAAGGTTTTATCATTGGCACCCTGGCACTGCCCGTACTGCTTGTCGTCCTCATGGGCATCCAGATCGCCATGCAATCAGTCGGAGCCAGAGAGAAAAAGACCCTGGCCCTCATGGACCTCACCGGCAGAGTCGCCCCGGCCTATCAGATCTACATGAACGAAAACTATCAGGATGACCAAAAAATCCCGCTTTACACCTTCGAAACCGTCACAGCCGCTCCGGAGAGTCTGGCCGCGGTGACGTCGAGACTCAACACGCTGGTGCAGGAGGAAAAACTGAACGGCCTGATCATCCTGCCGGCCGATATCTTTCAAACCAGCCAGTTTGAGCTTCATGCCAGGAACATCAGCAACATGGAATTCAATGCCACCCTGGAGCGCTCCATCTCAAGCGTGGTATCGGACCTGCGCCTGGCGGAAAGCGGCCTCGACCGGGAGTTGGTGCGCAAATTGACGCAAAGAATGGACCTCAAGACCTTCAAGGTGAGCGAGACCGGCACCAAGGAGGAGAGCGGCATGGTCGCTTTCTGGATCTCCTACGCCATGATGCTCATCCTCTACATGGCGCTGATTTTTTACGGGCAGTTTGTCATGCGGGGGGTCTATGAAGACAAAAACTCGCGCGTGATGGAGGTTGTGCTCTCTTCGGCCCGCGCCGATCAGCTCATGGCGGGTAAAATCATCGGGATTGGCGGGGCGGGACTGCTGCAGTTCCTCATCTGGGCGATCTTTATCGCGCTGGCTTCCGCCTATGGCATGGTGATGATGAACTATTTCGCTCCGGGAGCGGGCCAGATTCCGCTGCCCACGGTCTCTGTTTCGGTTTATCTCGCTTTCTTTGTCTATTTTGTGCTCGGCTATTTTATCTATGCCACTCTCTACGCCACCCTCGGCAGCCTGGTCAACGATGAAGCCGATGCCCAGAGCCTGCAGTGGCCGGTGACCATGCTGATTGTGCTCGGCTTCCTGTTCATGTTTTTCATCCTCAACAATCCCAACAGCACGCTGGCGGTCATCCTCTCCCTGATCCCCTTCTTCACGCCGCTGCTGATGTTTCTGCGCATTTCCGTCGGCGCCGCCCCGATGTGGCAGGTGGCGCTGAGCGTGGTGCTGATGATCGCCTCGATCTTTGCTCTGATCTGGCTCACCGGCCGCATCTTCCGGGTCGGTCTTCTCATGTACGGCAAAAAGCCCAATCTCCCGGAGGTGTTGAAATGGATCAGATACTCCTGAGCACTGCGCGGCGGGAACGGGTTATGGCCGGGGCGGCGGAATCACATCCCCCCTCTGAAGGATGAGTGCCGATGAAACTGAGAAATCCGCAAGATATCGTGATCGAAGGTGTGTCCCTGGCTGTGATACTCGCAGGGCATGCAGGATGGAAGAGGAAGAGCGGAGGCCGAGCCTGCGCAGGACCGGCCTACCTGACTGAAGCTGATCTCGCCGGAACCGATCTGCACGCCGCCGACCTGCACGCCGTCGCTCTCGGCAGGGCTGATCTCGGTGGGGCAGACCTCAGTGGAGCCGATCTCTCGGGCAGCTGGCTCGCCTTCGCCAGCCTCAGCCATGCCGGTCTGGCAGGGGCTGATCTGAGCGGAGCCAACCTCTGGAAAGCCGATCTGACCGGCGCTGATTTGCGGGGAGCCTCGCTCAAGGGGGCCAATCCATTCGGCG
The DNA here is from genome assembly GCA_035388125.1 of bacterium. GTDB lineage: Bacteria > Zhuqueibacterota > Zhuqueibacteria > Residuimicrobiales > Residuimicrobiaceae > JAKPUX01. The sequence continues at coordinate 7,406 of DAOOPF010000093.1, read as the reverse complement.
CCACCCTCTGCGGCGCCGACCTGCGTGGCGCCGATCTCACCTCCGCCGTGCTCATCGAGGCCGATCTCGGCGGAGCCGACCTGAGCGGAGCGATCTTCAGGGGGGCCATTCTCACACGTCTCCGCAACCTGGCCGAGGCCCGGGGCGTGGAATCCGCCGATTTTACCGGCGCGATTCTCGATCAGGAGGGGGAAAAGTTGATAGCGGCAGTGAAAACGGGGCCCGCCCGCTCCTGAGCCCGATACGGGCTACAATCCATGCAGGGCCGCGTAAAAATCTGCCTCTGAGCGGCACCATCTACCCTCATGCCCAGGTTACGCGCGCAGAATGCGGCCGGGCAGATTTTCGTTCTGCTCCCCTCCCGCCACAACGATCTTGCCGTTGACGATGACCCAATCGATGCCCAGGGGGAACTGGTGCGGCTCGACAAAAGTAGCCCGGTCGATGACCGTCACCGGATCAAAAATGACGATATCGGCAAAAAAGCCCTCCCTGAGCAGCCCTCTTTCCCTGATGCCAAACTTTTCACACGGCAGCGCGGTGATGCGGCGGACCGCCTCGGCCAGGGGCAGAGTCTTCTTTTCACGAACATAGTGGCCGAGATAACGCGGAAAAGTGCCGTAATAGCGTGGGTGGGGCGTGCCCCGGCCGAGAAGGCCTGAGGGGGAGATGGCGTTGCCATCCGAGCCGACCATGGTGTAGGGAGCGGCGAAGGTCGCCCGGGTGTCCTCTTCGCTCATACTGAATCCGCACATCCCCACCTGGCCCTCCTCTTCGATGAGGAGGCAGCGGGTGAAATCGAGGGGATCCTCTCCGGCCGCGGCCGCCAGTTCCTCGACGTTCCTGCCCTGATAGTCCCGCCTCCCCGAGAGGTAGGCCTGGGTGATCATAATCGAGGCCCACGATCCGGTCGCGGCGATCTTGTCCCGCACAAATCCAGCCATCTCTGCAAAGCGCTTGTGATTCCTGAGGCGCTCGACGAAAGCCGCATTTCCCCCCTCGCGCGCCCACAGGGGAAAGAGCATTTTCAGCGAAGTGGCGTAGGCGGTATAGGGATAGCGGTCGGCGTGCACATTGAGCCCCTCCCGGCGGGCGGCCTCGACCGCCGCCAGCAGTTTCGGGGTCTTGTGCCAGTTGCGCTGCTGGCAGGCCTTGAAATGGGAGACCTGCACGCTCACACCGGAAGCGCGGCCGATACGCAGGGTTTCATCCAGGGCCTCCTCGACGAAGAGGTCCTCGTTGCGCATATGGGTGGCGTAAACACCGCTGTGGCGGGCGACCACTTGGCACAACGCGATGATCTCCTCGGTAGTGGCGAAAGCCCCGGGCGTGTATTCGAGTCCTGTGGAGAGCCCCAGGGCCCCCTGCTCAAGGGCGCCCTGCAGATAACCTTTCATCGCCTCGAGTTCGGCGGCGGTGGGCGGACGGTTCTCGCCCCCCAGCACGGCTGTGCGGATGGTGCTGTGGCCGATCAGGGTCGCATAATTGAGGGCGATCCCCTTCTCTGAGATGGCCGCATAAAAGCCGGCCAGATCGCTCCAGCGGGCTTGTATTCCATATTCCCGGCGCCACTCCTCCTGCACCTCCTCGGCCCCGGCCGCGGAGAGGGGAAAAACCGAGTCCCCGCAGTTGCCGCCGATCTCCAGGGTCACTCCCTGGCGGATCTTGCTCTCGGCTTTGGGTTCAGCCAGAAGCTGCAGGTCGGTATGGGTGTGGACATCGACAAAACCGGGAGTGACCGCAAGGCCCTGGGCGTCGATGACCATGGCGCCTCCCTCCCGCTGCAGGCGGCCGATGGCGGCGATGCGGTCGCCGCGAATGCCGATATCCCCGCGCCGGGCCGCGCTTCCGCTGCCGTCATAAATGCTCGCATTGACGATGAGCAGATCGAAGTGGCGGTGCCGGCAGCCCTGGATGATGCCGCCGGCGGAGGCGAGCAGGCCGGCGCCGAGTCCTCCCTGCGCGCTTTTAATGATGAAATCACGTCGGGTTGTGTTGTGCATGGTATGCCCTCCCGTCTCTCTCCGGTTTGTCCCCCTGCAGCAATATAGGACCGAAGGCGCTTTTTATCAAGCAATAAATCATGCAGCGAAGACAAAAAAACCTTTTTTCTGTCTCCGTCAATGGTTACATTTACAGCGCGAATTAAAGATCGTCGCCCGTTCCACCCGGGAAGCGGCAGGCCCATGCCGTCTCTCTGCGGGCCGCATCTCATCAACCGAAAGAGCGCCTATGGCTTTTCTCTCCCTTCTCGCCGCCACAGCCGGTTCCTCGAGCATGCTCCATCTCAAGCCGGTCGATCTGCTCATCATCGTCATCTATTTCATCTTCGTCCTCGCCATCGGCTTTTATCTCAAAAAGTTCGCCAGCACCGGCGACGACTTTTTCATGGCCGGCCGCAAGATGACCGCCTGGATCGCCGGGCTGAGCTTCATCTCCGCCAACCTCAGCTCCCTGGAGACCATGGGCTGGAGTGCCATGGCCTACCAGTACGGCATGCTCGGCGCCCACGGCTACCTCATCGGCGCCATCCCGGCCATCCTCTTCCTCGCCATCGTGATGATGCCCTTTTACTACATCTCCCGCACTCACTCAGTGCCGGGCTATCTGCAGCTGCGTTACGGCGAGGGCGCCCGCTCCGTCGCAGGCATCTCCTTTTCATTCATGACCATTGCCGTGAGCGGCGCCAGCATGTTCGCGATGGCCAAGATCCTCAATCTGCTCCTCGGCTGGGACATGAACATCAGTATCTGGGTGGCCTCCCTCACCGTGGCTGTCTACGTCACCCTGGGCGGACTGCTCTCGGCGGTCTTTAACGAGGTGCTGCAGTTCTTCCTGATCTGGTTGGGCTCGCTGCTCATCCCGATCCTCGGCATCATCCACGCCGGCGGCTGGGGCAAGATGATGGAGGCGGTGCAGCGCAATGTCGCGGTGATCCATCCGGCGGTGCAGAACGCCGATTTCACCAGTCTGTGGCAGAACCTCGGCTCCTTTGGCAGCAATCCGATGGGGATCGACTGGTTCGGCATGTTCTTCGGCCAGGGGATCGCCGTCGCTTTCGGCTACTGGTGCACCGATTTTCTCCAGGTGCAGCGCGTCATCGTCGCCAAGGACCTGCGCTCCGCCCAGAACGGCACCATCATCGGGGCGGCGCTGAAGATGATGGTGCCCCTGATCGTCACCATCCCCGGCCTGCTCGGGCTGGCGGTGTTGATGAATTCGGACGGCTCACCGATGGTGCTGGTGCCCGAGAGCGACCCGCGCGCCGGCATCACCCACAACACCTTCAACGACGTCCTGCCGCTGCTGATGGGGAAATATCTCGGCCCGGGGCTCCTCGGCCTGGGGGTGACGGCCATGATCGCCGGCTTTATGTCCGGCATGGCCGGCAATGTCAGCGCCTTCGCGACGGTCTGGACGCACGATGTCTACAAACCGCTCATAAACAAAAAGGGCAGCGACCGTCACTATCTCCATATGGGCCGCTGGAGCTCGGTGATCGGCGTGCTGCTCTCGATCGCCACCGCCTACACGCTCTTTTTCTTCTCCAACATTCTCGAATATCTGCAAGTACTGGTCTTTTTCTTCATCGTGCCTCTTTTCGGCACGGTGATCCTCGGCATGCTGTGGAAACGGGCGACGCCCGCGGGCGGCTTTTGGGGCTTTCTCATCGCCATCCTTTTTTCCATCAGCATGTGGGCTTTCGTTCACACTTTCCCGCACGGCTATCAGCCCCAGCCCAAGGCGACGCTCAGCCGCGGGGCCGAGGTGCTCCTCACCCGGGGCGATACGGCCAGACCGGGAGCCATCTCCTATATCAGCATCGAGAGCGGCACCCTCGATCTGGTCAATGTGCCCCTTTACGGCCATGAGCGGGGCGGTGAATTCACCGTCCAGGAGCAGCCCCTCTACATGCGCGAAGTCGCACCGCTGCGCAAAACCGCCGCTCCCATCCAGATTCTGGCCCCCGAAGTGGTGGTGGCCAATACGCGGGAGCAGCATAAATTTGGCGTCGCCGCCGTTCCGGCGCGCATCAGCCCGGGCGTTAAAGTCCGTTCCACCTTCATCTCCCGCCGATTCGATCCGGCGGCCTTCAATCCGGACCATGTCAAGGTGATCGCCCGCTCTGAAAAGGCCAAGCCGATGGCGGTCAACATGTACAGCGCCTGGTGGTCGCTGGTGGTCTGCCTGCTGGTCACTATCGTGGTCAGCCTCTTCACCAAACCCAAGCCCGATGCCGAGCTCAAGAATCTGGTGATGGGGCTGACGCCCCTGCCCAGGGAAGAAGCTGGCGCGTGGTATCAGAAGCCGCTGTTGTGGGCGGGCGTCGTTTTCGCGGCATTCGTCGCGATCAACCTTCTATTCTGGTGAGGTGATCATGGAACAAAAAGAACAACAGATCCCCATCTGGTTCTTCATCGGCGCGATCGTCCTGATCTACGGTGTGCTGATCACAGGGACCGGGATCCTGAACTGGCTCTCCCCGCCACCGGCCGCGGAGAGAGTCGCCCTGTGGCAGCTGCATACCGATCTCTGGTGGGGCCTCCTGCTGCTGGCCATCGGCACCTTCTATGTCCTGAAATTCAAGCCCGCATCTGAACGCAGGAAATGATAACGGTTTCTGCATAAAAAAAGCCCGGACTGGGGATAACCAGCCGGGCTTTTTTTATGCGCTGCTCAGCCGCTCAGCGCAGCAGCAGCATGCGCTTCACCTCGTGTTTTCCTTCTGCAATCAGACGGTAGAGATAAATCCCGCTCGATAGCCCCGCGCCGTTGAAAACCGCTGTGTGCTGTCCGGCCTCCCTGCGGCCGTCGATCAGCCGCGCCACCAGCCGGCCGGAGATATCGTAGACCTCCAGATGCGTATGGCCAGTACTGGCAAGGGTAAATGCGATCGTGGTCTCCGGATTGAAAGGATTGGGATAATTCTGCTCCAGGCCGAAAGTGCGGGGCAGAGCCGCCGGCGGCAGCCGCACGTCGCTGAGATAATCGGCCAGGGTGAAGGCGGGGGGCTCTCCCCCGTCATAGTAGTGCCAGTTTGCACCCAGGTTGAGATAGATCCCGGCCGCGTCGAAGAGCCGGGCATCGAGGGAGAGGTCGGCGACGGCAAGATTTGCGGCATGGAGTTCCACCGAGAGCAGATTATCGCCGGCGCGAAGCAGCTGCAGGTCTTCCGCCGTAAAGACATAGATCTGATTGGTCTTGACCGCGCTCGCGGCCGGCGTCTCGTGGCTGATCTCTCCTTCGGGCAGATTGTAGCGCAGCAGCTCGCGGCCGTTGATCCGCACCAGGGCGCCGTCGTGACACTTGAGCAGCAGGCCAAGCTGCGACACAGGCTGCGGCAGGTTAAAACGTGTGACGCAGTAGAGGCTTTTGGCGGCCGCTGTGACAGTGACATTTCCCGCTGCAGCGCCATAGCCCAGAGGGGCTGCGCCGCTCTTCCAACCACCGGCTGGATAGCGCTCGTCGTACCAGGGAATGCGCCGCTGCAGGGTATCTACCCTGACGGTCATGCGGAAGGGCTGCGGGGTCTCGTTGCCGCTGATGTCGATGGCGCGGATGAAAACGGTGCGTTTCTCCCCCTGCCGCAGCGCCAGGGTTGTGCTGTGCTTGAATCCCCCCTGGCCGGAGAGAAAGGCCCCGGACATCAAGGCATAGGGGAGATCGGAAAAGCCGTAAGCGAGATGAGCGCGCTCATCGGTCTCGAAATAGAGTGAAAAAAGGGTATCGGTGGCGTTGAATGAGGTGTCCGGAGTCAGTGTGAAGAGGGGCGGCGTCTGGTCCGAGCCGGGACGGCTGTACATCGGCGGCAGATCCCGCTCGAAGGCAGTGTAGGGATCGTTGTAGAATTCGAGAAATCCGGGCACACTGGGGTGCCCAGGATAGGGCGCAAAATGGTGGTGCACCGATTCGTTGCGCCAGACCGCTGCATAGGCCATCCTCATCGCCAGGCTGTCGCTTTTGAAGGGCGGCAGCAGGTAGCTGTTGAACCAGGAGGGCTCGAGCAGGGTATCCAGCCCGACCTCGGTGAGGGCGGACACCTTGCCGCGTTCCAGAGCCAGCTGGGCGGGAATGTGCAGGCTGTTGAAGAAGCTCTTCTGCCGGTCGGCCAGGGGGTACCAGTAGTAGAAATCCATCCCGAGGATGTCGACATAATCGTCGCCCGGATAGATCTTGAGATAGCTGTTGCGGGTATTGAAGCTGATCGGCGAAATCACATAGATCAGGTTGTGGACATTGAGCGAATCACGCAGACAGGTGACGGTGTACTGCCAGATCTGGTTGTACTCGTCGGCCGTGCAGTTGTTGGTGCCCCACCAGAAGGCGCCGCTGTCGTGCTCATGGTAGGGGCGGAAAATGATCGGAATGGAGTGGCCGTCCTCACTGCGCAGCCCCTTGAGAAAGCGGGCGATGCGCGCCAGGCGCTTTTTATAAAAGTCGTGCCAGGCGCCGCCTGGGAGCAGGGTGATGACCACATTATCGCTGACCTTGCTGCCGTAAAAGCTGCGCCCCAGGGGATCGTACTGGTGCCAGCAAAGGGTGTTGACCCCGCCGCGGGCGAAGGCCGATTTAATGCGATAGGTGAAACGCGCTATCTCCTGGGGCGTGCTGCGATCGACGGTATTCATGTCCCAGCTGTACAGAGCGGGATAGTCGCCGCAGACATCGCGGATATCGGAGCGGTCGTCATCGCCCTTCCAGCCCACGCCATAGCCGGTGGCGTCGTGCATGCCGAACAAGAGCCTTTGGCCGGAGCCCTGTTCCAGATTCATGTAGAGATACTTGGTCCCGGATGTGGCCAGGGGATCGATCAGACCGGGATTGGGGATGTTGGCCCGTTTTTCCAGGTCGACGCAGGCGTCGAGGAGATCCCATTCAGCCTGGTCGATTTCGGCCTGGCTGGCGTCCACGCTGCCAGCGACGGCCTGTGCGGCGGCAATGGCCGCCTGCAGGGTGCTCCTGGCGCCGGCGGGGTACTCGCCTTCTCCCGCACCCTCGACGGCGCCGTCATGAAGGGCGGCCGCGGCTTCCAGGGCCGCAGCGAGGGCGGAGCCATCGGCGGCCGCAGCACCCGCCGCATCGCCGATGCAGAGATCGTCTAAATAGACTACGCCCGCTTTGGGCTGGGTTGTGCCGCCATCGAGGTAGAGATAGATCCGGGTGAGCAGGGTGTTGGTGCCCGGAGTCAAGGTGAAGGCATAGTCATGCCAGCTGTTATCCGCCGGCAGCTGCAAGACCAGCCAGTTGTCGCTGTCGTCGCCGTAGATCGTCTTGAAGACCAGTTCGCAAGCGAGGCTGGCGCGCGCCTTGAAGGTGATGCGGGGGACGGCGCTGACATTCACAACCGGCGGGGTATAGTTGAAATTATCCCACTCGTAAGAGGCGGTGGTGCGGTTGTAGCTGAC
>DAOOPF010000092.1:5776-14358 GCA_035388125.1 bacterium | reverse complement strand
TCGCCCCGGCGTATTCGAGCACGCGTTGAAAGGCTTCTTCGGCGCTGTGCTGGGTGATGGGGATGTAAGGATGGGGTTCATAGGCCCTGACCAGGGATTCCGCCCGGTAGCTGCCCTGCACGCCGCCGGCCCAGTTATTGGCAGTGATGACCGGTGAACCGGTGACATAGTTCTCCTCGACATACCACTTGCCCGCGCCGTCCGAAGGTTCGACGATGCGGAAGCGCACTCCGCTTTTGGTGGCCGGACCGTATTTGTAATAGTTCGCCACCATGTTGATGGTGCCTCTTTCGCCGCCGTAGGCGCTGTTGAAACCCCAGTTATAGACGACATTGTTGCGGTAATCAACGTTGATGCAGAGGGCATTGGAGCCGTCAAAACGGGGCGTGCGGCTGGAATGGTGGGCGAAGAGGTTGTGGTGAAAACTGACATTGGTGCCGCCCCAAATGCCGCCGTAGCCGTGCGCCCCCTTGGAATGGGTCGAGAGGTAGAGGCTTTCGGCGATGAGGCACCACTGGATGGTCATGTTGCGGCTGCTGTAGAAAGACATGCACTCATCCACGCTCCAGCTTGCCGAGCAGTGATCGATGATGATATCATTCCTGTAGCGGCCCCACAGGGCATCTTCCTCGGTCCGAAGCGAGTCGCCCAAGCGAAAGCGCAGATAGCGCAGGATGATGTTGTCGGCATTGACCACAACAGCGCGGTCCGCGATGCAGATACCGTCGCCGGGAGCGCTTTGACCGGCGATGGTGAGATCCCGATTGCCGATCTTGAGCTCGCTCTTGAGCCGGATGGTGCCCGAGACGCGAAAAACCACGGTGCGCTTGCCTTTTTGGGCGACTGCCTCGCGCAGGGAGCCGGGTCCGCTGTCCTCGAGGGTGGTCACCTCACAGACGATGCCGCCGCGTCCGCCGCTGGTATAGCGCCCCGCTCCCTCGGCACCGGGAAAGGCGGGGGTCTGGGCGGGCGCCTGCTGCGCACCTGCCACGATAATCATCAGGAACAAAAATCGACCGGACCTCGTCATCATCCTGAGCTGCTCCATACTGTATCTGATACTATTTAATCATCAGCAACTTAATTAAACGATTTTTATTACCATACACAATCCGACAGAATAAGATGCCGCTGCTGGTTATTTCGCCAGATTCATTCCGGCTGTCCCAGAGAATTTCGTGCGGGCCACGTTCCATCCTCCCCTGCCATAGGGTCTTCACCCGTTGCCCGAGATAATTATATATGGTAACCGTTACATCCTCCTCATCAGGTAGATAAAAACTTATCCGCGTTTCGCTGTTGAATGGATTGGGATAGCATGATGCAACGCTGATTTCAGACTCTGACGACGCTTTCGCTAATAATCCGCCCAGTGAATAGGGTCTCTGCAATTGCAGGGCCCACACTAAATGTTCGATCATTGCAGAGTCGTCACCCTTGATCTGACTACGTACCAATGCAATCGCTTCCTCTTTTTGCCTATTGCCTGCCAAACCAAATGCATTGAGTACGATCATCTCATTTTCGAATGGCGTGTTTTTATATTTCAATGCTGGATCAAAACGATAATCACCGCCCTCATACCGGTGAATTGCAGACCATTTATCCACTACGAATTTGAGGCTGACGGGCACCGTTGCATCATTCATCAATTGCTGGTTGATTTCCATAATTTCTGTGCTTGAAGTATGGCCAAGGAGAACATCCAATGCCAGTGCAGTGTATTCTTGGATCTTGTGCTCATCCACCAAAGCGATTAACTCACCCCTGACGGCGGCTATCCCCGCTTCATGAATGGCCATTTTAGCTGCGAACAAGCGCTTAAAAAAACCAACGCTCTCCTTGGGCAAACTCCATGACGGACCTGCAGAAGGACTGCTCGGCGGACTGCCCAGTTTATTGGCCCGATAAACACTGCCATAAAACCAATCTGTATCCGGATCGGGACATTGATCATAATAATTGTTGGCGGCATAGACCGTATTGCCGCTGCTGTTGTAGATGTATTTATAACTCGAAGAAGAGGGCTTGGTGAAATAATTGCTCCCTGGATCTTCGTCAAAGCCAAAATAACCATAGCCTCCGGAGACATATACCCGGTGCCTTGTGATGCTCGATTCCCACTTGTTGTGGCCTCCATTGCCGCTGCCGCCGTCGATGAAATTGGGGCTGCTCAATGTCATACAGACCCCATACTTTGCCGTCTTTAAACTGTTAAATTTGAAATTGCCGCCATAGTTTCCGCAATTGGCCAGATAAACAGCGAATGTATCGGCCTCGATATAGTTGTCGTCCACTACTGGCCAGGCATAATTGCCGGTGACATATAGGCCGTACCAGCCGGCGTTTTTGATGTTGCACTCTTCGATTGTCGGACTTGAAGCATCGATGCATACTGCATACTGGGCATTTTCAACCGTGCAGTTCTTCAGATAGCTGTTCGAACTGGCGGTGGATTGAAAACGGATGCCGTACCACGCCCCCTTACTGGCGGATTTGAAAGTGACATCGTCGGCGATGAGCGTACCGGCGATGATCAATTCGCTTTTACTGTTATCTGCACCACTAGATTGGTCGTCTCCATCTAAAAAGTTAACCGTGACGCCGGATTGTACTGTCAGCGTATATCCCGAAGCGACAGTGACATCCCCGCCGATGTAATAGGGACTATTGGCGGAGCTCCATGTGGTATTGCTGGAGATGGGGCCGGCCCAGTAGTTTGGCACTAAATCAACCGTTATCGTGTCGCCATTCTGAGTATAGCCGGATATGGCGAAATGACTATAGGTGGTCGAATTGATTTTAAGTGCAGCCGGCGAAGAGTAATCAGAAATTGAACTGTAAGGATAGCTTCCTGTTGGCCGAAACAAATCATCTGACATGCTTTGAAAGCCTCTATCAGCAGGATCATTATCCGCTGGTATAAGCGAAATTGCATTTAATGACAGACCCGAACCTGATATCCGCCATATCAGGAGCCCCCCATCATCATCGACCACTGCATGAGGTAGACTTTCGTCAAATGTATTTCCTCTTTGTTTATTCTCGATAAGATACTTGATATTTCCTGGCAGGTATCGTGTAAAAAAAGTCGTCTTGGTTGTGCTTGAAGTATTATACACAATAGCCGAATCAGGCATATAATACGAAATAGATCTAGTATTCGCCCAGCCAAGATCTGCTAAAAACCAGGGATTCATGGGCGCCGGCCTGTTGGCGGATATTCCTCCGTTTTTATGTCCATTGCGGATCAAATCCCAGCGAGTCGTCGAAGTGTCCGAATGATCTGCTCCCATCATATGCACGAATTCGTGACAAAAGTAACCAATATGAGTCATATCGTCATTTTCGTCTTCCGGAGCTGCCTCGCGACATTCCCGTTCCGGAACCACCATGTCCCAACCGTTGATCGTTGTCGCGACATTAATGCCCGATACCCATCTGCCCGCATAGATATGGCACAATCTTTTCGAAGAACTCCTCGATACATCCAATCCCAACTGCGAGACCGCAGAATCCCGGGCCGCCTGAATAAAAGTCCCAAAATCATATGTACCTTTATTGCCGGGGAGACTGATCCAAACCGGATATCCGTTGCCATCATCAGGGTTCAGTATTTTAAATTTGAGATTATAGGCGTGCTTTGACATCTCCCAAAAATAATCTCTGAAACTGCCATAGACATCATCCTCATCTGCATTACGTCCAGCATATGATCCCAAACTGGAAATGAGGGCTTGAAAATGACTTGTAGTGTGATGATGTTGGTAAGATTTCCACTCTGAGGTCGAAGCTTTCCAGAAACGGTCGCTTTGCACATCGGCAAATTCCACCAAAAGGATCTTCAGAGAATCGGGCGCCGAAAGTGAGCTGGTTGTTGAGCCGCCCATAATTGTGCCATTAGCGTCATCGCCGGTCAGAAAATAGATCGTGAATCCCAAGATTAAGGAGAGCCTGGATAGTGCTTTCATGATTATTCCCCCCGTCATCTTAACAGTAGAAGCTTAGACGTTATTTTTTGCAAACCTGTTTGGCAGACAAGATAATAAACGCCTGAAGAAGCCTGCTGTCGGTTCTGATCCAGGCCATTCCAGATTATTGAGTGCTCTCCTTGCCCGAGCTCGCCATCATGCAGCGTTATTACCTCCTTTCCCAGCAGGTTATAGATTTTTATTTCAACGCGTTCCGGTTTGCTTAGCAACAGTTGTATTGCTGTTTGGCTGTTTGACGGATTTGGATAAAGACTTTCGATAGTTAAAGAATTATTTGCCCGCTGCTGCAGCATCATTGGAACCCTGGTCTCATTGCCGAGCTTGCCGTCGCTGGTTATCCTTTGCGCGCGAAGGCCGTAAAAACGCATTCCCGACTCCATCCACAACACGATGCAGCCGCCGAGGTTATCAGCCAAAAGACACCAGTAGGTGAACTCTGAGGCGACTGTATCCCGGCTGGTCACTTGAGTCTCCCAGAGTAACCGGCCCTTGATATCCAGCTTGGCTAAATACTTTCCTCTTTCTTTGATGAGATACACCGAGCCATCGCTGACAATAGACAGCTCTTTATTGAACTGAGAAAGCCACCAGTTTGTGAGAGGATAAGAATATTGCCAATCCTTCATACCCATACGGTCTAGATGAATCAAATGCATAGAATCGTCTGCTGACATATAATGAATAAAAGCCCCTCCATTCTTATCTGATACGGCATCAAAGCTTCCAGCGTCAGCCAAGCCAGTTGCGATAAAAATCGGGCTATACCCCCAGAGTTTGTTGCCGTTTTCGTCGAGTTTTTGTGCCCTTAAGCTATCGGCTCTGAAATCCCGAAATACAAAGACAGCAGAAAAGTTATCCGAGGGAAAGTAATCTTCACAACCACCGATATATCCAGGTATTCCACCAACACTAATTTCAATCTCTTTTTCACTCAAAACTGCTCCCGTTTTCGCATCATACTTGATAAATTTATCCAGAGAATTCTGACGGGCAGAATATAGATTCAAGTTTTTATCTGCATCAAGATAAGGGATGTGCGGATGATCAATAAGAAGTTGCGGTCCCCAAAGAAACTCCCCCTTGTCCGAAATCCTGCATATATATCGTCCGGTGTTTCCAACATCTTTGCTGTTATATCGGAACCAAATCAGATAAACTCCTCCTTCTCCATCTGGAAACCAATGATTAATTTCCTGCGCATATTCGACGCTGTCCATCTCCTCATGCATAAGCTCCACTCCCTCATCGCCAAAGAGCCTGTTGCCCTGGGCGTCGAGGCGCTGCAAGTATAGATTTCTGTCATACATGTCTTCGGGATCTAGTTGAGTCTGACCGACTAGTTTAAGGATGGAAAAAACGATATAACAGCCCCCCTTGCCATCGGACATGACGCATTTATACTCCGGCTGGCGATAATCGGCCAACCATTGTTCATGAGGGTTCAACGAAACCCGAACGCCCTCTCTCCCCGGCCAAAGCCTTTGCCCATCAACTGAAATTCTTTGCGCATAAATTATGGGATCAACAGGATGTGTCTGCATGACCACAATCAGCCCATTCTCCATATCCGTGGTTATTTTGGGGTTCAGAGTGTACCAGGAGACGATGTTATTTTCAGAAATGTCTGCAGACCACTGGCAATATACGCCACTATTGAATGCAAGAAAGAAGAAAAATATGCAGGCATTTTTCATGACAACTCCTATCTAACCTGAATAATTCACAAATCTGACCACAAAGAACACGAAGCTCACAAAGAACAATAGGTTATGTGTGTTAGTAAGTAGTAACTAAATTATTAACAAATAATATTTAGACCATCGAACTTTATGTTTTTTATAATCTTTGTGTTCTTTGTGTTCTTCGTGGTGAATAATCCAGGCTAAACATTTCGTGAGTGAATGTCGTCCAAACGCCGCCCAGACGCACTTAAAATTGCCTAAATTATAGCTCGCTCCGCGTTCCGCGACTCTGCATGCCTCGGCGGTCGCCGGGTCGCCGCATCTTTCCACAATCTACAATGACATAGTATCTTTACCACCACTGCCGGTTGACATCTCTCGATAGTACCGATCCCTTCAGCCACCCAACGTCTCCAGAGAGCGCAGCGCGTAGACCTCATAGATCTTCTTGATCAATGCCAACCAGCTCATCCGCACTTGACTTCATTGTAAAGAGCGAGGAGGTCATTTAGCCTTATTGCACCAGAGCCATTTTTTTCGTCCAGCTTTGGCCGGCCGCGGTCAGTTTGTAAAAGTAGAGGCCGGAGGAGAGCCCCTCCGCGGAGAACTCGATGCGGTGGCTGCCCGCGCCGAACACTCCCGAAGCCAGCAGGGCAACCTCGCGGCCGCGGGCATCATAGACCGCCAGGCGGACCGTTTGCGCCGCCGGCAGGGTGAACGTGATGGCCGTGGCGGGATTGAAGGGGTTGGGATAGTTCTGCGCCAGAATAAAGCCGTCGGGCTGGAGGCCGGGCTGCTCAACCGCGGAGGCGTTGTTGGTCCAGCGCTTGTCGCCGATCGGGCCGCCGTCGCTGCCATAGGTGAGCAGCAGCGAGCCGGCCGGGATGGTGAAATCGCCGTTGACGGGATCGGCAAAACCCGGATCCATGCGGATGGTGTCCGCCACAGTATGTTTGCGCCAGCCTTTTTTGGGGTTCAATTCCCACATGCAGATATTGGTGATGGTGGCCATGTTGTCGTTCAGAGTTTCTTTGATGTTGATAGCAATCCTGCCAGAGGTTTCATAATTGGTCATGGTTGAAAAAATAGAATTGACAACAGTCCATGGCCTCTGAAAGTAGGAAGTTCCACCGTAATCTGAAAGCAGGATTTCTCGTGGATCTTTAAGACCCAGGTTATACCAGGTAGTATGGTTGATCATAACCTCGGGTGTATTATCTGGCAGATTTGTGTTTCCTGGGCCAGAGATCCGGAATCCGTAGCTGTTAATATTATAGATAGTACTATTCGTTACCTGAATGTAATTTGACCCTGCATATTTAAATTGAACCAATGACCCGGTGTCATGGACGATGCAGTTATTAATGATAGTCGAGTCCACAATCACATTGTTGTTCTGAAGGTTACTTGCCGCTCCATCGACCACGTTGCTCTTGAGATTCTTTATTACACAGCTTTCAAGTTGCATCATTTTGATAAATGCGGGCTGTGGCATTTCGCCCATATAGGCGCGTAAAAGATAGGATACCATGGCCACTCCATCAACCGCGCCATCGAATTCGATACCCGCCAGGAGCAGGGAGCCATTGTTGCCAACGTTGAAAAACTGGCAGGTGCCTTCGGCAGGATCGGTGAGGATTTTAACGATCGGCTTGATCGAGCCGTCGCCGTCGGCGACGATGGCGATACTTTTTTCGGCGATTGTGCCGATGGTCTTGTTGACCGATTCGGTGTACTCGGCGCCGGGGATGAGGCGGAAAACGTCGCCGTCATTGGCGGCGGCGAGGGCGGCCGAAAGGGTGCCGTCGCCGGGGGCGACGTCGACATAATTCTGGCCGAACGCCATTCCGGCCACGGCGATGAGGCTCAAGGTAATCCAAAGCAACTTTTTCATGGCATTCCTCCCTTTGAATTAATTAATTGACAAGAATACAGAAATATTATTACCTGGCCATTGTAAAGAAAAAACAATTCTCGCGCGAAGACGCGGAGAGCGCAGAGAAAAGGATTATAGCTGCTCTCTGCGTCTTGGCGCCTTTGCGGGAGGGCTTTATCCCATCGTCATTTTCAATATCAGCGCTGCACGCGGGCGGAGCCGCCGGCGGCGAGGTGCTCCACCTCCTTCAGGGTCGCCGTCGAGGTGTCCCCGGGGGTGGTCATGGCGAGGGCGCCGTGGGCCGCGCCGAGATCGACCGCGCGCTGGGCATCGCCGCCGCTGAGAAAACCGTAGATCAGTCCCGAGGCGAAGCTGTCGCCCCCGCCGACGCGGTCGAGGATGGCGAGGTCGCGCCGCTGCGGCGCCTCATAGAACTGCCCGCTGTGCCAGCAGACCGCCCCCCAGTCGTTGAGGCTGGCGCTCCTCACCCCGCGCAAGGTGGTGGCGACGACCCGGAAATTGGGGAACCCGGCCACCGCCTGCGCGATCATGCGTTTAAAGCTGCCGACGTCGAGGTCGACCAGCTTTTCGTCGACCCCCTCGACCTCGAGCCCGAGGGCGGCGGAAAAATCCTCCTCGTTGCCGATCATGACATCGACATAGGGCGCGATGGCGCGGTTGACCGCGCGCGCCCGTTCGACCCCGCCGATGCTCTTCCAGAGCGAGGGGCGGTAATTGAGGTCGTAGGAGATCACCGTCTTGTGGCGCCGGGCCGCAGCCATCGCCTCGAGGACGACATCGGCGGTGGTTTCAGAGAGGGCGGCGAAGATGCCGCCGGTGTGGAACCAGCGCACCCCCTCCACCCCGAAGAGCTCCTCCCAGTCGATCTCGCCGGGTTTGAGCTGCGAGGCGGCGGTATGGCCGCGGTCGCTGCAGCCGGCCGCCCCGCGCACACCAAAACCGCGCTCGGTAAAGTTGAGGCCGTTGCGCACCGTGCGGCCGATGCCGTCGTAGGGGACCCACTTGATCCAG
>DAOOPF010000092.1:0-5676 GCA_035388125.1 bacterium | reverse complement strand
GCTATGAATTAAATCTTTCCGCCACGGCCCAGAGGCCGAGCGCGGGATTGGAGATGTAGAAAAAGCGCTCGCCATCAGCGGCGCGGTTCCAGCCATCCTGCAGTTTATCCACGGGGTAACGCCCGGCCATGGTTTTCAGATCGGCGTAGCCAAAGCCCACGCCCTCGATCTCCCCGGCGCTGATGTGGCCCGGGCAGTAGGTTATGGAAAAGCGTCCTTCCGAGGAACCATGCACAAGATGGGCGGCGGCGCCGAGGTTTTCCTGCAGGTCCGCGTTCTCCTTCACTGCCGCCAGGATCTGCGGGGTGCCGGAATAGCCGTATTTGCGGATAAGGGCATCCATGCGGGCGTCCTCGCCGAACTCTTTCAACCCCGGCGCGAGAATGACCAGCTCCCCCCCGTCGGCGATGGCCATGCGCGTGCGATAGATGGCCTTGTTGCCCAGCCAGGTGGTTTTGAATTCGGCGGGATCGAGATAGACCACCACCTTGTAGAGGGGCTGCTCGAGCATCTCAAAGTTGACCTGGAGAGAGAGTTCGCTGGCGCGCTGGAAACACTCCTCATCGTCGCCGATGAAGAGGCCGCGCACGACCAGCTGGCCCGCAGTGCCCCGCCCGACCACGGTCAGGACGTAGAGGATGGGCATCCGGCTGGCGAAGTGAAGCGAGCCGTAGTTGAAGGCATCGCGCACGGGATTGTTCGCGCGCCCCATGATGCGCTCCATGCCGTAGACGGCGCCGATGTAATGGCTCTTGTTGATCCCTTCGGCACCGCCGGTGCCGACGAAAACGTTCTTGTTGTAGCTGGCCATGCCCGCCACCTCATGCGGCACCACCTGACCGATGGAGAGGATCAGATCATGCTTGCCGCGCGCGAGGTATTTCGAGACCTGCACCGGCCAGTCATAGTCCACCCTCTCCTCCGAGATCTCACGGATATAGTCGCCGGGGACGACCCCGAGGGTCTCGAAGCCCCTGCGAAAATCGTGGACGCGGAAAAGGCCGCCCGGCATCCCCGGGAACATGGCGGCGATTTCGGCATCGCTCATGGGTTTGTGGGTGCCCAAAGCCGGGAGCACATCGGTCATGTGCGCGCCGTAATAGTCCCAGGCCAGGCAGGTCAGTTCCCCGGCCCGCGAGTGAAAGCGGGTGAAATCGGGGGGAAGGGCGATGACGCGGCGGCGCGGGCCCAGTTTGTCGAGGGCGCTGTAGAGCCCCTCGCGCAGGGCCTCGCTGTCGAACACATCGGTGACGGATCCTCGGGCAAATAAAAGCATCAGTCGGTTTTCTCCCAAGAAATAAAATCATTTCTCACAGAGGCACGGAGGGAGCCATTTCATTTGCGCTTTTTTTCTCGGCCTTTGTGCCTCTGTGCCACTGTGAGACAAGCTCTTATCTCGCCAGCCAGCCGCCGTCGACCGCGATGGTATAGCCGTTGACGTAGGATGCGGCTTCCGAGGCGAGAAAAACCGCCACGCCCTGCAGATCCTCCGGCTTGCCCCAGCGGCCCGCCGGAATGCGCTCGAGAATGGCCTTGCTGCGCACCGGATCGGCCTGCAGGGCTGCGGTGTTGTCCGTGGCCATATAGCCCGGGGCGATGGCGTTGACGGTGATGTTGTGCTGTGCCAGCTCGTTGGCCAGGGCGCGGGTCAACCCCATCACTGCGCTCTTGGCCGCCGTGTAGGAGGGCACCAGAATCCCGCCCTGAAAGGAGAGCATCGAGGCGACGTTGATGATGCGGCCGCCGCGCCCCTGCCCGGCCATCACCCCGGCGGCCGCCTGGCTGAGGAAGAAGAGCGCGCGCAGATTGATCTGGATGACGTCATCCCAGTTCTTTTCGCTGAACTCGAGCAGGGGCTGGCGCCGGATGATGCCGGCGTTATTGACCAGGATATCTATGGATCCCATCGATGACTGGGCCGACGAGACGATCAGCTCCACGCTCTCCTTCTGCGACAGGTCCGCGACCACCGCGGTGCAGCGGCGGCCGAGGGCCTCCACCCTGCTGCGGCTCTCGGCCAGATCGAGAAGATCGACCAGCACAATATCGGCCCCCGCCTCAGCCAGACCCAGGGCCATGCCCTGCCCGAGGCCGCGCGCGGCGCCGGTGACGATGGCGACCTTGCCGTCCAGCCGGAATTTGTCGAGTATCATTTCAACTCCTCTTTAGCGTAAATCACCGATCTCGATGCCGTCCATATCCTCAAAGGTCTGGTTCTCTCCGCCCATGCCCCAGCAAAAGGTGTAGCGGCTGGTGCCGACGCCCGAGTGAATCGACCAGCTCGGCGAGATGACCACCTGGCTGTCGGCGACGACGATATGCCGGGTCTCCTGCATCGAACCCATGAGATGAAAGACGCGGGCGTTGGCTGCCATGTCGAAATAGAGATAGACCTCCATTCGCCGGTCGTGGGTGTGCGGGGGCATGGTGTTCCAGACGCTGCCCGGCTCGAGCACCGTAAAGCCCATCACCAGCTGGCAGCTCTGGATGCCGCGCTCGTGGATATAGCGGTAGATGGTACGGGCGTTGGCCGCCTCCGGCGAGCCCAGTTTCTGGGCTTCGGCGTCGGCCCAGCGGGCGTGACGGGTCGGATAGGATGCATGAGCGGGAAAGCTGACCAGGTAAAAGCGGGCGGGATCGGCGGGATTCTCGCTGCTGAAGCGGATCTCCTTGCTGCCGCGGCCGATGTAGAGCCCGTCCCTGGCATCCATGGCATAGTTCTGGCCGTCGACCGCGATCGCGCCCCTGGCGCCGATATTAAGCACGCCCAGTTCGCGACGCTGGCAGAAAAAGTCGGCGGAGAGCTCTTTGGCCGACTGCAGCAGCAGCGGCGCGGCGCCGGGCACAGCCGAACCGATGATGCAGCGGTCCACTTCAACGTAAAGAAGCTGCAGCTGCTCCTTCTGAAAAAGCTCCTCCACCAGAAAGGCCTGACGCAGTTCATCAGTGGTCATGCGCTGAAAACGGACAGCGTCGGCGACATGTCGGACTTGCATGATATTCTTTCCTTCCTACTCGATGATGAGCGGGTTATTGAGCCTGGCGGCGACGGCGGCCAGTTCGGCCGCAAACGCCTCCCGGCTGGTAATGCCACCGGGCTCAAGCTCCCAGGCGGCGAGAAAATAGTATTCGAGCTTTTGCTGCGACGGCCTCAGCACAACGACATGGTTGAGGTCATCGCCGGTGGTGCTGATGAGATCGGCGCGGCGGAAAAAGATGGCCATGCCGAGGCGATCCTGATTGAGGCTCTGCACGCCCCAGGTGGCCAGCCAGCTCCATTCGCCTTCGGCGGGCGGCGGTATCACCTCGGTATCGGGCAGTTTGACCAGGCCGGTACAGAGATTGTCAATCGCGCTGTCAAGGCGCAGCACGTGTCTGGTCATGCGGCTGCCCGCGGTGATCGAGAGATCGCTGCGCAGGTTGAGGGTGTTGGTGCCGGCTTTCCAGCCGAAATAATCGGTGCGGATGCGCGCGAGCAGGGGCCCGGCCGCGGCGACGCGGCAGTGGATGCTGTCGGTGACGGCGACGCGATTGGCGCTTGCGCCGTCCCACCAGGCGACCGTGCCGATGCCGAGGGCGGGACCGACTTTGAGAATATCCATGCCCCAATCGGACATGTGGTGATAGTTCTCAAAATCCTCCAGCCCCACCCGGTGCAAAACCAGCTCGCGGCTCCTTTTGCCAAAGATATCGGTGGCGTTGCGCCAGTCGAGGTAAAAGCGAAAGCCCACCCGGTCCGATTCCCAGCCCGGGCCTTCATAGCGGATGTACTCCGAGTGGTCGGTGTGTTCCGGGGGTACGCGCAAAAAGTCAACCTTGTGGAAGGTGCCGCCGACGTACTTGCGCTGCACCCATTCGCCGCCGAATTTGGCCGAAAGCTCGGCGTGGGCGCGCGGGGTGTAAATGCGTTCCTTTACACCTTCGGGGGCATAGCGGAGGATGAGCCGGCTCCGTTCCCCGGCTCCGGCATCGAGGTTGGCGAGGAGGTGATCGGGCGCGCCGTCGCCGTTGTCATCGCAAAGCTGGACGGGCAGTTCGCGGCCCTTGGCGGCCAGGACCACGGCGCGGGGATTGAAATCGGCCGCTTTGGCCCTGATCAGGTCGAGCGGAATCGCCACGACTTCATCGGGACGGTCGTTCGCGAGAGGGTTTTTGAGGGTGAGGAGCACCTTCCCCGGATACTCCTGCTGCAGTTTTTTTTCCACCTCCGAGGTGCAGGCGGCCAGAAGCAGGGCCGCCAGGAGCAGAGAACAGCTGATCTTGCGCATTTTACGCTCCTTGTCGTGTATTAGCGGCCCCGGCGCAGTTCCATCTCCACGCCGGCCAGAATGAAGGGGCCGAGCCCCTTGCCGTCGTCGTCCCGCGCCTCGGTCTGGTGCACGTAATAGTCGTAGGAACCGTCGCGCCCGTAGCCGAGTCCCGCGGTGACGCAGACATCCGTCAGTGAGATGGTGCCGTCGGGGTTGTGTTTGATAAAGTGATCGATCATCCCCTTGAATCCTTTTTCAGCGGCCCCCATCCAGGCGGGATCGAGACAGCCGAGCCGGACGCCCTTGGCCAGGGTATAGACGAACATGGCCGAGGCCGAGGACTCGAGATAGTTGCCTTCGCGTCCGCCCTGGTCGAGCACCTGCCACCAGAGGCCGGTGGCCGGATCCTGGGCACCGGCGATCGCGGGAGCGAGACGGTTGAGGATCTGCACCAGGGAATCGCGGCCGCTGTGGCCGGCGGGCAGGTAGTCGAGGACATCGACGAGCGCCATGGCGTACCAGCCGAGGCCGCGTCCCCAAAAGTTGGCGCTGCAGCCGCTCTGCGGATCGGCCCAGCTCTGTTCGCGGCTCTCGTCCCAGCCGTGGTAGAGCAGACCGGTGCGGGGATCGCGCGCTTTCTCCTCGAGCAGGGTGAACTGACGGACAACGTCAGACAGGGCCGCGGGCTCGCCGTAGCGGGCTGCATATTCGGCATAAAAGGGGCTGCCCATGTAAAGGCCGTCGAGCCACATCTGCCAGGGGTAGCGCTTTTTATGCCAGAATCCGCCCGCTTTGGTGCGCGGCTGGTCGCGGAGCTGCTGACGCAGCTGATCGGCCGCCACCTTGTAGCGCAGATCGCCGGTCTCCCGGGCGAGAAAGAGGAGCACCGTGCCCTCGCGCACCTCGTCGATGTTGAATTCCAGCGGCTTGTAATCGGCGATGGCGCCGAAGGGGCTCACCACCGAGTCGACGGTGGATTTGATGTAAGCGAAATAGCGGGCATCCCCGGTTTCGCGCCAGAGCTCTTCAAAGCCCTTGAGCACCGTGCCGGTCACATAATCCCATTCATCATAGATGACAGGGCTGCGCTTCATGATCGAGCCGGCCATTTTTTCGGCCCAGGTCGCCGGGGTATCCGCAGGCTCGCCGTTGATCGAAACGCGCTCCATCCTGAGCCCGGTGACGTGCTCCAGGACGCTGCCCCGCTCCACGCCGTCGAAACGGCAATCCGTGATCGTGATATCGCTGATCGGCGAGCGCGCATAGCCGACCAGATGCAGGGCGTGCCGGCTTTTCCGGCTGGTGATATTCTCGAGGCGAAGGTTGCGAACCACCGGGGTGAAGAGCCCGCCGTCGCCCTCCTGGTACATAAAATCGACCAGCAGCACCGCCTGTTTCACCTCGCCGATGCGCACATTGCGCATCA
>DAOOPF010000091.1:11178-14563 GCA_035388125.1 bacterium | reverse complement strand
AAGGGCGGCGCCTCGCCCGCCTTGAGCTGGACCAGCATCACCTGCACCGGCCGCGGCAGGATGTGGTTGTCCTCGAAGACATCCATCTGGACGTCATTATAGTTGCGGTAGGAGAGATAATAGAGATAGTCGCCATTGGCATCGAAACTGGGATAGAGATTATCATAAAACTCGCCGGTGATGGCATAGCTCTTCGCCTGCTCGAGGCTGTAGAGGTGGATGACCGAGTTGCGGTTCTCCTGGACGAAGGAGTAGGCGATCCATTTGCTGTCCGGACCCCAGGTATAATCGCTCATCTCCCAGGTGAACTCGTCATTTTTGAGCCGGTTCGAAGAAGCGATCTTGGTCAGCTTTTTCGCCGCCACATCGACATACCAGAGGGTGAAGGATTTGTCACCGAAGAGAATTTTCTTGCTGTCCGGCGACCACTCGAGGTGGTAGACCGTGGTTTTGAGGTCATCGGTGAGCCTGAGCCACTCTGCTCCGGGATCATCCGCCTTCATCATGTAAAGGGCGTATTCCCCGCTCTTGTCGGAGAAGAAGGCGACCCACTGGCCGTCCGGAGAGAGCTGGGCGTAGCGCTCGCGCGAGCCGGCGGTCCTGGTGAGGTTGATAGTCTCTTTTTTCTCATCGGCGGGCACGATGAAAACATCGCCGCGGGCCTCAAAGGCGACGCTCTTGCCGTCGCCCGCGATGGCCATGCTCTGGATGTACTCTCTGGGATTGATCGTACGGTCGGCCAGCTGCCAGCGGTCGCTCGGGATCTGGATGTCGACCTTGCGGCTGGTGTTGGTCTTGCTGTCGAGCACATAGAGCCAGCCCGAGCGCATGTAGACGATCTGCTCGCCGTCGGACGAGGCCATCTGCACATCGAAATCGTTGAAAAAGGTGATCTGCTGGACCACTTTGGTGGCGAAGTCGTAGGTGTAGAGGTTGGAGATGCCGTTGTCGCCGCGGTCGGAGACGAAATAGAGTTTGCTGCCGATCCACATCGGATAGGCGCTCTTGCCGACATAATCGGTCAGGTCGGTGTATTCTTTGGTGGTGAAATCATAGAGCCAGAGGTCGACGTACTGGCCGCCCTTGTAGCGTTTCCAGTAATACTCCTCGCGGCCTTTCGGGCAGTAGGCCAGTTTTTTGCCGTCCGGGGAGTAGCTGGCGAGGATGCCCTGGGGCACCGGCAGCTGCTCGGGCCATTCACCCTCCATCGAGACGGAGAAGAGTTTGGATATCGGCCGGTAGCTGTTCTCGTAAGAGGTGCGGTAGACGATCTTTTTGCCATCCGGGGTCCAGGTCAGGGCCTGGGCGCTGTGATGCCAGGTGAGGCGTTTGGGGACACCGCCGTCGCCGGGGATGAGATAGAGATTGCGGCCGCCGTCATAGTCGCCGGTGAAGGCGATCCAGGCGCCGTCGGGTGAGATCTTGCCGGCGGTTTCAGCGCCGGGGTAGACAGTCAGACGCGCCGCCAGGCCGCCCTGGGCGCTGACGCGCCAGAGGTCGCCTTCGTAGGAGAAGACGATGAGGTCGTTGCGGATGTCGGGATTTTCCATAAACCGGCCGGGGAGTGCTGCGAAGAGCAGGGCCGGGAGGAGGAGGAGAAGCAGAGCGGTTCTTTTCATTCCGTGGACTCCTTGGATTTGATTTAAATAGCCCCCTGCTGCATCACATAATAGACGCACCTGAGGAGAAAAAGTTGCAGTGCATGGCATCTGATCATAGCGGCATTGTCACCCGGCTGAAGTCAGCAAGCCTATTACTTTAATCAGCGTGGGGTGCTCATTTATTCCGGCCGGAGAGTCATTTCACGCCCGCTCCTGCCGGGCGTGCGCGATGCCTGCCCGGCCGGACGGCGGCAAGATACCGGGTTCAGCCGATAAAGTGCTTGATTCTCAGCCATAAAATGGCCAATTTATTCGCAAAATCCATTGCAGCAGCGAGGTTGTGCCGTGAAATTCTTCCGTCTGATTCTGCTCTCCCTGATCCTCCTTGCTTCCAATATCCACAGCCAGCCGGTCAGCCAGCCCAACAGCGCCGAACTGCAGCTGGCCCTCGCCCGGCTCAACGTCCTCGGCCGGGTGCTCTACATCGGCGCCCATCCCGACGACGAGAACACCGCTCTGCTCGCCTGGCTGGCCAATGAGCGGCTCGTCGACGCAGCCTACCTCTCCCTCACCCGCGGCGACGGCGGCCAGAACCTGCTCGGCAGTGAAAAGGGCGAATTGATGGGGATCATCCGCACCCAGGAGCTCCTGGCGGCGCGGCGCATCGACGGCGCGCATCAGTTTTTCACCCGCGCCATCGATTTCGGCTACTCCAAGTCAAGCGACGAAAGCCTGCAGATCTGGGGCCAGGAGGCCGTCTTGTCGGACATGGTCCACATCATCCGCCGCTACCGGCCGGAGGTGATCATCGCCCGCTTTCTCGAGGGTGACAACGGCGGACATGGCCATCAC
The DNA here is from genome assembly GCA_035388125.1 of bacterium. Lineage (GTDB taxonomy): Bacteria > Zhuqueibacterota > Zhuqueibacteria > Residuimicrobiales > Residuimicrobiaceae > JAKPUX01. The sequence goes on along the minus strand of DAOOPF010000091.1, from coordinate 12,110 downwards.
GCCGCCTCCGCCCTGCTCGCGCGCGCGGCTTTTATCGCCGCGGCCGACAGCAGCCGCTTTCCCGAACAGCTCGGCGAGCTCAAGCCCTGGCAGGCCAAACGCCTGCTCTGGAACGGCTGGCGGCTCGATCCGGCCAAAGAGGACTCGCTCCTCCAGATCGACATCGGGCTCTACAATCCCCTCCTCGGCCGCTCCTACACCGAAATCGCCGCCCGGAGCCGCAGCATGCATAAAAGCCAGGGCTTCGGCTCGGCTGAACGACGCGGCAGCCGCATCGAATTTTTCCGCCACCTCGGTGGCGAGTACGGGCCGCATGACCTGTTCGACGGGATCGATCTGAGCTGGCGCCGGCTGGGTCCCGCGACCGACTCACTCACCCTGCTCTTCAATGAAGCCCAACGGCTGTTCACGCCGGAAAAGCCGGAACGCTCCCTGCCGCCGCTGCTGCGCGCCTGGCGCCTCATGGACGAGCTGCCTGACAGCCCCTATGTGATCCAGAAACGGAACGAGCTGACCGCGGCGATCCGCGCCTGCAGCGGGCTCTGGCTCGAGGCTGCCGCCGACCGGCCCGCCGCAGCCGCAGGCGACTCGCTGCGACTCGCCCTGCAGGTTGTCAACCGCAGTACTGCGCCCTGGATTCTGGACAAAATCGCCTTCTCCTGGGGCCACGGCGACACCCTCCTGCATGAGATGCTGACCGATAACCAGCCGTTCGAACAAAATGTACTCCTGATCCTGCCCGGCAGCCTGCCCGTCACCCAACCGTACTGGCTGCAGCAGCCGGCCGGCCGCGGCATCTACACGGTCGCTGAAACCCATCTGATCGGAGAGCCCGAATCCCCTCCGGCCGGCACGGTGACCTTTTTTCTGCGCTGCGGCGAGCAGAGGTTGCCCATGACCATTCCCGTACTCTACCGCTGGACCGATCCGGT
>DAOOPF010000091.1:0-11078 GCA_035388125.1 bacterium | reverse complement strand
CTGGAATTCCGGATCAGCCCCACATCCGGCGCTCAGGACGGCCGGGTCACCGCTCTGGCCACCGCCGCAAGCAGGAGATGGAACCTCGATCTGATCACCATCAGTTATCCGCACATCCCGAGCCAGACCCTCTTCGCCCCGGCAGAGGTCAAGCTGCTGCAACTGCCCCTGCATGCCGCCAGACGCCGCATCGGTTATATCATGGGCGCCGGGGATGAGATTTCCTCCTGCCTCGCGGCCGCCGGCTATCCTCTGCGTCTGCTCAGCAGCGACGATCTGGCCAAAGCCGATTTCAGCGAACTCGATGTGATCATCGCCGGTGTGCGCGCCTATAACACACGTCCCGAGCTTGCGGCCGCCCAGTCGCGGCTGCTCGAATTTGTCCGGGCGGGCGGCACCCTGATCGTCCAGTACAACACCCCCTTCCGCCTGGTCACCGGCCAGCTTGGCCCATGGCCGCTGCGGCTTTCGCGCGACCGCGTCAGCGATGAGGAGGCCCCGGTCACCCTGCTCACACCGGACCACCCCCTGCTCATGCGTCCCAACCGTATCACGGCGGCCGATTTTCAGGGCTGGGTGCAGGAACGCGGCCTCAATTTCCCCGACCAGTGGGACAGCCGCTACCAGACCCTTCTCGCATCTCACGATCCGGGCGAGACCGCCAAAAACGGCGGCACCCTGTATGCCCGCTACGGCAGGGGCGTCTACATCCATACCAGCTATGCCTGGTTCCGGCAGCTGCCGGCCGGCGTGCCGGGCGCATGGCGCCTCTTCAACAACATGATCCAGTCCGGGGCTGTCCAATGAACGCCGGCGATCCGCTGCGGGAGCACGCTCAGCTGGTGAACGCCGGCGATGAGAAACCGCTCGTGTTCAAGAAGTGGCGGAGCTGGTATATGCTGTTGATCGCCGTGCTGGCGGCGATCATTCTCCTCCTCTCCTGGATCACGCAGGTCTTCCGCTGATGCGCGCCCTCGACTGGATCGTCCTCATCGCCTTCCTGGTCTTCATCGCCCTCTACGGCCTGTGGCGGGGAAGGCGCACACGGACAGCGGAGGGCTATCTCCTCGCCGGCCGCAGTCTGCGCTGGCATACAGTGCTCTTTTCGGTCATGGCGACCCAGGCCAGCGCGATCACCTTTCTCTCGACTCCGGGCCAGGCCTACGCCGACGGCATGCGCTTCATCCAGTTTTATTTCGGCCTGCCCCTGGCCATGGTGGTGCTCTCGGTCACCGTGGTGCCCCTCTTCCACCGTCTCAAGGTCTACACCGCCTACGAGTATCTCGAGCAGCGCTTCGACGGCCGCGTCCGCACCCTGGCTGCGGCGCTGTTTCTCATTCAGAGGGGGCTGGCCGCCGGGCTGACCATCTACGCACCGGCCCTGATCTTCGCGACCATTCTCGGCTGGGACATTTTCTGGATGAACCTGATCTTCGGCGGTGTGGTCGTGCTCTATACGGCCAGCGGCGGCACCCGCGCCGTCAGCCACACCCAGACCGTACAGGTGCTGATCATCTTCACCGGCATGATGCTGGCCTGCTACATGCTCCTCCACCTCCTGCCCGGTCCGGTCGGCCTGCTCGACGCGGCACGCCTGGCCGGCAAACTCGGCAAACTCGAGAGCATCGATTTCTCCTTCAACCTGCAGAGCCGCTACACCCTCTGGTCGGGGCTGATCGGAGGATTCTTCCTCCAACTCTCCTATTTCGGCACCGACCAGTCACAGGTGCAGCGCTATCTCACGGGCAGATCCGTCACCCACAGCCGCATGGGGCTGCTCTTCAACGGCCTGCTCAAGATCCCGATGCAGATCTTCATCCTCTTTCTCGGCGTGCTGGTTTTCGTCTTTTACCAGTTCACGGCCCCGCCGCTTTTTTTCAACACCGGGCAGGTGGCCGCCATCCGCCAGACCCCCCAGGCTGCCGCTTATGCGGGCCTCGAGCAGCAGCACGCAGCGCTGCAGGTAGAGAAGCAGGCGGCGATCGGCGGGCTGCTGGAAGCGATGCATCGCAAGGATACCGCCGCGGCGGGAATTGCCGAGGCGGGGCTGAAGCGCACCAGCAGCAAGATGCAGGCGGTGCGCGAATCGGCTATCAACCTGCTCGCTGACCATCACCCCGGCATGGACCGCAAGGATACCAATTACGTCTTTCTCACCTTTCTGGTCAATTATCTGCCGGTCGGACTGCTCGGGCTGGTTATCGCCGCCATTGTCGCGGCGGCGATGGGCTCTACCGCTGCGGAGCTCAATGCCCTGGCCTCGACCACGACGGTCGATTTCTACCGCCGGGTCAGACGCCGGCAGACGCAAACAACAGCCGCAGTGGCAGGCAGCGGAAGAAGCGGCAGCAACGATTCGGCAGCCGCTCCGGCCGGCGCTCAGGCCTCTGCAGCGGAGGAGCGGCGCACCGTCCGTTTTTCGCGCGCAGCGACGATATTCTGGGGATTCTTTGCGGTGCTCTTTGCCGATTATGCCAGCCGCCTCGGCTCCCTGATCGAAGCGGTCAACATTCTCGGCTCGCTCTTTTACGGCACCATCCTCGGCATCTTCCTCACCGCTTTCTACATGCCCCGCGTCAACGGCCGTGAGGTCTTTCGCGCCGCCCTCGCCGCTGAAGCTCTGGTCCTCGCCTGCTTCCTCCTGAGCGACATCTCCTTTCTCTGGTACAACGTGGTCGGCTGCCTGGCCGTGATGGGGTTGGGACGGATGCAGTCGTTATTCCGGCGACCATAAAAAAAAGCCCCGTCCTCCCTGGCCGGGAGACGGGGCTGGCTGCCATAGTGTCCTTGTGCACGATCATGTAAGCTGGATAAAATCCTTCAACCACTCACTCGCCGATTATTTTCACCAGCACCCGTTTGCGGCGCCGTCCGTCGAATTCCCCGTAAAAAATCCGTTCCCATGGGCCAAAGTCCAGTCTCCCGGCGGTGACGGCGACGACAACTTCCCGCCCCATCACCTGACGCTTCAGATGGGCATCGGCATTATCTTCGCCGGTATCATTATGCCGGTACTGGCTGACGGGTTCGTGCGGCGCCAATTTTTCCAGCCACTCTTCATAGTCCTGATGCAATCCGCTCTCATTGTCATTGATAAAGACGGATGCGGTGATGTGCATGGCACTGACGAGGAGGAGACCCTCCCGGATGCCGCTCTCGGCGAGGCACTGTTCTACCTGGGGGGTGATATGGATGAAAGCACGGCGCGAGGGTACATTGAACCAGAGTTCCTTGCGATAGCTTTTCATGGGTTCTCCTGAAAATCGTCGTGGATAAAATAAATCTTGCCGGATCAGCGGGTCAAGCGTTTGTATTTGACCCGATGGGGCACATCCGCCGCCTTGCCCAGGCGCTGGCGGCGGTTTTCCTGATAATCGCTGAAATTACCTTCGAACCAAACCACACCGCTGTCGCCCTCAAAGGAGATGATGTGGCTGCAGATCCGGTCCAGGAACCAGCGGTCGTGGCTGATCACCACGGCGCAGCCGGCAAAGCTCAGCAGCCCTTCCTCCAGCGCGCGCATGGTATTGATATCGAGATCGTTGGTGGGCTCATCGAGCAGAATCACGTTGGCGCACTGCTTGAGGGCGAGAGCCAGCTGCACGCGGTTTCTTTCGCCGCCGGAGAGCTGGCCGACCTTTTTCTGCTGATCGCTGCCGAGCAGATTGAACTGACCCACATAGGCGCGCGAATTCATCTCCCGTTCCCCGAGCCGGAGCCGCTCCTCCCCGCCGCTGATCATCTCCCAAACCGTTTTTTCAGGATCGAGCGCAGCCCGGCTCTGGTTGACATAAGCGAGCCGCACAGTCTCGCCGATGCGGATGACGCCGCTGTCCGGCTGCTCCTCCTGGACGATCATCCTGAAAAGGGTGGTCTTGCCTGCTCCGTTCGGGCCGATCACGCCGACGATGCCGCCGGGCGGCAGATTGAAGGAGAACTCTTCGAACAAAATGCGGTCGCCGAACGATTTGCTGATCCCCTCCGCCTGGATGACGATCTTGCCCAGACGCGGGCCGGGCGGGATATAAAGCTCCAGATCCTTTTGCCGCGCCTCGCTCTCCTCCTCCAGCAGCCGTTCATAGGCGCTGATGCGCGCTTTCGATTTGGCCTGACGCGCCCGGGGCGTCATGCGGATCCATTCCAGCTCCCGGCGCAGCGTTTTTTGCCGCTCGGTCTCCTTTTTCTCCTCCTGCAGCAGCCTGACCTGCTTCTGCTCCAGCCAGGAGGAATAGTTGCCTTTCCAGGGGATGCCCTCCCCCCGGTCCAGCTCCAGGATCCAGCCGGCGACGTTATCCAGGAAATAGCGGTCATGGGTGACGGCGATGACAGTGCCCGGATAGCGGTTCAACTCGGCCTCGAGCCAGAGCACGGTCTCCGCATCAAGATGGTTGGTCGGCTCGTCGAGCAGCAGGATGTCGGGCTGCTGCAGAAGCAGCCGGCACAACGCCACCCGCCGGCGTTCGCCCCCCGAGAGCACCCGGACCGGCGTATCGCCGGCAGGACAGTTGAGCGCGTCCATGGCCATCTCCAGACGCGAGTCCAGATCCCAGGCATTCAGATGGTCGAGCTTTTCCTGGACCTGCCCCTGGCGTTCGATCAGCTTGTTCATCTCATCGTCGCTCATCGGCTCGGCGAACCGGTTGTTGATGGTTTCGTATTCAGCCAGGAGGTCGACCACCTCCTGCACACCCTGCTGGACGATCTCCCTGACGCTTTTGGCGTCATCAAGCACCGGCTCCTGCTCCAGCAGGCCGACGGTATAACCCGGAGAGAGCACCGTCTCCCCGGTAAAGTCCTTTTCGATGCCGGCGAGAATCCGCAGCAGGGTGCTTTTCCCCGAGCCGTTGAGGCCGAGGACGCCGATCTTGGCGCCGTAAAAATAGGAAAGATAGATATCCTTCAGAACGGCTTTCTGCTGATAGACCTTGCTGACGCCGATCATGGAATAGATAATCAGGTTGGGTTCGTTGGCCATAGGATTGTCGTTTCAGGTTCCTGTTTATACGCTGTGAAGTGAATGTTTGAAAAACCGGGAATTAGGTGCGCGCTGTTTACGCCGACCAAGCCCCGCTCAGGTCGGGGGATGCAGCCGCTTCTGGAACCAGGGGCGCAGTCTGCGCATCTGTTCGAGCTGCGCTGCCGGCGCCCGCCGGCGGCAGCTTTTGATCTCCTCGCTCCCCGCCGGGGCGCCCCAGCGGATCTCGACCCCGTCGTTGGGATTGTAGCCCATCTCCAGGGCCTCCGCGCGGCGCAGGATCTCGGCGAGGGTGAGCTGCTGCCTGGTGCCATCTCCGCGCGTGTAGGTGATGGTCAGCTCGCCGGTCTTTTCCCGCGTCACCTCCTCCAGCTCCACTCTGACCTTTTCGGGGCTCTTCCACCTGGATATTTTATAGTTGCCGGGCGCGCGCACAATGCGCGCCGGAAAATCGAGCACGGCATCGATGGCGATGAGCAGCCGCAGGTCGCGGTTGGGCGTGGAGTAATCCTCCCAGAGTCCTCCCGCCAGAAAGACCCCGGCGGCGCTGCCCGGCATGGGGATAACCGCCCCGGGATGGGCCTGCATCCAGGTCTCGCCGTTGGCGACGGACTCGACGCGCACGATGAGCTGCTCCTGCAGCGCCTTGATGAGCTCCAGCAGCGCCGCCTCCGGGTCGAGCCCCTCCGGATTGATGAGGCGCTCCATGGTATCATAAAAGAGTTCACCGCTCATCCCCTTCTGCTCGAGCGAGAGGGCGCCATAGCCCGGCGCAGCGGCGATTTCGCGGTTGGTGAGCAGCCGCGGCTTTGCACTCTCGAAACGAATGGGCCGGAAGGCCTTGAAGCCCGGCTCGCCGATCACCCCTTCGGTGGTGAAGAGGAAATTGCCCTTCCAGAAGCGCTTGATCTGCACCGTGCCGTCGGGCTGGGCGTCGACGGCGAGGAGGAGTCCCGACTTGCGGCCGGACTGGGGTATCCAGCGCACCAGGGTGAAGGTATGGCCGTAGGGATCGGCAAAAACCGCTCCGGGGCGCAGGGCTGCCCGGGTGAGGGGCAGGGGGTAGTAATCCGAGGTGTCATCCGCCAGCCGGGTGCGCGCGGCGCCGGAGTGGATGGTGTTCATCACCGTGCGGAGAAAGGCGTTAAAAGCGCGCACGGGATGGGGTTGGCCCGGATGCGAAGTATTGGTGGTCCAGCGCCCGGTATGGGGCGGCTGCTTGAGGGTGCCGCGGCCGGCCTCATGAAAGCCGAAGGGCAGGCCGAGCTTCCAGCTGAAGTAGGCGCGCAGATAGAAAGGATTGTCGGCGCAGTCGGGCTCCATGATCACGCTCACCTTGCCGCCGGGATCGTCCTCGCCGAGGCCGAGATGATTGAAGAGGGGATTCTCCTCCGCCCGGCGCGTCACCTCGTGCAGGGAGGGCCAGGAGCTCCCCTCAGGCGCCCCGGCGAAGAGGGCTTCGATCCAGGCCGCATAGAGGAGTTCGCTCTCGCGCCCCCAGGCGCGGCGGTTCTCCCAGACCCCGGCAGCCGGCTGGCGCGCCGCAACGGGCATGGGCGTGATCTCGACCTCACAGGAGGCCAGAACAGTGCGCCCCGCCTTGAGGGCGATGTGGTACCGGCCCGCCGGCCCGGCCTGAAAGGAATCGCAGCGCCACCCGGGAAGGCCGCTTCCCTCCCGGCTCGTCCGTGCGCGCAAAGCGCCTTCGGGGCCGGTGACGACGATCTGCGTCATGCCCGGATCGGCGTCCCAGGCGGCCAGAACGCGAAAACTTTTGCCGGGGACCGGCTGCTGCGGGGAGACCAGCAGGACGGGATTGGGCTGCGCCCCCGCGGAGAGCATCCCGCCCAGCAGCAGTATGGAGATCAGCTTGTTCACAATTTTTCTCACCTCAGGTAGAGCATCTTGCGGGTCCGGGTGCTGCGCAGGCCCTCAGGGCCGGAGAGCACCAGGCGGCAGAAATAGCAGCCGCCGGCCAGGCCGGAGTCCGCCGGCGCAAAGGTTGCCTGATGAACCCCGGCCTGCTCCAATCCCTCGGCCAGCACTGCCACGCGGCGGCCGGCCAGATCATAGACCTCCAGCCGCACCTGCGCGGGGGCGGCGAGATGATAGCGGACCAGGGTGGAGGGATTGAAGGGATTGGGATAGTTCTGCTCGAGCAGGAAGGAGCCGGGCGGCTGCGGGTCCGTGCGCACGCCGCTCGTCTTCTCCTGCACCTTCTCCTCCGGGGCTGCGCCCTTGTCCCAGTAGCGCCACTCGGCCCCCAGCTTGTAGTAAAAACGGTTGAGGTTGTCAACGAGCTGGGAATCGAAGGAGATCCAGGACGCGGCACTGCTGCGGTGCACCTCGACGGCGAGAATATTCTCCCCGTCCCGCAGCTTGCCGAGCAGGCCGTTGCTCGCGTTGATCACCACCATCTCGTTCATGGTCATCGGCCGGGCCGCCGGGAGGTTGTAGGCGGGCTCCGCGCCGGCCGGCATGTTGGGGCGCTGAATCTCCTCGCCGTTGAGATAAACGATGGCGCCGTCGCCGCCCTTGATCAGGGTGCCCATGCCGGCGATGGCGGCGAGGTCAGCGATGGTGAATTTGCGGCGGAAATAGGCGGCATCGACCGGGGCGATGAGCGTCCGGTTGGCAGAGACGGAGGCGCTGCCAAGCGGCGCCGGCCCCACCGGCCAGCCGCTGTCATCGTACTCCGGCTCCCTCCAGTTGCGCACCGCTCTGGTGGTATCGACTGTAAAATGGAGTACGGCCGGGCTGCTCATGGCGTTGCCGGCCTGGTCAATCGCGCTGAGATAAAGGGTGTAGCTGCGGCCGTGCTCCACCGGTATGTCCGTCCGGTGCAGCCGGCGGCCGGTGGTGGCGAAGGTGTGCTCCATTTCCGCCCAGGACTGCGCCTGCGTGCTCCAGCGCACCGTGGCATAGCTGTCGGTTTCCACAGTCAGCTTGAAAAGCGGGCTGTAGAGGGTGAAGGGCTCCCCGGCCGGGAGCGCCGTGAAGCGGGGCGGCGTGGCATCCGCTTCATCCTGCCAGATCCGCAGGCTGTCGATGGCGGCGATGAGCCGGCCGGCGATTTGGTAGTGGGTGGCGACGTTGGGATGGCCGCCGTTGACGTAGCCGGTGTTAAAGTAGGGGAAATCGGCGTAATGGATCCGGCCATTGCCGGCGGCCTGCGCCTCCCGGACCACGGCGGCGGTCAGCTCCTGCAAGAGTTCGACATGGGGGGCGAAGGCGAGGATCGTGGCCGCGGGATAGAGGCCGGACAACCGGGCGACGAATTCGTGATAGCGGTTCTTGAAGAGAACCTGGTTTTCCGCGCTGACCCCGCCGCTGTAGCCCCCGAGGCCGGAATAGTCGTTGAGGCCGAGGCAGATCACCACCAGGTCGGGCTGCCAGCTGGAGAAATTCCAGGGATAGCCGCTGGAATAGACCACCGTCCGGTCAAAGAGGGCGGGGATGGTGCCGGTGGCATCCCCCTTGTAATCCACCGCCATGCCGTAGCCCGAGATGCTGCACATATGGTATTGAGCGTTGAAATGGCGCGCGGTGATGGGGCCGAATCCCTCATGGATATTGGTATACGGGGCGGGATCCGGCGGGGTATCGGTATAGGCGTATTCGTTACCGGAAGCGCTGGTGAACGAGTCGCCGATGAACTCGATCCGGCGTGCCGGTTTTGCGGGCGGGGGCAGCAGCTCTTTGCCCTCATCGAGGAGGAGACCGTTGAAGGTGAAACGGCTCCACCAGTACTCATTGCGCTTGGTGAGCAGCAGGGAGTGCTGGCCGTCAGGCAGCCCCTCCACCACGCTGTAGCTGGCCGTGCCGGACTTCATGCCGTGGAAGATGGTTACAAGTTCGCCATCGATGAAGAGGTTCCAGTAATAGGCGTCGTCGGTCATGCGCAGCCCGAGGCTGGTGCCCTCGAAATCGGCGCGGAGATAGACACCCGGCCAGCCGTGCGCGGGGGCGAGGGGATCGGTGAAATCCCAGCGGCCGAAGTACTGGATATGGGGATGGTCCGCGGGGATGAGCCGGGTGCCCGCGAGGGAAGCTGCCGCGGCCGTCGCCGTGGCAGCCGGTGAAAGCGGCGCGGGAGCGGACTGTGCCGGCGCCGGAGCAGCGGCGAAGGCGATGAGCAGTGCGATGCGAAGAGTTTTCATATTCGGTTTTCTGTGACCTCACTCCTGTCCGGTGTTGAAGGAATCATCGATCCAGATGGCGAGGGGTTCGCCCCAGTAGATGCGGTGATAGTCTTTTTTGGGATAGTTGCCTTCGACCCCGGGCTGGAGGAAACGGCCGGGATCGAAGTCCTGAAAGGCCATGGTGCGGCACTCGAAGGAGAGGGCGGCCTCGGCGACCCGCGGCACGGCGATGGTCGTACTCTCCACAGGCGCCAGGCCGGCCTTCTGCCATTTATTGACATCGCGGCCGCTGTGAGAACCGCAGTAATTGAGGGCGCCGTGGAACCTCGCCGGCATGACGTTCAGGGTGAACTCGGGGTGCTCTTCGAGCAGCCGCCAGGTGTAGCGGGTCGGGCGCACATAGATGGTGACCATGGGCTTGTTCCAGAGGGTGCCAAAGCCGCCCCAGGAGACCGTCATGGGGTTGGGGTGTTCCACGCCGGCGACCAGCAGCGCCCAGCTCTTGTCGAGGAGATCGAAGGGCGAGATCACCAGTTCGGAGGGATTGAGTTGTTTGAGCATCTCTACTTCCTTTCAGGAGGTGCGAACGCCGCCGGTCGCGATGGGGCCCGGGAGAGTCGGGTTGTCCCTGTGCAGCTCCGGCCGGCGCGAGTGGAACAATTATTGCTGAGAAAACAGTACGAGAAAACTTTCAGGCCCGGCAAGCACCATTTTATGCGCAAACGAGGGAGATGTCGCACCGATGCGTCGATTCAATTACAATTTTGTAGCCCGCAGGGGCCATTTTCGTGCTTCATTCACGGCGCTGCTTCAGGCGGCCCTTTTTCTGTTCGGGCTGCTGACCGGGAGGGCGGCCGCCCAGCCCCTTCATCAGCATCTGCTCTACTCTCATCCCCTGACCTCTTCTCAGAGCGAGCAGGGGCTCCTGCTTCAGAACACGGACGGCGAGTTCACGGCCGCGGGATGGCACTCCCTCAGCGCCACCAGTCAGCTTTTCATCACCCTGCCCGCAGGACTGCCCTTCGCCGCCACCTTTTCGGTCAAGGTGAGCAATTTCGATCCCTTTAACCAGAACATCAACCAGAAGCAGCCGATCATCGATCTCTATTCGCAGCCCTGCGGCAACAAGGAGATCTATGAGACCGACGGCGCCTGGTTTCACCTCATCAGCGGCACGGGCTACGAATCCGGCGTGCCGGGCGAGGCCGGCTTCAAACTCTGGGCCGCCCCGCGCGGCGTGGATTCGAAGGACGAGGAGCGGGTGATGAACGACGCCCGCTGGGATCCGGCCAGAACCTACGAGTTCACCTTTATCTGGAACGGAGCCCGGCTCTGGTTTCTGGTCGACGGCGTCGAAAAGATGGAACTGCCCTATGCCGGCCAGGTGGAGCCCTTCCGCTACATCTTTCTCGGCAAGGACAATCTGATCTACGGCTATACCGCCCAGCCCGGGCCCCTCTTTTCCGATCTGCGCATCTATGGTGAGCCGCCGGGCGAATCGCCGGTGACCGCCATCACCCGGCCCGGCTATCGCGCCGTCCGCAGGGCCGTTGGCGACCAGGTCTACAACGATCGCAGTTACCTCTATACAGAGATCCCCGCCCGCTTCTCCGACTATTACTGGATCATGACTGCCAACGATGACAAGGGGAACACGGAGGAAAATTTCCTCCAGTTCCATACAGAGAGAGCCCTCCACCTGGTCGTCGCCATCGATGCCTCCGCGCCTGCGCCGCCCGCCTGGATGAGCGGCTGGAAACCGGTGGACGGAACCATCCTCACCGATGACGCCGGGTTCGTCCTTTACGAGAAGGAAGTTCCCCCCGGCCTTGTCACCCTCGGCGGCAACGGCATGGCATCGTCATACAGCATGTATCTGCTCCTGCTCAGGCCCCTGACCGACACCGGTGTGGACCGGGTGCCGCCTTCAGCCCCTACCGGCGTGCGGCTGTTGCACAGGA
>DAOOPF010000090.1:11263-14597 GCA_035388125.1 bacterium | reverse complement strand
GCCCCAAGATCGGCTTTTACTCCTCCGCCGAAGCCATCAACAAGTTCAATCCCTACTCCATTGAGGGCAAGGACGCCGCGCGCGTTATTGTCAACATGGACAAAATGGATACCCTCAAAACGCTCGATGAGCTTGTGCGCGGGCTCAACAACGACCTGACCTCCTCCGGCTTTGAGGTCTCCTCCGCCGTCGCCAGAAAGCTCAGCGATCTCGATGGCAAGCTGCTCCATTACCGCGGCGCGCTCGACAGCAAAAACATCATCAGCGGCGACGAAGTGATCGCGGTCAAGGATTCGATGCTCTACACCGTCATCTTCGAAGGCTTTAACAAGATGTACGATGGCACCAAGGTGGTCCTCGACTCCGTCCTCAACAGCCTGCATCTGCCCACTTTCGCAGTGGCCGAACCGGGAGCCGATCCCTCTGTCCCGTCCGAGGAGATGGAGCTCTTTGACAACAATTTCCTCAAGATCAGCTACCCGGTCAACTTCCAGCCGACCCCGGCCCCCGTCAAGGAGCCGGTGCAGTTCGCACTCAACATCCTGGGCTACCGCCAGGACAGCGGCCTCTTCATCGATGTCCGCCCCGCCCAGGGTCTGACCCTGGAAAAGGTCGTCGAGCAGAACGCCGCCCGCTTCAAGGAGACCTCGCGCGGCACCGCCACCGTCGACGGCGCCCCGGCCACCTATCTGAACTATGCCGGCGGCAAGGGCATCTCCAGCCGCGTCTATTTTGTGGTCAAGAACGACAAGCTCTACCGCATCATCTACAACTATTACCAGCCGATGAGAGGCGACTTCCAGCCCGTCTTTGACAAGATGGTGGCCTCCCTGAAGACCAAATAGTCTCGTCACACGTTGATAATAAAAAAAAGCCGCCCGGCCTCAAGCCCGGCGGCTTTTTTTTTATCGCCTAGTAACGTTCCCTGCCCTCCGCGCGGGCGGGGGTCAGGGCGCCCATTTCAAATGTTCACAATTTTTCCAGCAGTTCGGCGAAGGCCTGCGCTGCCGAAGCGCGCATCCCCGCCACCAATCCTTCTGCGCCGGCGCCGGTGATCTCCGCACTCCCCTCGATATAGCCCGAACGCAGCAGCCCTCCCCTCTCGTCCGTCAGCTCAAACCAGAAGCGGGTGACCCCCGTCCTCCCCTGCGCCGCGATGGTCTCATCAAAGCGGAGGAGCCGCACCGCCAGGACGGAAAAGGGCTCCTGGTGCGGGGAAGCGGTCACCACCGCCGCGTAGCGGTTCGTTCCGCGCAGATATTCGACCAGCGCTTCGCGCAGCAGCTCGGGCGGCGGGGCGATCCAGCGGCGGTAGGCATCGAACTGGATCTCCCAGGCGCTGTCACGATAGACCATACGGTCCTGGCCGCCGGCGGGGAGGGCGGTGAAAGGCTGCACCCAGAGCACTCCCGCCGCCGGCGCGGCAGCGCGCGCCGGTGCATCGAGACTGAAATCGTAATAGTGCACCCTGGGCATCCGGCCGCAGGCGGCGGTGAGCAGCAGGGCCAGGATCATGACTGTTTTACGCATGCATCACTCCTTGGGCAGGGGACGTTCGTCGGGATAGCTCTTGCGCACCAGGCTCCAGGGCTGCTCCTTGATCGTCTGCGTGAAATCGGTCAGGTTGCGGCTGAGGTTGCGCAGATTGTCAAAGGTCTCCCGGTAGCTCTCGCCGTTCTGCACCATGATCCGGTCGAGGTCGCCCACCGCACCGTTCATGCTGGCGGTCAGGGCCTGGACCTGGAGCAGCAGGGCCTCCGCATTCTGGAGAGTGCGCTGCAGAGAAGTATCGTTGGCCGCGAGGATGGTGTTGACGCTCGCCACGGTGGTGTTAAGGGCGGCGGTGAGGGTGTTGAGATTGTCGAGGAGCGCATCGAGCTCGCTGCGGTTCTGCGCGGTCAGGGTGTTGAGATTGGTGATCAGGGCTGAAAGGTTGCGCCGGTTCTCCTCGCCGAGCAGATCGTTGAGGCGATGAAGCAGCTCGGTCGCCTCCGATGCGGCGCCGCCGAGCGGCCCCGACATCTGGGCGAAACTGGAGACCTCACGGCTGTGGATGAGACCGCCGGGCGGAATTTGAGCAGTGAGGGATGAACCCGGGGTGATCTCGATATAAAAGGCGCCCAGCAGACCGATCGAGGTGATGTAGGCATAACTGTCGCTCCGGATCGGCACCCCATGGTCGAGCTCCAGAGTCAGTTCCACCGGCGGCACTTCACCGGAGAGCACCCGGTGCGAGCTCACCTGGCCCACCGGCACGCCGGCAAACCGCACGATCGAGCCGGGCTCGATGCCGCCGACATATTCGAAACGGACACGATAAGACTCCTTGCGCTCCCACGCGCTCACCCCCTTGATCGCAAAGAGGATCGCGAAGAAAAGAATGAGGCTGAGAGCGATGAAGAGGCCGGCCTTGATTTCACTTTTTCTGTACTCCATCGCACTCCTTCAGAAAGTGTATTATCGGCGCTCGCCCACCAGGGTGGCGAGATATCGCTCCCCCTCCGGCAGGTTGGGATCGGGCTGGCGCTCGAGGAACTGACGCACTTCGGGGAGCTGAGAGGCCCGAAAAGCCTCCTGGTCCCCGATGAAGACAAAACGCCCTTCATGCATCAGGGCAATGCGGTCGGCGATCAGCCAGACCGACTCGAGTTCATGCGTGACCACGACAATGGTCATCCGGAAGGCCTGCTGCAGCTTGCGGATGAGATGGTCGATGCCGACGGCGACGATTGGATCGAGTCCGGCCGAAGGCTCATCGCAGAGCAGGATGTCGGGATCCATCGCCAGCGCCCGGGCCAGACCAGCCCGCTTTTTCATCCCCCCCGAGAGCTGCGCAGGCATAAAATCATCGAATCCGGAGAGCCCGACCATCTCGAGTTTGAGGCGGGTCATGATCCGGATGGTGGAGGGGGCCAGCCGGGTGTGCTCTTCGAGCGGCAGGGCGACATTCTCGCCCACGCTCATCGAATTGAAGAGGGCCGCGCCCTGAAAAAGCATGCCGACCTTTCTGCAGACGGCGTCGCGCTCCTCCCCTTCCGCAACCGCCATGTCCACCCCCTTGACCAGGACCTGACCCTGCGTGGGTTTTTGCAGGCCGATGATATGGCGCAGCAAAGTGCTCTTGCCGCACCCCGAACGCCCGAGAATGACCAGGGTCTCGCGGGGATAGATATCGAGGTCAATCCCCTTGATCACCTCAATGCGTCCATAGCGGGTGCGCAGGCCGCGTATTTGAATGATGGGTTCTGTCATCTTGTATAGTAGTGAAATGTACGATGCAGGAAAATAGAATTCAAGGGCTTTTGCACCAACTTTGCTGCAGTGCCCGCGCGCC
>DAOOPF010000090.1:4235-11163 GCA_035388125.1 bacterium | reverse complement strand
CTCGGATGATGCCAACCGATAGCATCCGGAACCTGGGGCGCCAACTGCGCGCTCTGCCGGATTTTTTTTAGCGCTGTGCATATTTAACTTGACAGCGACTTTAATTTTCCGTAAAATGTAATCGCTTACATAATCTCCCGCACTGTTTCATTTTAAACATGTTAATAGCTTTTATTTAATGACTTAAGCGGGGTACATCGTGATCTCCCCCACTCAAGCCCGGATCCGGTTCTCCCGGTCTGCCTTTCAATTCGGCGCCAATGCCTTGACTGGCGCCGCCCGTCCAACTGCACCCCTAAAGTTAAACCCGCCCCGCTGCTCTTGCCTTGATCTCGAACTGTCCTGTCCAGCCATACCGAATCTGACGATATTTTCCACTGCAACGGTCACAACCCTGCAAAGGAGGTGAAAAAACCGGCGTGATGCCACACGCATCGCAGCTGCACAATCTGTCTGTATTCTCCATGATGCAAACCCGTCATCAATTTCAGGAGGAAACATGTACAACAAGCACACTCTCTGGCTGCTCTTAGTCGCTCTGCTGCTGGTTTTCGGCGCCGCAGCGAACAGCCAAACAATCACGCGTCCCGATGTGATCTGGGCCCGCACCAGCGATACCCCGATCACACTCGACGGCGTACTGAATGAAGCCGCCTGGGCTCAGGCGGAGTCAATTCACGTCGTCTATGGCCAGACGGATGCCCAGATTCCGGGCAGCGGCTGGGCCAAGGAAGGCGGCGTCGAGGCGTCCGATCCCATGCACGCGACCCTCAAGTTCCTGATCCACGGCAACAGCCTCTACCTGGCGGTAACGGCCATGGACTCTTCGGTCGGCGGCGGGCTCTGGGCCAAATTCGATGCCATTCTCATGAACATCCGCAATGCCGCAGATCCCGCACGCCCGGCCGGCTCTTTTGAATATTTCTACGGCTGGGTGGCCGAAAGCTGGGCCGATCCCAACACCGCCAATGTCGGCGCCGCTCCCGGTTTCTTCGGCATGGCCGCCGGCGATCGCGCGGTCTGGGACGCCGTGACCGTGGTCAACGGCGTCAGTAATGACGACGCCGCGCCCGATGCCGGCTATACCACCGAATTCAAGTTCGACCTCGCCGTACGCGGCTATGATGCCACGGCGGCGGCCGGCACGGTCATTCCCTTCAACATCTCCATCTATGACTGCGACTGGCAGTGGCCGTTGAACGAGGCCAAATTCAGCTCCAACCGCGTCTGGCTGCAGGGCCCGTGGGGTAATGGCTCGGCGTACGCCGTTCTGCAGATCCACGCCGATCCGGCGGTCACCCTCACCAGTGCCGCACCCTATGTCGGCCCCGATTTCATCGTCCCCAATGCCGATACCCATCCCGAACCGGCCGTTGATGGCGTTCTGGATGAAGCCGCCTGGGCCTCCGCCCCGAGCCTCGACCTCCGGTACGGTGACGACGCCCTGCGCGCCTCCTACGGCCCGATCGGTTCCCTCCTCTCCGGCCAGTGGCAGCCCGAGGTCGGCGGCGTCAAGGCCTCGATCCTCGATCCGGCCGATGCGACCATCAAGTGGTTCACCCGCGAGGATGTTCTCTACCTGGCCGCCGATGTCCGCGACCAGGCGGTCTGGTCTCTCGAGGCCTATGACCAGTGGGATGGCATCCGCTTCATCGTCAATGATATCGCTGAACGCGATGCCAACGACCATAACCTGCTGCGCCGCGACCTCACGGTCCGCCTCGACCCGACCGGCCAGGCACTCTGCATGGATCATCTTGCCTTTGTCATCGACAGCCTCGGCATGGGGAGTGCGGCAGTCACCCTGAAATCCGGCACCACGGTCAACGATTACAACGATATCGATGCCGGCTATCTGATCGAGATCGCCGTTGACCTCAAGGCCCTGGGGTACAAGCCCGGCCTGCCCGAAGGCAACCTCTTCATCAGCGCCACCCTCTTTGACGGCGACAATTTCCCGAACGCCGCCGACAACTATGGCCAGCGCGTCTGGTGGATGCGCGAGGGCGGCTGGAACGCCACCCCGGCCTGGGGCTACATGGATCCCTACACCACCCTGCCCGGCGGCACGGTCGCGGTCAACGAGCGTCCGGACGCCATCTGGGCGCGCACGACCTCGGCGGCTATCAACCTCGACGGCAAAATGGACGAAGCGGTCTGGGAGAAAGCCGAGTCGGTGCGCCTGCGTTACGGCCGCAACGGCAATCTGATCCCCGGCTCCGGTTCGGTCAAGGAGGGCGGCGTCGACCCCGTCGATCCCACCGATGCAACCCTCAAGTTCGTGGTCAAGGAGAACAAGCTCTACATGGGCGTCCAGGTCAAGGATGCCTCCATCGGCGGCGGCCCGTGGGCCAGATTCGACGCTTTCCTCTTCAACATCCGCGACCACAGCAACGCCAACCGTCCGGCCGATTCCTTCGAATTCTTCTACGGCTGGGTGGCCGAGAGCTGGGCCGATCCCAATACCGCCAATCCAGGCGCAGCCCCCGGCTTTTTTGGCAGGGCGCCGGCGGATCGTGACCTGTGGAACGGCGCCACCTTCGTCGCCGGCACGACCAATGATGATGCCGCAATGGACGAAGGCTATTCCACCGAACTCGTCTTCGACCTCGCAAAACTCGGCTATGATGTGACCAGGGCCGACGGCGAGATCATCGAATTCAATTTTGCCCTCTGGGATGCCGACTGGTTATGGCCGCTCGACGAGGACAAATTCTCCAGCAACCGCTGCTGGTGGCAGGGACCCTGGGGCAACGCCTCCGCCTACGCCATCGCCCGCATCCATGCCCATCCCGCGGTCACCGAGGATTCCGCCCTGCCGATGATCGGTCCGGATCTGGTGGTTCCCAACGGCGCTGATCATCCCGCGCCGGCGATTGATGGCCTCTTCGACGAAAGCGTCTGGGCCAACGTCAAGGGTCTCGATCTCCGTTTCGGCGATGACGACCTGCGCGCCTCCTATCCGGCCATCGCCCCGTGGCGCTCCGGCCAGTTCCAGCCCGAGATCGATTCCAAGCGCGCTCCGGTGCTCGATCCGGCCGACGCCACCCTCAAATGGTTCTTCAAGGACCACATGCTCTACGTCTCCGCCGAGTTCCGCGACCAGTCGGTCTCCGGCATGGAAACCTATGACATGTGGGACGGACTGCGTCTGGTCATCAACGACCGCGCCGCGCGCGACGCCGAGGATGTCCTCATGCGCCGCAATCTCACCGTGCGCGTCGGGCCGACCGGCCCGGTGGTGATGGACTATCTCGAGACCCTGGTCAACGAGGGCAAGGCTCATGTCGGCTTTGCGCTCAAACCCGGCTCGACCATCAACGACGTCAATGACATCGACGCCGGCTACCACATGGAGATGGCCATCGATCTGACCGCGCTCGGCTATCCGGCCGACCTCGGCGACCGGGTGCTCTTCATCAGCGCGACGATCTTTGACGGCGACACCTTCCCCAACACCGCCGACAACTATGGCCAGCGCGTCTGGTTCATGCGCGAATCCGATTGGCCCGCCGGCCCGGCCTGGGCATTGATGGATCCCAAGGCCTTTGTGCCCGGCGATCCGCTCAACACCATGGAGCGTCCGGACGCCCTCTGGGCCCGCGTCGCCTCCGCGCCGATCACCCTCGACGGCAAGATGGATGAAGCCGACTGGGCCAACGCGGAAGCGGTGGTGCTGCGCTACGGCAGCGCCAGCCTGATTCCGGGTTCCGGTTTTGGCAAGGAGGGCGGCGTTGATCCCTCGGATCCGACCTTTGCCACCCTCAAATTTCTCGTCCACGGCAACAAGCTCTTTGTGGGCGCGGAGGTGAAGGATGCCTCTGTCGGCGGCGGCCCCTGGGCCCGCTTCGACGCCATTTTACTGAACATCCGCAACCATGCCGCGGCCGACCGCCCCGCCGCTCCTTTCGAATATTTCTACGGCTGGGTGGCCGAAAGCTGGGCTGATCCCAACACCGCCAATGTCGGCGCCGCCCCCGGCTTCTTCGGCTGGGCCGCCGGCGACCGCACGGTCTGGGACGCCGTCACCGTCGTCAACGGCATCACCAACGACGATGCGACCCCCGACAACGGCTACACCACTGAATTCGTCTTTGACCTCACCGCCCGCGGCTATGACATCACCAGGCCCGGCGGCGATATCATCGAATTCAACGTCTCGATCTATGACTGCGACTGGTTCTGGCCGATCAACGATGATAAATTCTCGAGCAACCGCGTCTGGTGGCAGGGCCCCTGGGGCAACAACTCCGCCTACGCCATCGCCCAGATCCACGCCGACCCGGCGGTCACGGTCAACAGCGGCACGCTACCCGTCATCGGTCCGGATCTGATCATCCCCAACGGCGCCGATTTTCCGGCTCCGGTCACGGATGGCAGTTTTGATGAAGCGGTCTGGTCCAAGGCCCCCGGCTTTGACCTGCGCTTCGGTGATGACGAGCTGCGCGCCTCCTATCCCGGCATCGCCCCGTGGCGCTCCGGCCAGTTCCAGCCCGAGATCGATTCCAAGCGCGCTCCGGTGCTCGATCCGGCCGACGCCACCCTCAAATGGTTCTTCAAGGACCACATGCTCTACGTCTCCGCCGAGTTCCGCGACCAGTCGGTCTCCGGCATGGAAACCTATGACATGTGGGACGGACTGCGTCTGGTCATCAACGACCGCGCCGCGCGCGACGCCGAGGATGTCCTCATGCGCCGCAATCTCACCGTGCGCGTCGGGCCGACCGGCCCGGTGGTGATGGACTATCTCGAGACCCTGGTCAACGAGGGCAAGGCTCATGTCGGCTTTGCGCTCAAACCCGGCTCGACCATCAACGACGTCAATGACATCGACGCCGGCTACCACATGGAGATGGCCATCGATCTGACCGCGTTCGGCTATCCCGCCGACCTCGGCGACGGCGTGCTTTTCGTCAGCGCCTGCCTCTTTGACGGCGACACCTTCCCCAATGCCGCCGACAACTATGGCCAGCGCGTCTGGTTTATGCGCGAATCCGATTGGCCCGCCGGCCCGGCCTGGGCGCTGATGGATCCCCAGACCAAACTCACCGGTGTCAAGATCGATCCGGCCAGCCAGCTGCCGAAGGAATTCGCCTTGATCGGCAACTATCCCAACCCCTTCAACCCGGTCACGACCATCCAGTACGCCATGCCTGAGGATGCCGTGGTCACCCTGCAGGTGTACGACCTGCTCGGCCGTATGGTGGCCGAAATGGCGCTCGGACGCCAGTCCGCCGGCATTCGGGAAATCAGCTTCGATGCGGCGCGGATCAGCTCGGGAGTCTATTTCTACCGCCTCGAGATGGTCAGCGTCAAAGCGAAGAAAACCGTCAGGACCGGAGTACAAAAGATGCTGGTGATCAAATAGTCCGTCACCGGTAATCGACTTTCACCAGGAGAGGGGGTCAGGCACTCCTGACCCCCTCCCTCTTTAAAATTTGCAGGATCAGCTTTTTTACCATCACGAAAGGAAGGCTATGCGCGGATTTGTGATCAGGACGCCCCGCCCCCACCCGGCCGGCGCCGTCCAGCGCGCCTTGTGGACGATGGTGCTCCTCGGGATCGCGGCGACGGCCGCTTTGGGCGGCACGACCGGCAAGCTGGCCGGACGCGTCACCGACAAGGCCAAACAGCCCCTTCCGGGCGCCAACATCGTCATCAACGGCACGCAGCTGGGCGCAGTGAGCGATCTGGATGGCTATTACACCATCCTCAACATTCCCCCCGGACGCTATCAGGTCCGCTACGCCTTCATCGGCTACAAAACCATGACCGTCAGCCAGATTCTCGTCACTACCGACCACACCACCACGCAGGACATCCAGCTCGAACAGAGTGTGATCGAGGGCGAGAGCGTTCAGATCGTGGCCCAGCGTCCGATCGTCGAGACCAATCTGACCAGCTCGGTGGCCACAGTGACCAGTGACGCCATCGCCATCATGCCCGTCCAGGATCTGCAGGAGGTCGTCGATCTCCAGGCCGGCGTGGTTGACGGCCATTTCCGCGGCGGCCGCACCGGCGAGGTGCAGTACCAGATCAACGGCGTCAGCGTCAACAACAGCTATGACAACTCGTCGACCCTGCGCATCGACCGCTCCCTGCTGCAGGAAGTGCAGGTCATCAGCGGCACGTTCGATGCCGAATACGGCCAGGCCATGAGCGGCGTGGTCAACGTCGTCCTCAAGAGCGGCTCCGATAAACTCGCCTTCAGCGGTGAGGCCTACACCAGCGACTATGTGTATACGACGGGCGACCGGCGCAATGCGCCCGACAAGTTCCGCCCCCTTTCGCTGCAGAATTATCAGGCCAGCCTGAGCGGTCCGGTCCCCCTGCTGGCCAGGACCTATTTTATTTTCAGCGGCCGCCATTACGCCAATGACGGCTATGTCTATGGCGAGCGCCGCTTTCTGCCAACCGACCGCGCCGATTTTGAAAACAAGATCTACGCGCCGGGCGGCGACGGGGACGAGTTTCCCCTCGACACCTCGCGGGAATGGTCCGGTCTGGCCAAGATCACCAACCGTTCCCTGAAAAACATCACTCTGGAGTATCAGGCGATCACGAACAATATCGCCGGCAAGCGCTACAATTACGGCATGCGCTTCAACCCCGACGGCCGCGCCGAGCAAAAGACCTTTTCGATCGTCCACGGCCTCGACGTCAACCACACCCTTTCGCCCACGACCTTTTACAATGTCAGTCTGCGGCAGAACTATTTCAACTATAGTGATTACAAATATGAAGATTTTTACGATGCGCGCTACGACTCGGCCGGCCCCTCGATGGGCGACAGCAATTATGAGGACGGAGCCAGCATCCAGGGGGTCGAGCTCGGGCGCTTCAAACAGCAGACCAACACTTTGCTGCTGAAGGGCGCCCTGACCAGCCAGGTCAGCCGCAGCCACCAGCTCAAGTTCGGTTTCGAGCT
>DAOOPF010000090.1:1672-4225 GCA_035388125.1 bacterium | reverse complement strand
TGTTGACCAGATAGCCGGGCGATCCGAATTTGAGCTCCGATTTCTGCAGCTCAAGTTCGGTTTCGAGCTGCAGAAATCGGAGCTCAAATTCGGATCGCCCGGCTATCTGGTCAACACCGGCGGCACGATCCTGGTGCGGCACATCGACGAGCCGCCGGACTATCCCGGCATCGCCGAGTACAACCCGGTCGCCCTGGTCGCCTACGGCCAGGACCAGATCGAGTGGCGCGACCTGGTGGTCCGCGCCGGAGCCCGCCTCGAATATTTCGATGCGCGCTCCACCCTGCCGAGTGATCTGGCCAATCCGGCCAACACCATCGCCGGCGCCCCGACCTCGGTGCCCACCGATACCAAAGCCAAGCTTTCGCTCTCGCCGCGCCTGGGCATCTCCTATCCGGTCACCACCAGCGCCTCGCTCTTTGTCGCTTATGGCCACTTTTACCAGATGCCTGCCCTGGGCCAGATTTTTTCCAACTCGGATTACAATATCCTCGATGATCTGCAGGCGGGCGGTATCAGCTACGGCGTACTCGGCAATCCGGACATCAAGCCCGAGCGCACGGTGCAGTACGAGTTCGGCTACAAGCAGGCGATCGGCAGCCTGCTCGGCCTCGATGTCAGCATCTTTTACAAGGATATCCGCGACCTGCTCGGAGTCGAGTTCGTCTCGACCTATGCCGCGGCCGAGTACGCCCGTCTGACCAACATCGATTTCGGCAATGTGCTCGGCTACACCATCGCCCTCGACCAGCGCCGCATCGGCATGGTCAGCACGATGGTCGACTATACCTGGCAGCGGGCGATGGGCAACGCCAGCGACCCGCGCGAGACCGCCACCCGCGCCTCGGCAGGCGAGGATCCGCGGCCAAGGCAGATTCCCCTGAGCTGGGACCAGCGCAACACCCTCAATGCGACGGTGACCGTCGAGAGCCCCAACCAGTTCGCCTTCAGCACCATCGTCCGCTACGGCAGCGGCCAGCCCTACACCCCCGCTCTCAGCGCCGGCTTCGGCGGCGGCCTCGAGACCAATTCCGGGCGCAAGCCGACCGGGCTGCGGGTCGATTTGCGCGCCGAGAAGTATTTCAAATTCAGCGGCCTGCGCGCCAGCCTCTTCGCCCGGGTGATCAATCTGCTCGACGCCCGCTTCGTCAACGGTTTCGTCTTCGACGACACCGGCAGCCCCGACTATTCGCTCAATCCCGTCGGCCAGCGCGCGACCCTCGCCAATCCCGGCCGCTACTATGCTCCGCGCCGTGTGGAGATCGGCTTTACCTTCGGCTCGTTGTGAAACTGTGGAGAATGATCCTATGCGTTGGAAAATAATCGTCACCGCCGCCCTGATCAGCGCAAGCGCGCCGGCCCAGCAGCTCCAGCCGGTGGTCCCCCCTGAACAGCGCGGCAGCATCGACGCCGAGCGCATCGGCTATCACGATGCCGCCAACATCCGTACCATGTTCTACAATTACGGCATGGTCGGCGGCTACCCCGATGATCCTGGCGGGGTCGACCTCAGCGTCTGGCATTCCATGGAGGTGCCCAAGGGCAGCGGCATGAACTACAGCGACGGCACCACGCCCTTCATCCTCGCCAAGGTCAAGGACGGCAGGGGGCGGGACATCTATATCATGGAGACCGGCTACCGCGAGCGCCAGGGCACCAGCCCGACCCGCAACAAGGTGATGCGCTTCGAGCCGCGCCCCGGCTATTTCCAGGCCGATCCCTCGATCAACAAGGGGCGCTCGCCGGCGATCAGCAGCGATCCCCGCACCTGGCCGAGCTTCTGGCCCGACAAGCTTAACGATCCCGACGATCCAGGCTGGGTCGACGAGAACGAGGATCCCGAGCTCGATGACCCCAGCCAGGCCGCCTGGAACGGTTATTTCGGCAAAAAGCCCGCCGCTGACCAGGAGTCCTATACGGTGATGGATGACGACTTTTACGACGCCTTCGACTTTTATCCCGACAGCCGCGACCGCACCCGCCGCGGCCTCGGCCTCCGCATCGAGGTGCGCGGCTTCCAGTGGGCCAATCCCCAGGCCGGCAACGTCATCTTCTGGCATTACGACATCACCAACGAAGGCACCACAGATTATAACGACAATATCATTTTCGGCATGTACATGGACTCCGGAGTCGGCGGTTCCGCCCTCTCCTGCGACGGTATCTACGAGTCCGATGACGACAATGCCTATTTCGACAAATCCTTCGGCCTCAACCTGGTCTACACCTGGGACAAATTCGGCCACGGCCGCAACCTGCTCAGCAACTGCGGAACAACCGGTTATCTCGGATATGCCTACCTCGAGACCCCCGGCAACCGCTTCAACGGCGTCGATGACGACGAGGATGGCATCATCGACGAGCAGCGCGACGGCGGCCCCGGTCAGCAGCTCACTTCCACCGACCAGATCACGGCCTGGCTGCAGGCCAACTATAACCTCGATAAATTCACCCGGGCCATCGGCACCATCGCCAGCCGGCCGGCCTGGCGCGCCGGGACCTGGTGGACCGGCGACGAGGACATGGACTGGGTGGCCGAACTCAACGACACCG
>DAOOPF010000090.1:0-1572 GCA_035388125.1 bacterium | reverse complement strand
ACCTGGTGGACCGGCGACGAGGACATGGACTGGGTGGCCGAACTCAACGACACCGGCGCCGACGGCGTCTTCGGCACCAACGACACCGGCGAGGGCGACGGCATCCCCACCCTTGGCGAGCCCAACTTTGATCGCACCGACCTCCAGGAATCGGACCAGATCGGCCTCACCGGCTTCCAGATGAACCGCATCGTCGCCGGCCAGGGCAACCCCAACAAGGAGGTCGAAAATATCGTCTTTTTCGACGACGGCAAGGAGTGGCCGCGCCGCCTCTTCGAGCGCTTCACCAATCCCAATGTGGGAGCGCGCTTCGATTCGGCCGTCTTTCTCAACTACAACATCGGCTTTCTCTTCGCCTCCGGCCCCTTTATCCTCAAGGCCGGTCAGACCGAACGCTTCAGCCTCGCTCTCTCCTACGGCGCCGACCTCTACGAGCTGCGCTCCACGGTCAAGACCGTGCAGATGATCTACAACGCCAACTATCAGTTCGCCGTACCGCCCCCGATGCCAAAACTGACCGCTGAAACCGGCGACGGCTGGGTGCGCCTCTCCTGGGATGATGCCGCCGAACGCGGCATCGATCCGGTCAGCCTCGAGAACGATTTCGAGGGCTACCGCATCTACCGCTCCACCGATCCCGAGTTCCGCGACCCCAAACTCATCACCACCGGACGCGGCACCGGCCCGATGGGCAACGGCGTGCCGATCAAGCAGTTCGATATGATCAACGGCCGCCGCGGCTTCTCCTCCCAGGTCGTTGAGGGGGTCGCCTACTACCTCGGCGAGGATACCGGCCTGGCCCACAGCTGGACCGACACCACAGTGACCAACGGCCAGGAGTATTATTACGCCGTCACCGCCTTCGATCACGGCAGCGATTCTCTCGGCTATTATCCCTCGGAAAACGCCATCGCGGTCTCGCGCACCCCGCGCGGCGGCACCATCCTGCCCAAGAACGTCGTTTCGGTCCGTCCCAATCCGCGCACCTTCGGCTTTACCCAGGCGTCAGCCTCGGAGGTGACCCAGCTCCAGGGTCGAGGAACCGGCGATATTCGCATCGATGTGGTCAACTCCAATCTGGTGCCCGACGGCCACCAATTTGTGCTCAGCTTCCACTCGCCCTCGCCCGACTGCGTGCGCGCCGTTAATTATGACCTCATGGACAGCACAACGCGCAAGATCATCTTCCGCAACGGCTACGACATGGACGGCCAGGGTATCGGCCAGGTCGGGCTCGGCCTGCTGCCGGTGGTAAACACCGCCAAAACCGTCGTCGTTGACAGCATGGCCAGCGGCTTCACCCCCGAGAGCCAGACCAACCTGCATCTCAAGGCCACCTATCAGTATCAGCAGCCGATCAACCGGCGCCGTCCCGGCTTTCCCCACGATATCCGCGTCAGCTTTTACGACACCTTCCGGGACACCTCCCTGCTGGCGATCGGCCTGCCCGCGCGGCCGGCCAAGTTCCTCGTCCATGCCGTCGATGAGCAGGGGGGCGAAATGCGGCTGAAATTCCGCTTCCGCGATCTCGACCGCGACGGCACCCCCAACCAGGCCGGCGAGTTCATCGAT
>DAOOPF010000089.1:0-14733 GCA_035388125.1 bacterium | reverse complement strand
CGACAATTACTGCAAAGATCATGTCCGGCTTGTTTGCTGCGGTGAAACCAAGATGATCGCCAAAGGTAAAGGCGGCGCTGACGGCGAAAGCGACATTGAGGACCTTGCCGCGGTCATCCATGCCGTTCATCAGCTTGAACATCGGGATATTGTTGGCCAGCGTGGCGATCATGCCGGCAGCAGCGGTGCTGTTCATCTTGAGCAGTTTGCCGATGCTGAGCAGGGGTTTTTCGAACCAGCGGGTCAGGAGAAAGACCATCGGATAAGCGCCGAGGAGGACGATGGCGATGCGGCCGATGACCTCGATGGCGCGCAAGTCGATGCCGGGCTGGTCGCCGCCGACCGGAAAGATCGGATCCATTCCGGGGATGAGTTTGAGGCCGGTCAGGGTCTCGAGGACGATCGAGGCGAGGCCGAGGGTGATCAGGGCCACCAGCACCTTGGCGAAGACCAGGAAGCCCTTGATCATCGCGTTGGGCCGGCGCCAGAGCCCCAGGGCGATGAGCAGGGAGACGATCACCACCGGGATGAGGTTTTTGAAAATCAGCCCCATGGTGAAGAGCACCGCGGTGCCGTCGGCCGCCTTGATGTTGGAGATCATGGCCACCAATCCACCGGCGATGCAGCCGAGGGGGATGGTTACGATGCCGGCGAGGACGCCGAGGGCCAGATGCTTGCGGTCGGCCTTGTCGATGATGCCGATGCCGACGGGGATCGAGAAGACGATGGTCGGGCCCATCATGGCGCCCAGGATGAGGCCTGCGTACATCCAGGCCGGATAATCAATCTGGCCCGCTGTGGTGGCCAGCTCTTTGGCGAGGAAAAAACCGCCCATGTCATTGGCCAGGAGCGTAGTGGCGAACATGGCCGGACTGGCGCCGAGGAACTGATAGAGCGGAATGATGATCGGGCCGAGCAGGCGGGCCAGAACCGGTGCCAGGCTGATCACGCCCACCATGGCCAGGGCCAGGGGCCCCATGGCGTTAAAGCCCTCTTCGAACTGGGCCCCTGCGCCGTCGAAGGCGCGGCCCAGCCGGCCCAACCGCATCTTTTTAAAAACGCTCTCAGATCCCCCGAATTGCATCAGGATGCGATCCAGGGCGCCCAGCACCATGAATGCCATCATGATGTCGATGATGATTTGATTGACCAGTGCCATCTTTTCTGCTTCCTTCCGGGTTTAGCTGTTCTCTGCTGTCAGAGTGCCTGTTGGTAAATCCTGATGATATCCTCTTTCTGCGCTGTGCGCGGGTTGGTGCGCAGACAGCTGTCCTGCAGCGCCTGATCGGCGAGCTGCGGCAGATCTTTGTCCGTGACCCCGAATCCGGCGAGGCCGGAGGGCATGCCGAGGTCCTGGATGAGGTTTACGACCGCGGTGACGGCGCGTTCGGCCGCATCCCGCCTGCTCAGGTTTTCAACCTTCTCACCCAACGCGGCGGCGATATCGGCAAACTCCTCAGTCCGCACCAGCAGGTTGAAGCGCATCACATGCGGCAGCAGCAGGGCGTTGGCCGTACCGTGCGCGATCTTGTAGTGGCCGCCCGCCTGATGGGACATGGCGTGGCACAGTCCCAGACCGGCGTTCGAAAAGGCCATGCCGGCCATATAGCAGGCGACGGCCATCTTGTGGCGCGCCAGAGTGTTGGTGCCGTAGCCGACGGCGATGGGCAGATAGGTCGCGACCAGCCGGATGGCGCGGTAGGAGAGCGCGCGCGCCAGGGTGCAGGAACTCTGGGCGACATAGGCCTCGATGGCATGGGTCAGCACGTCGAGGCCGGTGGAGGCGGTCACAGCCGGCGGCAAACCGATCGTCAGCAGCGGATCGATGATCGCCACGGCGGGGATCAGCGCCGGATGCTCAAAAACGACCTTGCGGCCTGAGGCGGGATCGCTGATCACAGCCAGGTCGGTGACTTCCGAAGCGGTGCCCGCCGTCGTCGGTATGGCGGCCAGAGGAAGCGGCTTCTGCGCCAGCTCGCTGCCGGGATCGATCTCGGCGAAGGGGAGGGGATTGCGGGCGAGCAGTGCGATCATCTTGGCGGCATCGATGGGGGAGCCGCCGCCGACCGCCAGAACCGCGTCGCATCCGGTGCTGTGCACCATCGCCGTGCCGCTGGTCACCATGGCCCACGTCGGCTCACCCGAAATCTGCGCGAAAATCTCCGCGCTCAGCCCATTACGCTGCAGGGAACGCAGGACGACATCGAGAAGGCCGAGTTTCACAATAGTCTGATCGGTGACGATCAGCACACGGGAGGCCCCGATCCGTTTCAGCTCTTCGCCGCTCCTGGCCGCGACTCCGTCGCCCACCAGGGCCAGAGGCGGCACCCGGAAGGTAAAATGGTTGGCGATGGAGAGCTCGTCCACAGTCCGGGCGACGATCTCTTCGATGAAGCGCTGTTCGCTGCCGTTCTCCACGGCTACTCTTTCCTGATATTCTCAATGAACAATCGTATCACTTCGCGCGCGGCGAGCTTGGCCGGATCCCGGCCGACCGCTTCATCAAAGGCGCCGCTGCGGGCGACAATGCCCTCGAAGCGGCCATGAGCGAGAGCAAGAGCGCCGCTGCGGTCGAAAATTGCATAGTCGAGTTTCGCCGCCATACCGCGTACAGGGGCATCGCTGCTCCGCATCGCCAGATTGTCGCTGGCTTCCGCGGTAATGGTCATGGCCGCCGGCACCATGATGAAATCAAATCCCTGAGGCGCCGATTTCAGCCTGACCGGATCGAGGGCGGCTGCGCGCCAGTAGTCTTTTTCCTGAACCAGGCTGACCATCTGCACCTGATCCGATGCGGCGGCCTCCGCCCAGTAGATGGTCTTCCAGGGGCCGGTCGCAAACGCCTGATAGAGATCCTGCTGAATGACCGTGCGGATCTGATCAAGATCATCGGGTTTGTCGAAAATGGAGATGGCGGAGGAGGTGCTTTCAATATCGATAAGGGTAAGAGGAAGCAGCAGTATGTTTTTGCCGTGGAGGTCTCGCTTGCTGAAGGAAGGATCGTCAATTTGCAGAGGTTTGACGAATGAATGGCAGCCGGCGATCATCAACAGAAGCAGACAGAATAGAGGCAGGATTTTTCTCAAGGCGTTCCCTCTTGGATTGTGCTCAAACGAGGTGCGCGTGATTTGAACGGTGGCTTTTTTTCAGGCCGCGGTTAACCGTCTGGATCAGCTGTTGGTCATCGAAGGGCTTGTCAAGGTACCCTGTACAACCGCGTTGGCGGAGCCCGGCGCGCAGCTCCGGATCGCCATAAGCCGAGATGGCGATCAGTGTATAGTAGGATCTGAAGCGTTGCAGCTCGTCGAGCAGGGCCAGTCCAACCGAAACCGGCATCTGCAGATCGATGATGACAAGCTGGACGGGATTGCTGTGGCTCTCCGCGAGCTGGATTTTGTTCAGGGCTTCACTGCCATCTCGGGCCGAAGTGACCAGAAAACGCGCGCTCTGCAGGATAAAATCGATGCTGTCACGCGTGTATTCATCGTCATCGACGATGAGAATGTGCGGCGAATTATCCATACGTGGCCCTTGTTTGAGAAATGCTATTTGCAATAAGCAGGCCAAAGAAGCGGGCCGTTTTTAAATCACAATAAAAACAAAAAGATAGGGAATTTACTTCGCGGCGGGAGGGAAGAAAAGGGGTGCCACAAAAAAGCCCTGCTGAGGCTCACGCCAGGCAAGGCCAATAAAAACAAGCTAATGACTAAGGTGTGGTTCTGCTGGTGGAAAAAATGTGGCACCTATTTATCGTTGTTGCCCGTTTTGCGGTGCAGGCGGTTGTTGAGGGCGCGGCGAGTGATGCCGAGCATCATGGCGGCGATTTTCTGGTTGCCTTTGCTGCGGGCGAGGGCTTCCTGGATGAGCAGGTCGCCGGTTTCTTTCATGGTCGGGAGTGCATCGCCGAAGGTCAATCGTTTGACGATGGCGACAGCGGCCTCGTGATTCGTTCCTTCGCCCTTGGGGATGGTGTTGTTGCCCACCTTGTCGCGGATGGCGTCGAGGGAGAGGATTCCTTTCTGATGGCGGCTGATGGCGTCGAAGATCATCCCCTCCAGTTCGCGGACATTGCCGGGGAAGAGGTAATTGTTGAGAAGGATGAAGAGTTCGGGGGGGACGGCCGGCACCTTTTTCTGCAGGGTAGTGCTGGCCTTGCGGATAAAGTGGTCGGTGAGCAGGAGAATGTCGTCGCGGCGTTCGCGCAGGGGGGGGATATGGATGCGATGGGTTTGCAGACGGTAATAGAGGTCGCGGCGGAAGGTGCTGTTCCGCACCATCTCTTCGATATCGCGGTTGGTGGCGACGATGAAGCGGGCGTTGGAGAGACGGGGGATATCCGAGCCGATCGGGTAATAGCGGCCCTCCTGCAGGATGCGGAGCAGTTTGACCTGGGATTCCTGGCTCAGCTCGCCGATCTCATCCAGGAAGAGGGTGCCGTCCGCGGCCTGTTCGATGAGCCCCTTGCGGTCGCTCTCCGCGCTGGTGAAGCCGCCCCGTTTGTGACCGAAAAGGGTATCGGAGAAGAGGGTGTCATCGATGCCGGCGACGTTGACGGCGATAAATTGGCCGCTGCGGCCGCTGGCTTTGTGGACCGATTGGGCGATGAGCTCCTTGCCGACCCCGGTCTCGCCGGTGATGAGCACCGGCAGCGGTGTGGTGGCCACCGCCTCGGCGTACTGGAAAATGGAGCGCATGGAGGTGTTCTGGGTGATGGTGGGGGCGAAGGCCTCCGGATTCTTGAGGGTGTTGGAGAGGAGATACTCCTTGAGGCGGGAGTTTTCATCCTGCATCTGACGGAGTTCGGCGGCGCGCCGGACGGTTGTCACCAGCCGGCTCTCGTCGACCGGCTTGACCAGATAGTCAAAGGCCCCGCATTTCATGCACTCGACGGCGGTGTTGACCTCATTGATGGCGGTGAGAATGATCACCGGCAGATGGGGGTACTCCTTGACGATCTCAGGGAGGAGTTTGGAGCCCGGGAGGCCGGGCATCGCCAGATCGAGGAGGACCATTTCGCAGGGGGTCTCCTGCAGAATTCCAGGCACGGAGCGGCTGTCGCCGCATTCGATGACGTTGTTGATGCCGTTGGAGCTGAGGGTCATTATCAGGCTGAGCCGGAACTGTTCCTCGTCATCCACGACCAGAACCGGGAGGGCGGGGTAGGTGATTTTTTTCATCTCTCTTCGTTCGGTTTTTTGCTATTACCGTTTTTATTATGCTGCTTGCTGCTCATGAGCGACGGCGCACTGGATTTGCCGCCGGGCGACTGGGCGATGTAGAGGATGGTACTCTTGACCGAGGTGGCGAAGCGGTCAAAGGCGCGCGTCAGTTCGCCGATCTCGTCCGGCCGGCTGGAATTGAAAAGGGTGTTGATGTGGGCGTTCTTCATGCGTTCGGCCACCTCCTTGATCGGGGTGGTGATCTTGGTGGCGACCAGAAAGACCAGGCCGGTCATGAGCAGCAGGGCGGCCAGCCCGATCAGGAGCATCGCCCGGGTAAGCGAGCGGACCCCTGCCAGGGCCTCCTGGCGCGGCACCACAGCGATGAAGCTCCAGTTGCCGGTCTTCATCGGCGAAAAGAAGATCAGGATGGGGTGGTGGGTCTCGGGATCCTCGGTCTCGATGAAGCCGTCCTCCCCGCGCTGAATCTGCTCCGCCAGCTTGATAAAACCCTCACCGCCGGCTTCGCGCCCGTATTCGGTGAGGCTTTTATGGCCGACCAGGCTGCGCTCCTTGTGTGCGATGATAGTGCCCTTGTTGCTGACCATGAAAGCGTAGCCGCTCTCGAAGAGTTTGATCCTGGTGATCATCTCGGAGAGGTATTCGAGCGAGACGTCGCCGGTGGCGACGCCGGAGAATTTGCCCTCCCGGAGGATGGGGGCGGAGAAGGTGGCCATCAGCACGCCGCGATAGAGATAGGGCTCGGTCAGCAGCGAGGTGTGGGTGGCCTTGGGTATCTGATACCAGTCGTCCGTCTGGTAGTTGACCAGCGGTTCGACCCCGATCTTGCCGCTGATGCGATTCCAGTAAGGCAGGAAGCGGCCGTTGGCGTCGCTGCCCGGGGTGCCGCGAAAGTGGCGGTCGCGGCCGTCGAAGGCGTTGGGCTCGAAGCCCAGGCTGAGACCGACGAAATTTTCATGACGGATGATGAACTGGCGCAGCATGGCGTTCACTTCCGCCCGGTCACGGGAATGATAGTTCTCCATCACCGTCGCCACGGTTTCAACGTACTCCAGTCCGGCGCGCATCTGCACCTGCACCTCGGAGGCGTAGTGGCGCGTCGTCTCCTGGGTTTGCCTGATGATCGCTTCATTCTGCTGGGAGGTGCTCATGATGATGATCGTCAGGATGAAGAGCATCAGAATGAAGAGCAGTCCCGGAATCAGATAGAAAAGGATCTCTGTACGGATGGAGTTACGCCATGTTGAGAACATCCCAACCTCTATGATAGAGTTAAGTCCGGCCTCTAATCGCCCTGTTGCACTCCTGTTACGGGCCGGGAGGTGACCGGCAGCCAAACCTCCACGCTGGTGCCGCTGCCGGGAGTGGATGATATCTTGAGTTCGCCGCCGAAATTCTTGATCAGGTTATAGGAGATGGAGAGGCCCAGTCCGGTGCCGCCGTGTTCGCGCTTGGTCGTATAAAAGGGATCCATGATGTGCTGCATGTTTTCGTCGGTGATGCCCTCGCCCTCGTCGGTGACCGAGAGAAGGACGCGCTTGCTGTCGCTCTCCCAACGGGTGACGACACGGATCTTTTCCTGATGGCTGCGCAGAGCCTGACAGGCATTGGTGATCAGGTTGACCAGAACCTGTTCGAGATGGACGGAGTTGCCGTGGATTTTGGGCAGATCGGGGGCGCAGTCGAGTTGAAAGTGCCCGGTGCTGCGCAGGATGAGGCCGCGCAGGATCTCCACCGAGGCCTCCACCGCCTGGTTGACATCCACCTCGCCGTAGACATGATCGCCGGTCTGGCGGGCGAAATCCTTCAGATGCTGGACGATCCGTTCGATGCGGATGGCCCCTTCGGTGATTCCCATATAGAGATTGCCGAGGCGGTCGCGGGCGGAGGAGTAGGGCATGCCGGCGATGGCGAAATCGCCGTTGGCCTCGTAATACTCTTCCACGATCGGCTGGATGTCGTTCCAGGCCTTGCTGAGGACGCGGGCGTTGAGGAGGACGTAGTTATTGGGATTGTTGATCTCGTGGGCCATGCCCGAGACCAGGACGCCGAGCGAGGCCATCTTGTCCGCCTGGATGAGCTTCTGTTCCTGCAGATGGGCGAACTCTTTCATGTGTTTCAGTTCGGTGAGATCACGGATATTGGCCAGCAGAAGATCTTTTTCACCGAGCTGGATGCGGCGGAGGAAGACCTCGACATCAAAAACGGAACCATCCGAGGGGCGCCGCGCCCGGTAGTGGAAGAGCTGTTCCTCCCCGCGCAGCACCTTTGCCCAGATCTCGGTCAGGGGTTCCGGGGTTTCATCGACAGATACGAAGAAATCCTGCACCCATCCGCCGATCATATGCTGGCTGTCGGCCTGAAAAAGATCGAGAGTACTTTGATTGATATCGATGATGGCGCCGGCTGCATTGTGAATCATCACCGCGTCATAGACGCCGTCGAAGATCATGCGCCGCGCGCGGTCCGAGGAGGCCACCAGACTCTCGGCCTCTTCCCGCCAGCTCAAGGCCATCTCGGTCTGGCGCCGCAGTTGGCGCTCCTTGGAGATGACCGAATGGCTGGCGATCACTGCGCAGAGGGTGACAAAAATAATGGTGGCGATATGGGATGGCCACAGGCCCAGGTCGGGCCACCAGGTGCTCTTGATGAATTCGAAGAAGATCAAGACGCCAGCGGTGAGCATGGCGATGATCAGGATCTGGGCGGTTATGTTTTTGTCATTGTTGACGGGCATGGTCTGAGTATACTAAAAAGTGTCCAACAAAGCAATAAAAAAAGCCTTGTCGAACCGACAAGGCTTGTGGTGGAGACGGTGGGAGTCGAACCCACGTCCGAAAACCCGGCCATAGCAGCCACTACATGCTTGTTCCGCTGCTGAATCTCGATCGCTTCAGGCGCAACGGACCAGGCCGAAGCGATCCAGCCCTGTAAGGTTTCGCCTCCTGGCCCAGAGCATGCCGGAAGGCTAGCCCGCAGAGATCGACGTTCATCCGCAGCCCCTGCAGGCGCAAACCGCGGTGAACGAGGCCGCCTTTAATTAGGCAGCCAGTGCATACGAATAATCGTCTGCATTTACTTGTTTTCCCGGATGATTAACGAGGAGACCGGGGTCCTCGGCATGCATCCACTACCACCATGATTCCCGTCGAAACCAGATTCGTCCCCATGTGCAAGTGAAACGATTCCCTGGCGGGATTTGTTCCCCCTAATGTAGATATATTCCTGAAGCTAAGCAAGCACTTTCATACGCAGCGCAAAAACCTGGTCTGGTCGATGCGGGCTGCTTTCGCCCCTTGCACCGGCCCGGACGCAGAGGTTGAGCATGAGGCCTTTATTCGTAGCGCAGGGCCTCGACCGGATCGATGCGCGCCGCCTTGCGCGCCGGGAAGAGTCCGGCCAGAAGGCCGATGAGGGCGAGCAGGGAGACCGCGGCTGCCATCACTGCGCTGGAGAGCAGCGGCCGGCCGAGGAACTCCATCGCCCCCTCCCCGGCGGGGATCATCCAGACCATTTTGATAATGCCGACGGCGAGCAAAATGCCGGCTATTCCGCCGATGGTTGACATCAGCAGGGACTCGAAGATGATCTGCAGCATGATGTGCCACCGTTTGGCGCCGACCGCCCGTTTAATGCCGATCTCGCGGGTGCGCTCCTTGACCACCACATACATGATGTTGGCCACCCCGACTCCGGCGATGAGCAGGGTCATGGCCCCGACCACGCCCAGAAAAATATTGAGGCCGAGAAAGACCTTCTCCTGCTGGGCGACGAACTCGGCCGTATCCCAGACAAAAAGAGCCTTGTCGTCCTTGGGATCAAAGCGGTACTTGCGGCCGAGGACCCGGAAAATTTCATCCTTGATCCGCTTGCCCTCAAGGGGATTGACCGGCTGAATGATGATGCTGTTGAGGTAGCGGTGGCCATAGATACTTTGAAAGGTTGAAAAGGGGATGACCGCGCGGCGGTCGTCCGGCCCGTTGTTCATCGAAGTCTGCAGCTTTTTGGGGAGGATGCCGACAACGGTGAAGGGGAGCCCGTCCAGCTCGCAGGTTTTTCCGACCGGATTCTCATCCCCGAAGAGCTCTTTGGCGATCGCGCTGCCGAGAAAGAGTGCACGCCGTTTCTGCTCCTGATCCAGCGCATCGAGGAAACGGCCACCCGCCGCCGGATACATCCGGCGCATGAATTCAAAGTTGGGATAGACCCCCTCGGTGTAGGTCAGCGCGGTGCGGCTGCCGCTGCGCAGTCTGATGCCGTGCCTGCCCAGCTGGGGGCAGACCTGGCCGACCATCGGGATGCTCTGCCGGAGCAGCTCCGCATCGGCTTCAGTGAGGCGGATGCGCCGTCCGATCGGCAGGCCCTGGTACTTGATGCTGGTCTGGTTGGCATAGACTGTGATCACCCGGTCAGCCGCATTGAGCAGGCCTTCGCGCATGCGGAAGCTGAGGCCGGCACCGAACGCCATCAGCAGGATGACCACCATGGTGCCCCAGGTGATGGCGAAAGTGGTCAAAAAAGCGCGGAGTTTCTGCTTTTTGATGTCCTGAAGAAATTCTCTGACCAGCATCAAAATATGCATGGCGGTGACCTTGCAAAGTGTTCACGATTTCCGCTCATCCGGCCGCTTGGGCTGAATGGAGGGGCTCAGTGGCGCAGGCATTCGATGACGCTGAGCCGGGAGGCCTTGCGCGCCGGGAAAAATCCGGCGATCATTCCCACCAGCCCGAGGATGAACATGGTGATGAGGGCCACTTTGACATCGATGGCCGGATCGCCGACAAAGTCCTCATAGGGCATGGCGGCGATGCCCCTGATGATCAGGGCGGCCAGTATGAAGCCGGCAAGGGCCCCGATGGCAACGATGATGAAAGATTCGAGCAGGAACTGGGTCAGGATATGGGAGCGTCTGGCGCCGATGGAGCGGCGCACGCCGATCTCCGCGGTCCGCTCCTGAACCACGACATACATGATATTGGCCAGGCCGATGCCCCCGACGGTGAGGGTCATCACTCCGATCAGGCCCATGAAGAGATTGAAGCCAAGAGAAAAATAATAGATAAATTTGTCCATTTCAGTGGTGTCCCAGATCCCCAGAGCCTGCTTGTCCGCAGGGTCGAAGCCTTTCTTTTTGCCGAGCACCTCATAGATGCGCTGCTGTGCCAGTTCCGAATCGAGGGGACCGCTGATTTTATAGACGATATTATCGATATAGCGATGTCCGAACAGCGATTGAAAGGTCGAGGCCGGGATGAAGGCGCGGTCCTGGTCGCGTGAGCTGTAGGAGGAGTTCTGCAGCTTGTGGGCGAGCACGCCGATGACCAGAAAGGGCGAATCGGCGACAAAAATATATTTGCCGACGGGATTGCTGCCTTCGCCGAAGAGGTATTTGCACAGCTCATCGCCGAGGAATATGACCCGTTTGCGCCCTTTCACATCCAGGTCATTGATCCAGCGTCCGCCCGGCTGGACCTGAATGTTGCGCATCTCGGCGTATTCGGGGATGATGCCGGCAATGTTGGGCTTGTTGACCTGTTCACCATGGCGCAGGGGGGCGTTCCACTTGGCGTATTCCGGGCTGATGCTGCGGATCTCGCGCACTTCGCGGCGCAGCAGCTCGGCATCCTCCTCCTCGAGGCGGATATACCGGTCGCGGTTGAAGCCCTTCCAGGGCATGCTGGTGCGGCCGGGCCAAAGAATGGCGATGCTTTCGCCCATTCCGTGCATGCTTTTGCTCAGGGACTTTTGCACGCCGACGCCGAAGGCCAGGAGCACTACAATGCTGACTGTGCCCCAGACAATGCCGAAAAGGGTCATAAAGGTGCGGCCCTTGTACTGGCGCAGGTAGTAAAAGATCTCTTTGAGGGTTTCAACCAGATGGCTCATATTCACAGGCCTTACTATGGTTTCCTCCGCTCCGGTCGGGGGCGGTATACGGCTAAACGATCGGTTTGACCTTCTTCTCGAGCACCTCCTGCCCCTCCTCCAGGCCGGAGATCACCTCGATATGGATGGCATCGCTGAGTCCGGTCTGAACGGGGATCTCCTTGCTCTCCTCCGGTCCGGTGCTGATCTGGACGAAGGCCGAGTCGTTGCGGAAAGTGACCACCCGCTCCGGTATGGCCAGCACCTGCACCTTTTTGTTGATGATGATGGTGGCGTTGGCGGAAAATCCGGCCCGGAGCACGGCGCCGGCCGCGTCATCGATGGTGATCTCGACCGGGAAGAGGGTGGTATTCTCCTCCTTGCGCGCCTTGAGTGAAATGAGCGCGACGTGGCCTTTGACGGTCTTGCCCGGCAGTGCGCCGATCGCCAGTTCGCAGGGCATACCCTCGCTGATCTTGCCGACGTCGATCTCGTCGAGGGTGCCGCGGAAGAGCAGATCCTTCATATCCGCCATCTTCATCAGCTCGGTGCCGGCCTGATAGGAGGTGAGGGGGACGACCGGGTCGCCGAGGTTGACCGACTTTTGCAGGATGTAGCCGGTGATCGGCGCTCTGACCGTGGTTTCGATGGTGTTTTCGGCGATCTGAACGCGCCCCTTTTTAAGCAGCTCGAGACGTTCGCGCGCGATTTTGGCGCGCACCGCGGCCTGGTCGTACTGCTGTTCCAGTGTCTCGTATTCCTGCTGCGAGATCAGACCCTTCGCTTTGAGCTCCTTCTGGCGCTCCATCTCCCGGTTGAGAGTGGCGAGTTCGATCTCGGCGATCTCCACCCCGCGGGTGGTTTCGGCCAGTTCCAGCGGAGTGGGATCGGGACGGACATCGAGCAGGGGGGCGCCGGCCCGGACGTAATCGCCGACCTCGACGTAGAGTTTGCCGACCACTCCGGAGGTTTTGGATTTCACGGCAATTTCGTTCCTGGGCTCGATCGCGCCCACGGCCAGGGCTTTGTCGATGATATCCATGCGGCCGACCTTGACTTTCGCCGGCCCCGTCTCCTTGCCGTTCTTTGATCTGGCGCCCAAGGCGACTGCGAGCAGGGCCACTACAGCCGCGGCGGCGATGAGCCAGAACCATTTTTTCTTGTTCCGCTTTGTCATAACGGGCGACTCCAAAGGATTAGACTGTTATGCCGAGGTTTGTTCTCACGGTTTATACGGCGGGGGGATTTCATTTGTTACACTGCGGCGAGAACTGGCGAGGATAAAAAAAGCCCCGCGGCAAAGGCCGCGGGGCGGGGTGAGGCTGGGAGCTTGAGCTGCCGGGGCAGCTGCGGCTGCGACGGACATGCCCGCCAGGATCAGGCGAGGGTTTCGATGATCTTGAGCAGGTGCTGATAGAATTTGGCCACGCTCTTGACGTTCACCTTCTCTTCCGGGGAGTGGGGGTGCTTCAGATCCGGACCGAAAGAGATCATGTCCATGCCGGGGAACTTTTCGCCGATGATGCCGCATTCCAGGCCGGCGTGGATGGCCGAATAGACCGCCTTTTTGCCGGTCACCTCCTTGTAGGTATCCATGGTGACTTTGAGCAGCGGCGAGTCGAGGTTGGGCATCCAGCCGGGATAACCCTCAGGCTGTTCCACCTTGACCCCGGTCATGCGGGCGATAGCGGCCAGCTTGTCGCGCGTGGCGCGCAAGGCGGCGCTGTTGGAGCTGCGGCTGCTGCAGAGGATGACCGCCTTGGCGGCGGAGGACTTGATGGCGGCGACGTTATTGGAGGTTTCCACCAGTCCCTTCATGCCGCGGCTCATGGCCAGCGGGCCGTGCGGCAGGGCGAAGATCAGGCCGAGGAGTGTTTCCATCGACTGAGGCTCGAGCACCTTCGGCACCTTGCCCTTGAGTTCCTCGATGGTCAGCTCGATTTTGTTCTCGACCGGCTTGAATTCAGTGCGGATCTCCTCGATCGCTTTTTCCAGCCAGCTTTTGGTTTTGCCGAGATCTTTTTTGCGCACAACAATTTCGGCGAAGGCTTCGCGCGGGATGGCATTGTGTTTATCCCCGCCGTTGAAGCTGACCAGCTCTAATTTAACTTCCCTGGAGAGCTGCCAGAGCAGGCGGTTGAGGATTTTGACTGCATTGCCGCGGCCTTCATGAATATCGATGCCGGAGTGGCCGCCGCGCAGGCCGTGGATGTGCAGATAGAGCACCTTGTCGCCCTTGGCCTCAGTGCGTTTGAGCGGCAGGGCGAGATGGGTGTCGGCGCCGCCGGCGCAGCCGATGGAAAAGTTGCCGAGTTCTTCGCTGTCGAGATTGAGCAGGATGCGGCCATGCAGGAGGTCAGAGGTCAGGGCGCGGGCGCCGTTGAGACCGCGTTCTTCATCGACGGTAAAGACCGCTTCGAGGGGACCGTGTTTCAGCTTGTCATCCTCGAGTACAGCCAGGGCGGCGGCAAGACCGATGCCGTTGTCCGCACCGAGGGTCGTGCCGTCGGCGTGGAGCCATTCGCCGTCGAGAAGCAGGGTGATGGGATCCTTGTCAAAATTGTGCTTCGAGGTGGAGTGTTTCTCGTTGACCATATCGAGATGACCCTGCAGGACGATGCCGGGGGATTTTTCGTGGCCGGGGGTAGCCTTTTTGTAGATGACCACATTGCCCTCTTTGTCGCGGATCCCCTTCAGGCCGAGATCCTTGGCCACCTTGAGGACATAGTCGCCGGCGGCCTTTTCGTCGCCGGAGCCGCGCGGGATCTTGCGGATTTCGTCGAAATATTTCCACAGCGATTTGGGTTCGAGATGCGCTACGACAGACATGGGACCTCCTGATTAAGGTTAGACAGGTGAATTGATTTGGTTCTGCTCTTTTCTTTCAAAGGTTCCTTTTTCGCGGTTTTTGAAAACGCCGGGAAGGGGATGCACGCAGCCATGCATGCTGATGTAGAGGCCGGGAGCGCTAAGGGAGCAGGCGAGCAGGGCCTCGGTGAAATTCTGCAGGGCATCCGAGTTATCGAAACCGAAGGGTTTCATGGCGCCGGTCAGGATGATCGGTACTTTCAGATCGGGCAGGTTTCTGAAAAGATAGTCGGCCGTCAACTCCATGGTGTCAGTGCCGTGCAGTATGAGAATGGGGGCGCTGTGCTCGAGCAGGTTTTCAACCGCGAAGAGGATCATCTGGCGATCCTTGTCCGTCATCTCAAGGGAATCCTTGCAGAGCAGGTCATAGCTTTGGATGGTGGTATAGGGAAGGCGCAGCCGGCTGAGCATCTGCTGCAGAAGAGAGCCGCGGTTGGTCAGGGTTCCGCTCTCCTCATCGTAGATCTTTTCAATGGTGCCGCCGGTGGTGATGACAAAGACTTTCTGCTTTTTGGGAGGCATGGTTACCTTCTCTCAAGTGAGTCCCTCCAATTTAGCATAAGCTGGAAAAAAAGCAAGGTATTTTGTTAGGTGGCGGGTCCAGCCGGTTTGAATCTTCAGATTTTGCTTGACAAATATCGTATTTATCATTAGTTTAACACCACGCAAACCGAATCGGTGTCAGGAACGCCGATTCGGTTTGCGTTTTTATTCCGCGAGGAATGAGCGAGCAAGCGAGGGTGTTAACCAAAAGAGAGTGAAGAGGCTTCTGCATGAAACCTTTGTATCTGACCAAAGAGCAGCTGGAGAAACTGCAGAC
>DAOOPF010000088.1:0-14848 GCA_035388125.1 bacterium | reverse complement strand
CGTCGACGCCGTTGAAGCGGATCTCCTCGACCTGCTGTCCCGGCCGGAAGACGATGCGGTTGCCCTTGGGGCCGGTGATCGCCAGCGAGTCGGCCGGCATCTTTTGCACACTGCGTTCAAAATTATTGCCGTAGGAGATCACCACAACATCCTGGCCGGCGGCGAGCTGCGCCGGCTTGAACATCTCCTCGGTGATGGTCTTGCCCGAGCCCATGGCGCCGTCGCCGTCGTTGTCGATGCCGTCGCGGAAGTTGCCGGGGCTTTCGAGGAAGGCGCAGCCGGCGATATCGACCGGCGACCAGCCGCCGGAGCCGATGCCGTCATAGTCCCAGGTATAGGTCAGGTTGATCGAGCGGTCGAAGGTGCAGTTATCATCCTCGCCATCGCCGCCGGCCATATAGCCGCAGATGATACTGAAGACGACCTTGTCGTAGGTGGTGGTGCCGATGTTGGTGATGTCATAAATAAAAAAGAGCACATCCTGGGCCAGCACCTGGGCCCACTGCAGACCGCGCGAGGAGGCTTGCAGGCCGAGGCCGCGGCGGGAGAGATCGGTGGAGTCGGGATAGAAATTATACTTCGCATCGTTGTAATCGTCCATGACGAAATAGCTTTCCTGGTCGGCGCTGAACTGGTTCTTGCCGAAATAGCCGTTCCAGGCGGCGCGCTTGGAGTCGTTATCAAAGCTGTCGTTGCGCCAGCCCGGATCATCGGCGATCGCTTCCTTGTCGGGCCAGTAGACCGGCCAGGATTTGGGGATGTGGCTCATCGCGACCACATTGGTGTCCTTGCCGGCGTAACCGGGCAGGGCCTCCCAGGTGTACCAGGTGAGAAAGTCCGAGGAGCGGTCGCCCATACGGGGATCGACCTTGGGGCCGCGCGGGGTGACGACGGAGTGGATCAGTTTTTTCTCCCGGTCGACGATCTCGGCGCCCACCATCATGAGCTGGTCGCCGATATAAAGATGACCGGAGCCCTTGGGCCACTCGCCGGCGATATCCTCCTCGATGCCGGAGACACGGCCGATCAGACCTGAATTGTAATAGGTGGTCTGAATGCGGTTGCCGTTGTGAAAGCCCTTGCGTTCCTCACTGAACATGCCATGGGGCTTGGGCTGACTGAAAGCTGCGGCGGCGAGCAGAACAAGTCCCGTGATGAGCGTCAATATGATTGTTTTTTTCATGCTGTATGGTCCCTTATGTTAGCTCAGTTCGCTCTCAAAACATCCTGCACCAAGCCGGTTAAAAACCCAGCGAAAAGCCAAGCTGCACCTGCCTGGGCTCGATATACCATTCGGGATGGTTGGCATTATCCTCGATAGTGCTGACGCGGTTGGCATCAAAGCTGGCGTTGCGGGTCTGCAGGGTGTACCTGGGACTGCCGCTGTCGCTCCAGACGTTGGTGGCGGCGCGCTGATCGAAAAGATTAAAGATGTAAGCGAAGAGCGAAAAACTCTGCTTGCCGAGCCTGAAGGTCTTGAAGAGACGAAGGTCGGTGGAATTGATCGCCGGCTTGCGGGAGCTGTTTTCCGCAAGGCCGCTGAACGAGCTGCTGCCGGAGGAGACCCCGGGAGGAAAGGTCGGCGTGTAGGGGGTGCCGGTCCAGTATTTGACCAGCA
Organism: bacterium; assembly: GCA_035388125.1. Classification (GTDB taxonomy): domain Bacteria; phylum Zhuqueibacterota; class Zhuqueibacteria; order Residuimicrobiales; family Residuimicrobiaceae; genus JAKPUX01. The sequence continues at coordinate 13,230 of DAOOPF010000088.1, read as the reverse complement.
GGCTGGCCCGCCAGGTGCTGGTGCCCACGCTCAGATTGCCGTTGATGGTGTGACGCTGGTCCCATCCCAGCGGTGTGAGCTGTATGCGCGGGGCCTTGTCGCTGAGGCGGTCGTTGTATGAATCCTTGGGATCGGAGGCGCTCCCCTCGGCCACCATAAAGCTGTAGTCGAGGCCGGCCTCGAAATAGCTGGAGTAGCGTTTGGTCAGGGCCAGGGTTACACCCTTGACGTTGGAATAATCCTTGTTCTCGAACTGGGTGTAGGCGACGCTGGCCAGATAGGTCGGGATGGAGTAGCTGGCGCCCACCCAGTCGCGGACGTCGCGATAGAACATGGTCAACTCAGCGCCCAGATCGGCGGTGATCTGCTGGGAAAGGCCAATCTCGTACTGCACTGTGCGCTGGGGCTTGAGGTCCGCATTGCTGAGAAAGGTGGAGTTGCCCGAGGTGGTCGTCACTTCGAGATCCGGATTGGAGGTGTCGGTGCCGTCGTTGGCGCCATAGAGCTGGCGGAAAGTCGGGATCTGGAAGAAATGGCCGTAGGAGAAGTGGATGACGCCGCGATCGGTGATCGGATAGGCGATGCCGAAGCGCGGACTGAGGGCCATTTTGGCCGTGGCATCCTTGTACCAGAAAGCCTGGCGTTCAGCCACAGTATACTGGACCAGCTCCGACTCGGGGGTGTCAGGCGTATAGTTCTTGTACTTGTTGTAGGGATCGAAGGGATCGTAGATATTGGGATCCATGGGATCGGCCAGCACCTTGCCGCGCGAATTGAAATAGTCGAAGCGCAGGCCGAAATTGACGATCATATCGTTGAATTCCATTTTGTCCTGGGCATAGAGCGAGAACTCGACCGGCTTTTGCGAGTAGCCGTTGTGATCCGGCGTTCTGCGGTCGGGGATGGAGGGGCGGAAAGGCACAATCTGCTCGTTGCCCTCTTGCGCCGGGATGATATAGAATTCATCAAGGGTCAGGTTGTTGAAGCGGCCCTCAAGACCGGCCTTGATCTGATGGTTCTTGGTGATCTGACTGGTAATATCGAACTTGGCGACATCATAGGTGGTGTTGCGCTTGAAATGCTGCAGCTGCGTGCCGGCATCGGAAAAGCTCCAGTTGGAGGGCGCTGTCAGCGAGTCGCCATGAACATAGCCCTCGGCATCCTTGCCGATGCGATAGCTGATCGAGGTGGTCCCGTCTTCGGCGAAGGTGGTGTCGGCGATATAGGAGACCGAGTTGTAGGGATCTTCGTAGAGATAGTGCTTATAGTCGGTCGAAGAGTGGGTATACTTGACCTCGTAAAAGGTGCGCATGCTGACGGTGTGGGTGAAGGTCAGCGTATTGTTGAGGGCGTTTTCAAAGCGCCGGTAGTTCGCATCGGGATTGTATTTGTAATAGCTGTCATACCACCGGAAGTTGTTCTGGTTGCCCATCAGGGCATAGGTCAGCTTCATGTTGCCGCTGAGCCGGTAGGCCAGTTTGCCCTGACCGGTGAATTTGGCGAAGGGATTCATCGAGACCAGCTCGCCGTCTCCCTTGAGCCCCTGCGGCGTGAACCAGCGCTTGCCGTAGAGATAGCCGTCATTGCTGAAATAGCGGCCGGTGACGAAGAAGGTCAGCTTGTCCTTGAGCAGCGGGCCGCTGAGGCTTCCCTGCACATTGTAGATCGGGTTGAAGCTGCGCAGGGCATTGGTCTTGCTGTAGCTGCCCTCCTGGGGCGAACGGATGGCCGAAATCTCATCCGAGTTGGGCTCCAGCACCCAGTAGGTGTCATCGTCGTAGCTGAGGTAATCGCCGACATAGCTGGAGAACTCGCCGTGCAGCTTTTCTCCGCCTTCCTTGGTGACGATATTGACCACGGCCGACATCGCCTGGCCGTATTCGGCATTGAAGGTGCCGCTGATGACCTGCAGTTCCTGGACCGACGAGTTCTCGATCTGCACGCCCATATTGCCGGAGTAGCCGTCGGTGGCGGCGATGCCGTCAACCCAGTAGGCGACTTCGCCGGAGCGGCCGCCGCGGACGTGAATACCACCCACGCCGTCGCGCACCAGACCGGCCTGCAGTTCGAGCACATCGGCCACTTCCTGGACCGGCATGGCGGTGATCTCATCGGCGCTGACCGCGGCCATCGAGGAGGTCTTGTCTTTTTGCACGATGGGGCGGTCGGCAACAACCGTCACCTGCTCGCCGACATCGACCACGGTCTGGCTGAGGCTGACGTTGATGGTGGTGGTCATGTCGACCGAGACCTTGACGTTGGAGACGGATTTGGGCTGGTAGCCGATCATCTTGACCTGCATGGTGTAGGTGCCCGGGGGGACGTTGATGATCATCAGATCGCCATCGTAGTCGGTGACCGCGCCGAGCATGGTGCCTTCCAGCACCACATTGACGCCGGGCAGGGTCTCGCCGGTCCTGTCGTCCTTCACCTTGCCGACGATCTTGCCGGTGGTGCCGGCAAAGGCCAGAAGGGGAAGAAGCAGAGCAAAGACCGCGAGCCAGGTCAGGGAAGTTTGCAGCGGCTTGTTCATCATGGTTTTCCTTTGCAGCTAATTAGGGATAGTGGATTTCACGCTTGCTGTTGTACAGTTTCAGATTCTGTCCGGACATGAAAGGCCTGCCGGGAGCCGCAGCTCTCGCGAACGATGAGTTCGGCTTCGAGTTCGTGATGGAAATCGCCGTTCTGCGTCCCCTCGATCCGTTCAAGCAGACGGGTGACGGCCATGCGCCCCATCGCGGCGATGGGCTGGCGCATGGTGGTAAGGCCGACGAACTTGGCGAATTCGATGTCGTCAAAGCCCACCAGGGCCAGGTCGTGGGGGATACGCACCCCGGCCTCCTTGGCGGCGCACATCACGCCGAGGCTCTGGACGTCGCTGGCGACAAACAGGGCGGTGGGCAGGCTCTTGTTCTGGGCGATGAGACGCCGCATCGCCGCATAGCCGGCCGCCTCGTTAAAACCGTGCTCCCCGGCCTTGGCGTCACAGACGACCAGGTCGCGCTCGTCGAAGCCCAGATCATGGCTCCGGAGAGCCTGCTGGAATCCCTCAAAGCGCAGTTTTGCCGGGTAGCTGGAGAGATGCCCGTTGATCATGCCGATACGGCGGTGCCCCAGCCCGATGAGATGGCTGGTGGCGGCGAAAGCCCCCGCCCGGTTCGCAATCTCGACCGAGTCGAGATCGACATGCATATGGTCGATGAGGACCACCGGCAGATGGGCGGCGATAAATTTCTCCGCATAGCCCTCCATGACACCAAGAGAGATGATCAGCACCCCGTCGCAGCGGCGTTCGCTTAAAACACGGTCGATGGTGCGGTCGCGGCGGTTCATGCGGTCGACGCTGAAGAGGATCAGATCATAATTGGAGAGGGAAAGGGCGCGCTGGACGCTCTTGAGGAGTTCGACATAGAAATAGTTGGTGAAGAAGGGGACGACGCTGGCGATGGTGTTGGTTTTTTTGCGGGCGAGGCTTTGCGCCAGGGCGTGGGGTTGGTAGTGGAGTTCATCAGCGATATCGAGGATGCGGGCTTTGGTGCGTGCGTTGATGTGGGGGCTGTTGTTGATCGCCCGGGAGACCGTGCCGATCCCCACACCAGCTCTTTTAGCCACATCGTAGATGGTTGCTGCCAAACCGCTCTCCGGCCGGTTGCTCCCTGCGCTCCTCGGGAACCCCTCCCCTCTGCGGTCCCGGGGCAGGGGCCGTATCAGGAAGCGCTTCCAAAAATTTATAACCATTTTACAAAATATAGAACTTATTGTCAAGGACTTTTTAAACACGCCAAGGCGCAGTTATCTCTTGATTAACCGGCTAAAAACAGGTATATTGCCCAATCATGCCCAGCCTGCGATTTAAAATAGGCGCCGGCTACTACACTCTGGTAGCCATCATCGTCGCGCTCAGCATCGTCGCTTTTGTCAGCTTTTTCCGCATGAACCGGACCATCACGCCAATCCTGGAAAAGCACACCCCCACGGCGATCGCCAGCCAGCGCATGCTCAAGGCCCTGGACGAACAGATCCAGGACCAGATCCTCATGCTGCGCGGTGATGTGGATCTCGCCTACATCAGCTACCAGCGCAGCCGCGACCGCTTCCTCAACTGGTACCAGCGCGCCCTCGCCGCCGATCTGCCCCAGCCCGACAAGGCGATCCTGGACAGCATGATCTATACCTACAAGGCCTACCTGACCAATTCCGAGGCCTTTTACACCCTGTGCAAACAGAACAGCCCCCTCGCCCGCCCCTTCCACATGGAGAGCATCGTGCCCGTGGAACAGCGGCTGCGCGGGCAATGCCTCCGCCTCATCGAAGTCACCCAGGCCCTGACCACCAGCGCCGTGGAGCTGGCGCGCGATGCCATGAATCGCAGCATGATCCTCATCGCTGTCGCCGCCCTGATCTCCATCTTTTTCGCCTTCTGGTCCAACGCCCAGGTCTCCCGCAACGTCATCAGGCCGGCTTCGACCCTGGCGCGCACCATCCGCCTCATCAGCCGCGGCCAGCTCAACCAAAAGATCGACATCACCACCAACGATGAATTCGCCGAGCTTTCGAGCGAATTCAACAAGATGACCGAACGCCTGCGCACCTACGAAGAGATGGACATCCACCAGCTGATCGCGGAAAAAAACAAATCCGAGACCATCGTCACCAGCATCGATGAGCCCCTTATCGTCACCGATGCGGAGCACAAGGTGGTGCTTATGAACCTCACCGCCGCGCAGATGCTCGGCAACCCGGCTACCGGGATGGAGGGCAGACCGGTCGAGGAGGTGGTCGCCGACACCAGGCTGCGCCGCCTGCTCCTGGCCAGCGAGGAGCAGCTGCGCGAAACCGCGCACAGCGACTTTCTGCTCAAACTCGAGAACGGCAAGAATACCATCTACTACCGGCCCCGTCAGACCATCATCGTCGACGAAACAGGACAGAACCAGGGCATCGTAACCCTTTTTGAGGACGTCACCCGCTTCAAGGATCTCGAACGGCTCAAAACCGAGTTCATCGCCACCGTCTCCCACGAATTCCGGACTCCGCTGACCTCGATCAATATGACCATCGATATCCTCAGCCAGCAGCTCCTCGGCCCGGTCTCGGCACAGCAGGCCGAGCTGCTGACCAACGCCAAGGAGGATTGCGGCCGGCTCACCAAACTGGTGCGCGAGCTTCTCGACCTCTCACGACTTGAAACCGGCCACCACCAGATGAAGATGGTGCCCCTCAACCTCGCCAAGATCGTGCAGGAGGCCATCGGCCCCCTGCGCCTGCCGTTCCGGAACAAAGAGATCCGCCTCACCAGCGAAGTGGAGGGGATGCCGGCATTTCTGGGCGATCCCCAGCAGCTGAGCTACGTCTTCACCAATCTGCTCAGCAACGCCCTGCGCCACACCCCGGCGGGCGGCGAGGTCAGGATCAGCGCCGCGGCGGAGCCGGAGGAGATCCGGGTCGCGGTGGCGGACAACGGTTCCGGCATCCCCTTGGAAGCACAGGCATCCATCTTTGAAAAATTCGTCCAGGTCAGGAAAGAAAGCGAAACCACCCCCGGCAGCGTCGGCCTCGGCCTCGCCATCGCCAGACAGGTTGTGCACGCCCACGGCGGACGCATCTGGGTGGAGAGCGAGCCCGGCCAGGGCAGCACCTTTTACTTCACACTTCCCTTGACGAGGAGCCTATGAGCACGCCGGCGGCAGTGCGGGTCCTGGTCGTCGATGACGAGTTGCACATTCTCAAGACCATCGGCATCTGTCTGGAATCGATCGGTTTTTCCGCCACCCTCACGCCGCGGCCCCAGGAAGCCCTCGAGATCGCCCGGCGGGAGAGATTCAACCTGGCCTTCGTCGACCTGCGCATGCAGCCCTACGACGGCCTGGAGATGCTCGAGCGCCTGCATGAACTCGATCCGGATCTGACCGTGGTGATCATCACGGCGCATGGCTCCATCGACAGCGCGATCGAAGCGGTCAAGAAAGGGGCCTACCACTACCTGCAAAAGCCCTTTGACGTCAAGGAGCTGCAAATCACCGCCCAGAAGGCCTGGGAACACCATCAGCTCACCAGCGCCGTGCGCGATCTGCGCGAACAGGTCATCCAGCAGCCCGATACCGGGGAGTTCATCACCCGCAACCAGGAGATGCTCGCCCTCCTCGAGCTGGCCGGCCGCGTCGCGGACAGCAATATCAGCATCCTGATCGAAGGGGAGAGCGGCACCGGCAAGGAACTGATCGCCCACTTTATTCACAACCACAGCGCCCGCGCGGACAAACCCTTCGTCAAGATCAACTGCGCGGCCCTGCCCGAAGAGCTGCTCGAGAGCGAGCTCTTCGGTCACATCAAGGGGGCTTTTACCGGTGCAACCCGCGACCGGCAGGGGCGCTTCGAGATCGCCGACGGCGGCACTATTTTTCTCGATGAAGTGGCGGAGATCTCCCCCTCCATCCAGGCCAAACTCCTGCGCGTCATCCAGAGCAAGGAGTTCGAGCGGGTCGGGGAGAGCGCAACCCGCAAGGTGGATGTACGCATCATCGCCGCCACCAACCGCGACCTCGACGAGGCTCTGCGCGAGGGCTCTTTCCGCGACGACCTCTTTTACCGCCTCAACGCCGTACGCCTCAAGGCGACCGCCCTCCGTCAGCGGCCGGAGGATATCCCTCTGCTGGTGCACCATTTTATCGTCAAGTTCGCCAGGGAGAATCCGCCCGAAATCTCGCTCGAGGCGATGAAAGCCCTGCGCCTCTGCCGCTGGTTCGGCAACGTCCGCGAGCTGGAGAACGTGATGGAACGGGCGGTGCTGCTGGCCGAGGGGGGGACGATCGAACTCTCCCATCTGCCCGAAGAGGTCCGGCGCCTCTCGGAGAACCCCGGTTTCACCCTCACCCTGGAGGAGGTGGAAAAACGCCACATCATCCAGGTTCTCGAGCACGCCGAGGACTATGACGAGGCGGCGCGCATCCTCGGCATCGATCCGGCGACGCTGTGGCGTAAACGGAAAAAGTACCGCTTGTAGGCGGCCTTGCAATTTACAATCAATACCTATTTTTATATATATAATGTGGTTATATTTTATTTTCCGGCTCAGGCGCAACACGGCATTGCAAAATGCAACCTCCGGTCCGCTTGCCGCCGGAGCCCCTTTCCCTGAATACTTGTTTTTTTTACGAAAATTTCCTTTTGCATTTTGGCACAAATATTGATATAATAGTTGCGGTAGAAAATGCAGCAGGTGTTGATCTGTGTGAGGAGGTATCTGCCGTGGCGGTAAGAGTCATGACCATGAACAATCTCGACATAGCCATCGTGAGCGTTCGCGGCTCCCTGGTCGGCGGTGAAGAAAGCGACGAACTGAAATCGACGGTCGCGGATCTCTTCGAGCAGGGCAACCGCAAACTGATCATCGACTTGAGCGGCGCCACCTACTGCAACAGTCTGGGCATCGGCACACTTGTGGGGTTGCATACCATGTACACTCGCGGCAAGGGCCAGATCAAGTTATGCGAAATGGGCAAGGGCATCCAGAATCTCTTTGTCATCACCAAGCTCATCAGCGTCTTTGATGTGGAAGACAGCCGGGATGAAGCCATCGCCAGTTTCCGAACCCGGGAATCCGTTCACCACTAATCCACTATCATCATCACACGTAAGGAGAAAGCACCATGAAACAAGGTCTCTTCATCACCATCGTCATGGTCGTGGCGTTCGCCATCGCTCTGGTTATTTTCCAGTTTCTGCCCGACTACATCAAGGCTGGTGGTATCCTCGTTCCCATCCTGATCATGATGATCCTCATGCTTCTGACCTTCATCATCGAGCGTCTGTTCGCCCTCAACAAGGCCAAAGGCAAAGGCTCCCTGACCGCCTTTTACCGCAAGGTCCAGCAGGAGATCAAGGCCGGCAACATCGATGCCGCCATCTCCGCCTGTGACAAGCAGCGCGGCACCTCCGCCAGCGTCCTGCGCGCCGGCCTGGAAAAGTACAAGCTCCTCAAGGCCTCCGGCAGCCATTTGAGCGCCAAGGAGACCATGGATGAAATGCAGCATTCGATCGAAGAGTCGATGATGCTGGAAGTTCCCCTTCTTGAGAGAAACCTGGTGGGTATTTCGACTCTGGCCTCCATCGGTGTGCTCGTCGGTCTGCTCGGCACCACCCTCGGCATGATCAAGGCCTTCAAGGCCCTGGCCAAGTCGGGTGCTCCGGACGCCATCGCCCTGTCGCTGGGTATCTCCGAAGCCCTGATCAACACCGCCGGCGGTCTCATCACCGCTATCCTGGGCATCGTCGCCTTCAACTATTTCAGCACCCGTATCGACAATTTCACCTACATGATCGACGAAGCCACCTATTCGATGGTCACCACGCTCTCCGAGAAAGAGATCAAATAACCTGATGAGGTGAACAACCATGCAGCACAAAAAAGGGCGCAGCAATATTAAAATAGATATGACGCCCATGGTGGACATCATGATGCTGTTGTTGACCTTTTTCATGTTGACGACACGCTTCAAACCACCCTCAGAGGCCGAAGTCATCCTCCCCTCGTCGCACTCGCAGTTCAAGTTGCCCGAATCGGACGTGATGACCATCACGGTGACCAAGGATGATCGCTATTTTCTCGGACTGGACTCCCAGGCGCTCCGCGGCCGGCTTTTTGGCGAAGAATATGCCCTCAAGTCCGGCATCGAGCTCGAGAACAAGCAAACGCTGGCCGACCTGCTCATCCAGGCCCGCATCGCCAATCCCAAGTTGCGCACCGTGATCAAGGCTGACAAGGAAGCTCCCTTTGGGCCGATCGAGGATGTCATGAACATCCTGCAGAAAGTAAAAATCACGCGCTTTAACCTTGTAACGGAACTCGAGAAAATATAATGGAGTTAAAGTATGGCAGGAGCTGATGTTGTCGCCCCCAAAGCTCCAAAAGGCAAGGGCGGCAAGAAGCATAAAAAGCGCGTAAGTGTCTTTATTGACATGACCCCGATGGTGGACATCATGATGCTCTTGATCACCTTCTTCATGCTCACCACGGTCTTCAATACTCCGCAGACGATGGAGATCAACCTCCCCCCTGACTCCGATGTCAAGGTCGAGGTGGCCGAAACCAGTCTGTTGACCATACGCGCCACCGCCGATGGCTCCATTTATGTTAATATGGGAATGGAGACACCGCAAAGGATCCAATTTAATGAATTGCGTTCCCTCATGGTCGATCGCAACAAGGCGAATCCCAAGCTGGTTTGTCTGATCAAGGTGGAGCGTACCGGAACGTATGAATTGATGGTCAATATCATGGACGAACTGAACCTGGCCAACATCACCCGGTTCTCGATTGCCCCGTTCAAGGAAATTGACGGTCAGCTTGTCGCCCAGGCGATTTAACTTCCTAACATAAGGAGAGTGTCATGACTGAACTTGCGCAAAAGGCAAGACTCCTCTATGGGGCGATTGAGCTCAAGGAAGTCAAGCAGAAATACATGATCTACGGGCTGATCATCGCCTCGGTGATTCTGTTCATCGGACTCGGCATCTATTATGCCACGACCCTGCTTGGCAAGGAAGAGGCCCCGGTCCGGACTGTGCGCATCCTCAAGTACAGCGAACTGGGTCCGCCCCCCTCGATCCAGGGTGCCAGTGCCGCGGTCGCACCGTCGGTCTCGGCTGCCGCCCCCATGGCCAAACCGAGCGTCGGCATCCCCGTGCCTGTTCCTGATGCGGATGTGAGCCCCGAGCAATCCTTCGCGTCGCAGACGGAAATGAGCGCGGTCACCGGTCCGGTTGGCGAAGGCGCCGGCGCCGGCTCTGGTGCGGTGATCGAACAGGATGTCCAGGTCGAGAACATCGATGAAGAGGAGGCACCGCCCCCAGACTTCGTCCCCTTTGAAAAAGAACCCCAGGTCATCAGGCGCATTGAGCCGGTCTATCCGGAACTGGCGCGCAAGGCCGGCCTCGAAGGCACGGTCTGGGTGAAACTGTGGGTCGACAAAGAGGGCAAGGTCAAGGATGTGGTCATCCTCAAGAGCGCTTCTGAGATCTTTAACCAGCCGGCCATCGACGCGGCCAAGCAGTGGATTTTCACCCCCGCGATGATGAAAACCGGCCCGGTCTCGGTCTGGATTTCGCTCTCGTTCAACTTCAAGCTCAATTAAAGCATCCCGGTGACGATGAATCTCGATCCTGGTAAAATCTTCGCCTACGCCATTGCCGGCATTACCTTTTGTGCCGGCATGGCGCTCGTCACCGGTCTGCTGCGCTATCAGGTGCCCAATCAGGTGAGCAACATCTTCGGCGCGGTGCTGATACTGATGAGCCTGTACCGCTTTCTGGTCACCTTTCTTAAACCCAAGCATTCAAAGTACAGGAGACAAACCAATGTGGACGAAGAGTAAACTCTTGCTGGTCGCTGCCGCGGCGGTCTTCCCTGCTTTGACCGCCTGCAAGATGCAGATCCAGCCCAAAGAGAGCCCGACCAGCGGCTCGCTTGGGGTCTACGTCTCCGATTCACACCTGGCGCTGGCCAAAAAGGAAGCCGACCTCTTCGCCAGCCTCTATCCTGACGCCCGGATCACCCTCTTTGGCGCCTCAACCCGGGAGTGCCTGGTCCACCTCATCAATGACAGTGTGCGCATGGTCCTGACCGACCGGCCGCTGAATAAAGAGGAACTCCAGATCATCGACAAGGCTGATCCGAAGCTCAAGCTCGACTCGCTCAAGGTCGCCATGGATGCCCTGGCCCTGCTGGTCAATCGTGTCAATGACCTGGAGGATCTCACCCTGGCCGATTTTGCGGCCATCATTGATCAGCGCATCACCAACTGGCAGCAGCTGCCCGCCAGCGGCCTGACCGGCCCCTTGCACCTGGTGAGCACAGGCAAGAACTCGGGCGCCTATGAACTGCTCAAATACCATTTTCTCAACCGCAGCGAGGATTTCGTCCCCTCCGTCATCACCGCCACCCAGTCGGAGGTGGTGGAATATGTGGCCAGCCACGCCCAGGCCCTGGGCATTGCCTCGCTGGCCGCTTTCAAAGAGGATACCCTGAAATCCCTCACCGAGGAGGATGAGGGCATGGTGCGCCCGCTCGCCTTTGTCATGACCGACTCGAGCGGTGCGCCGGTGAGACAAAAGCTCCATCAGGCCAATGTCCATCTGAAAAAATATCCGCTCCATTACCCCCTCTATGTCTATTTCAATCGCAAGTCGCTGCTTGCAGCGGGTTTCTGTTCTTTCATCGCCAGTGCGCCTGGTCAGAAGATCATCCTCAACGCCGGTCTTGTGCCGACCACCATGCCCATTCGTCTGGTTCAGCTTAGATAGGAGTAGTCAACTCATGAAACGATTCACCGCAATGCTCTCGCTGGTGCTGATGCTGATGGTTCTGCCCGCCGCCAGCCAGGATAAAGTTCACGAAGGAATGGTCCTGCTCGACCAGGGTAAAGCCGATGAGGCCGCGGCGCTTTTTCAGAAAGCCGTCGATCTCAACCCGCGCAACACCGCTGCCATGAACGGCCTGGCCAAGGCCCAGCTTCAGGGCGGCAAGCCCGCCCTCGCAGAAGCCACCGCCAAGAACGCCCTGCTCGTGGATGACAAGAATGCCGAGACCTGGCTTCTGCTCGCCCAGGCACAGATGTCCCTGGGCCACACCGCGGATGCCTATACTACGCTGCGCAAGGCGATGAAGCCGACCAAGAACAATCCTGAACTCCTCGTCCAGCTCGGCTGGCTCCACCTCTCAGCCGACTCGACCAGCCAGGCGGAAATCGCTTTCTCCCAGGCCAAGCAGCAGCTGCCCAAGAATCCCGAAATCTATCGCGGCCTCGGCGAAGCCTATCTCAAGCTCGGCGCCGAACCGGTGGCCCTGATGCAGTTCGAGGAATCGATCAAATACGACACGGTCCAGGTCGAACTGCGCGCCAAGATGGCTGATCTCTATCTCAAGGACCGCCGCTACAACGAGGCCGCGCAGATGTACCGCAGCGTCCTCAATCACGATCCCGAAAACGACAAGGCCGCGCTCGAGGTGAGCCGTATCTACATGCTCTCCAAGCAGTACAAGAACGCAACCAGCTATCTTGAAAGCTACGTACTGCGTCACCCGGAAGACCAGGCCACCTGGTCGACCTACATGGAGGCACTCGACAAGAGCCGCCAGTACCAGTCCGCACTGAGTGCAGCCGAACATCTGCTCAAGAACAATCCCAACGATCCGCTCGCACTCCGGCTGGCCGGCAAGGCCAACTATATGCTCAAACAGTATCAGCCGGCGGTGGACGCCTACACCAAACTGGTTGCCGTCGATACCCTCGGCCATGAGGACGCCAAACGCCTCGGCAAGAGCTATTACGCCCTCAAGAACGACAGCCTCGCCCTGACCTATATGGAAGTGTCGCTGGCCAAGAATCCCGATCAGGATGATCTCTACAACGACATGGGCGCCTCCTACATGCGCACCAAACAGTGGGAAAAAGCGGCGGAGATGTATCAGAACCGCATCAAGGCAGATTCAACCTATCCCAACGGCTATATCAACTTCGCCCTGTGCAAGATGGCGATGGCGGATTTTCAGCCGGCCACCGCAGCCCTGCGCAAAGCGACGGCCCTGCGCCCCAACTATATCGCCGGCTATCTCTATCTCGGCCGCGCGCTGCGGGGAGCGGACTCTTTGCGTGCCGCACGCCAGGCTTACGAAACTATGGCCAGCCTGGCGGACTCGATGAAGAACAATTACAAGAACGAACTGGGCGAAGCCTACACTTTTATCACTTTCTCCTACCTGGTCGAGAAAAATAACAGCCAGGCGCTTGGCGCTGTCACCAAGGCGATCGAGTTCAAACCCAATGATGTCGAGTTGAACCTCTGGCGGGCGCAGATTTTGCACGCTCTGGACCGCCGCGAGGAGGCCAAGGCGCAGTACGAAAAAGTGATGCGCATTGATCCGAAAAACGCGGATGCCAAAAAAGGCCTGGATATCCTGCAGCTTTATAACTGACAAAAAATTCACACCGCCCCTTAACCCAAACAGAAAGGGACTGCCATGAAGAAAAGTTGGGTGCTGCTCCTCAGTCTCATGGTCCTCGCAGGCTGCGGCAAGAAGCAGGAAGTTGTGCAGGTCAGCGCATTCGAAAAGTTTCAGGAACCCTTCCTGCGTATCTCCTTCAGCCACCCCCAGGGCTGGCAGATGCAGCAGGATGGCCCCAAGATCGGCTTTTACTCCTCCGCCGAAGCCATCAACAAGTTCAATCCCTA
>DAOOPF010000087.1:0-14909 GCA_035388125.1 bacterium | reverse complement strand
CAGCTCGCGGAGGCGCTTGTAGGTCGCGCGGACATTCTCCGGCCGGAAGGGCGGATAGGAAAAATTGCGGTTGAAAGTGACAGCGAGGGTTTTCCGGCCGGGATCGAGGATCAGGGAGTGGATGCGCACGCCGCGGGTGAGGGGGAGCGGCTGCTTGCCGGCGACGCATTCATCGATCAGCGCCTCGACCTTTTTGTGGACGCGGGCGCTCTCCTTGTCCATTTTGCCATAGTCATAGGCCGGTTTGCGGACCGCCAGTTTGGGAGCGCAGGCGAGTATGAGGGCGGCGCTCAGGGCGCAAACGGCGAGGAGGGTTCTGCTCTTCATGCATGCTCCTGGTTTTTATGTTCTAATGATACAGAAATTCCTCCTATCATTCAAGCGAAAAGTGCGGCCGCTTTCACGCTCGCGGCGGCGCCTTGCCGGACCGCCGCGCCCGCCCCTGAATAATACCGGCTGAAAAATGGTTAAAAGAATAAAAAGCCGCTGCCACGCCGCACCAGGAGGCTCTATGAATCAGCAGAAACTGGAAGAAAATTTTCTCGAACTGATCCGCCGTACCTCGGCCTTTTTGCCGCGCGATATCGAGCTGATCCTGGCCGAAGCGCGCGGCCGTGAGGAGCCGGACTCCCGCGCCCGCCTCGCGCTCGACATGGTGGCCCTCGATATCGGCCTCGCCCGCCAGCGCTCGGCCCCCATCTGCCAGGACACCGGCACGATCACATTTTATATCCATACCCCGGTGGGCGTCGACCAGATGCAGCTGCGCCGCGCCATTGAAACTGCGGTCGCCGCGGCGACCGCGCGGGGCTACCTGCGCCAGAATTCGGTCGACAGCCTGACCGGCCGGAACAGCGGCACCAACCTTGGACCGGGCACCCCGGTCATCCATTTCGAGCAGTGGGCCAGGGAGGATATCGATGTCCGCCTCATCCTCAAGGGGGGCGGCTGCGAAAACACCAGCGCGCAGTTCATGCTGCCCGCCACCTTCGACGGTGTGCGCTACAACCGCGATCTCGAAGGGGCCTATGCCTGCATCATGCAGGCAGTGCAGGCGGCCCAGGGACACGGCTGCGGGCCGGGCTTCCTCGGCGTCTGCATCGGAGGTGACCGCGCTGGAGGCTATGCCTTCGCCAAACAGCAGCTCCTGCGCCCGGCCGCTGATATCAATCCGGTGCCGGAGCTGGCCGAAATGGAGGCGCGCGTGGTGGCCTCCGCCAACCGCCTCGGCATCGGCCCGATGGGTTTCGGCGGCCGGCTGACCCTCGGCGCCTGCAAGATCGGCAGCCTCAACCGCCTGCCGGCCTCTTTCTTTGTCAGCATCGCCTACATGTGCTGGGCCTTCCGGCGCCGGGGTATGATGCTGGACCGCGAGGGGGGAGTTCAATCATGGCTCTATCAGGAGGAGGGCGAATTCGCTGCTGAACCCGCCGCCCCCGCGGAGATGAACTTCGACCCGGCCCGGGTGCGCCGGCTGCAAACCCCCCTTGATGAAGCGGCGGTGCGCGCCCTGCAGGTCGGCGACATCGTGCTGCTCAACGGCACGATCTTCACCGGGCGGGACGCACTCCACAAATATCTGCATCAGGGCGGCGAGCTGGAACTCCTCCGCGGCGGCGTCCTCTACCACTGCGGGCCGGTGGTGATCGGAACGCGGGGTCAATACCAGGTGATGGCGGCGGGGCCGACCAGCTCGATCCGGGAAGAACCCTATGCCGCCGAGATCATCGCGAAATATAACCTCAAGGCGATCATCGGCAAGGGCGGGATGGGGGAGAGGACGCGCCAGGCCCTCCAGGAACACGGAGCGGTCTATCTCCATGCCATCGGCGGAGCGGCGCAGATCTACGCCCGCTGCGTCGAGGAGGTCGCCGGCCTCCACCTCGAGGAGCTCGGCGGGCCGGAGGCGGTCTGGGAACTGCGCGTGAAGGATTTCCCCGTCGTGGTGACCATCGACGCCCATGGCCAGTCCCTCCACCGCGAGGTGCTGGCAGATTCGGCGGCCCGTCTCAAGGCGGTGCTGCAGGAGTAGAGGGGTCAGGGGATAAAAAAAGCGCCCGGAGGGGGACATTCCGGGCGCTTTTTGCGTTTTGGCAGCTCTTCAGAACCGGTCGAAAAAGGGCAGAAGCGAGAGCGCCAGGCCGAGGAAGAATTTGGAGATCCGCATAAGCCTTTCATCACCGCTGAAGAAGAGGAAATCCCTGGCGACCATGGCGTGGATGACCAGAAAGAGCCCCAAGGCGCTGGTGATCAGCTGCCAAAAGTAGATGGGTTGGTTTCCCATGGCTGCTTCTCCTGACGATGCCTGAGATGGAACCTGAGAACTCCACTGCCGTGGGGGGGACGGCGGCGAAGTGAGCACAATTAGAGGGGGAGATGTAGCGTCAGAAACAGCTTGAGTAAATATAGACGCCATGCTGCATAAAGTCAAATGTTTTCTTCACAAGTAGCGACTTTTTTTTCAGGTCGGCAAATATTGCCGTTATGCGCAGAATAAACTTGACAAACTCCACAAGATGTAGTATATTGAACTAACCGGTTGGTTAAACCATTTGGTTAATATGAAAAGCAGGGAAAAATAATCCCTCCCGGAGCCGGGCGATCGCCGGTTGTTCCGCACGTTCCACGGCGGGAACGGAGAGGCGCAGAGGAAAAGAGATGAGCGATCGGGAGAATATGCGCGACAGGATCAAGCAGGCGGCCGCGGAGGTCTTTGGTGAGCGGGGATATGACGGAGCGAGGATGCAGGAGATCGCCGACCGCGCCGGCGCCAACAAGGCGATGATCTATTACTATTTTGCCTCCAAGGAGGCGCTCTTCACCGCCATCTTTTCCGAAAACTTTGCCGCTCTTTTTCAGCTCTTCAATTCCATTCTCCAGGTTGAGGCGGTCGATCCGAAAGTGGTGATCCCGCAGCTGGTCCATCTTCATCTCGATTTCCTCAGCCGCAATCCCGAGCTGCCCCGGATGATCATCCGCGAGATCCAGAGCGGCAATCCGGTGGTCGAGAAGCTGGTGCAGAGCAGTTTCAGCCGCTTCGGCAGCCAGCTGCAGACCCTGAGAGAGGAGATGGCGGTGGCAATCCGGGAAAAGCGGCTTCGTGAGGTCGATCCTCTGCAGACGGTCTGGAATATCGTGGCGCTCAATATTTTCATTTTCATCGTTCGACCGATCCTCTCCGCGGCCTTTCCGGACGAGTTCGCCGATGCGGGCAGGATGCTGGCGGAGCGGGAGAAAGCCATTGTCGACCTCATGCTTTACGGTCTTGTTCCGCGCCAGGAGGCGTGAAATGTCATCCCGATCAGGAGTTATCATGCGTTTCTCCATCCTTGTCCCCCTCTTTTTTGCGTTTGCCGGGGCGGCGGCGGCTCAGCAGAGCCTGCCGGAATGTGTGCGCATCGCCCTCGCCCGCAACCCGGGCCTGAAAGCGGCTGAAAGCGACGCGGGGATCGCCGCCGCCGATGTCGTCCAGGCGAAAGCGGCGAGGCTGCCCGCCCTCGATTTCAGCGGGAGCTACCGGCGGCAGAGCACAGTGCCGGAATTGAATTTCGATTCCCCTCTTTTCCAGCAGTTCTTTCCGGCCGGCGGGGTCAGGCTGGGGGCGCTGGACAATTCGGATCTGCGTCTGACGGTGAGCCAGCCGATCTTTTCCGGTTTCCGTCTGAGTCAGTCGCGGACTGCGGCGGCAGCCCTGGCTGAGGCGAGCCGGGGCGAGGTTGCGCGCCAGCGCAACGAGTTGATTTTCCGGGTTGAATCGGCCTATGCAGCTCTGCTGCGGGCGCAGAAGGGGGCGGAGATCGCCCGCAGCGCCCGGGAGCAGATCGCCGCCCATCTGCGCGATGTCGAGGTCATGGTCGAGCAGGGCCTGGCGCGGCGCGATGAGCGCCTGCGCGTCGAGGTCAAGGCCTCCGAAGCTGAGCTGGTCCTGCTCCAGGCCGAGAATGGCGTTGCTTTGGCGGAGGCCGCCCTTGAAAACCTTCTCGCCACGCCTCTGCCGGCCGGCGAGAAGTATGCGGAGATGGGACCCGGCCGCCTGGAGCCCGGGGATCTCGCAAGTTCTCTGGCGCTGGCGCTGGCGAACCGGCCCGAGCTGGAGCGGCTGGCGCGGGCGGCCGATGCCGCCGCGGCGGGAAAAAAGATCGCCCGCGGAGGGCGGCTGCCCAATGTCGCCGGCTTTGCCAGCTACGGTTACGGCAAGCCCGGTCTTGACATGATCCGCAATGAATGGATGAACTACTGGCTGGTGGGAGTCGGCGCCGAATGGAACCTCTGGAACTGGGGCAGGACCGGCGCGAAGGTGGAGCAGGCCGAACTGCGGCTGCAGGGGCTGGCGGAGAGCGAGCGCCAGCTGCGCGAGGGAATCGCGCTCGAGGTGAAGCAGTCCCATCTGCGCCTGGCCGAAGCGGCCAAGCGGCTGGAGGTGACGGCGCGGATGGCCGAGCAGGCGCAGGCGAGTTTTGCGGTTGCCGAGAAGCGCTACCAGCAGGGGCAGGCTTCGAATACCGACTATTTCGATGCCCAGTCCGAGCTGACCCGGGCCCGGCTGCAGCGGGCCGAGGCTGAGGTCGCGTCGGCCCTGGCCCGCGCCGAGTGGCGCCGGGCGGTGGGTCTCAGCGACAAAGAGTATCAATGAAAAGTGGTTTTCCCGAAAAGCATTTCTCACAAAGGCACGGAGACACAAAGAAAGCAAAAATCAGTTCCCGGTTTTCATGGAAGTCTTGAGAGAGAAGATTGATCATGGATGAATCTCTCATCTCAGTGCCCTCTGTGCCACTGTGTGAAATTGTATTTTGGTGACTTGACAAAAGCTTTGTCTCCTGGATTAACGAGGACTCTATGCGAACTCTACTCTATGCAGTACTCAGCATCCTGGCCCTGCTGATCATCAGCGGCTGCGGCCATGACGACAGTGGCTTGATCACCGGCTCCGGCACCCTGGAGGCGACCGAGGTGCTGGTCAGCGCCAGGACCGGCGGCACCCTGACCGCGATCCTGGTCAGCGAGGGCGATGCGGTCGAGGCGGGCCAGCTCATCGCCGTCATCGACAGCGAAAAGGTCTTTCTGCAGAAGAAGCAGGCCCTGGCCGCCCTCGAGGAACTCCGGCTCAACCGTCTCAATGCCGTGCGGCTGACCCGCACCGCCCGGGAGAACCTCGACAATCTCGCCAAAAAGAGCGGGCGCGTCGGGGCGCTGCTGGAGGAGGGCAGCGCCACGCAGCAGCAGTATGACGATCTCGAGACCGGCCGCAAGGCGGCCGAGGCGCAGTACGAGAACGCGCGCACCACTCTGGGCGCCCTGGATGCCCGCGAGGCGCAGCTGCAGGCCCAGATCGGGCTGGTCGAGAGCCAACTGCGCGACGTCCGGGTGACCGCCCCCATCAGCGGGGTGGTGATCGGCAAATATCTCGAGGAGGGTGAGATGGCGCGTCCCCTCGCCCCGGTGGTCACGATCGCCGATCTGGGCCATATGCACATCCGCGTCTATCTGAAAGAGAGCGGGATCGCGCGCATCCGTCTCAACGGCGGGGCGGAGATCACCATCACCGCCTGGCCCGAGAAGAAATTCCCCGGCCGCATCGCCTGGATCTCGGACAAGGCCGAGTTCACCCCCAAGAATATCCAGACCAAAGAGGCGCGCAGCGACCTGGTCTATGCGGTCAAGGTGGAGGTGCCCAATCCGGAGGGGATCCTCAAGATCGGCATGCCGGCTGATGTGACCCTGCTGTGATGGAGAAGAGCGTGGTCTACGATATCAGCATCAGCGCACTGCGCAAATCCTTCGGGGCGGTGACCGCCCTTGACGGCCTTGACCTGGCCGTCGGCGAGGGGGAGATGCTCGGACTGATCGGCCCCGACGGCGCGGGCAAGACCACGGCGCTGCGGATCCTCTGCGGGCTGCTGCTCGCCGGCAGCGGCACCGTCCGCGTCGCCGGTCTCGACCCCGGCCGGGAGACGCGCCGGGTGCGCAGCTTTCTCGGCTACATGCCCCAGCGGTTCTCTCTCTACCCGGACCTGACCGTGGTGGAGAATCTGCGCTTTTTCGCCGATCTCTTCCGGGTGCCGAAGGCGGAGCGCGAAGAGCGGATGGCGCGGCTGCTCGATTTCAGCCGGCTGGGCCCTTTCACCGGCCGCCTCAGCGCCCGGCTCTCGGGCGGCATGAAGCAGAAACTCGCTCTCTCCTGCACCCTGATCCACACCCCGAAGATCCTGCTCCTGGATGAGCCGACCACCGGTGTGGATCCGGTCTCGCGGCGGGAATTCTGGGAGATACTCGCCGGCCTGAAGCGGGAGGGGGTGACGATCGTGGTGACCACTCCCTACATGGACGAGGCGGCGCGGTGCGACCGGGTGGCTTTTATCCACCGCGGACGGCTCCTGACGGTCTCTCCCCCGGCGGAGATACCCGGGCTTTACCGTGAGGCGTTGATCGAGGTGCGGAGCGGGGATAATCTGGCGGCGGCCCGGGCCCTGCGCGCCAGCGGCCGGTTCGAAAGCGTGCAGGCCTTCGGCGACCGCATCCACCTGAGCGCGCCGGGGAACTCGATGGAAGTGGCGGGCGCCGTTCGCGTCGTGCTGGAGCAGGCCGGGATCCGTCTCGATGCGGCTGAGCCGGTCGTGGCCGGGATCGAGGATGTCTTTGTCGAACTCTTGAGATAGACGGTATTATGGAGCATCACTATTCAGTAGTCGTGGAAGAGCTCACCCGCCGTTTCGGCGAATTCGTCGCCGTCGACCGGGTGAGCTTTAGCGTACGCGACGGCGAGATCTTTGGCTTTCTCGGCGCCAACGGCGCGGGCAAGACCACGGTCATCCGCATGCTCTGCGGCCTGCTCCTGCCCACCTCCGGCAAGGCCAGGGTGGAGGGCTATGACATCCATACCGAAAGCGGCCGGATCAAGGAGAATATCGGCTATATGTCGCAGAAATTCTCCCTCTATGATGACCTGACCGTAGCCCAGAACCTCCAATTCTACGGCGGCATCTACGGCCTCGGCCGGGCGGAACTGGACCGGGCCGTCACCGCGGCCATCGCCACCACCGATCTCGAGGCGCATCTCGGCAAATTGACCAGGGATATCCCCGCCGGCTGGAAGCAGCGCCTGGCCCTCTCCTGCGCCATTATCCATCAGCCCAAACTTCTCTTTCTTGACGAGCCCACGGGAGGAGTCGATCCGATCTCCCGCCGCGCTTTCTGGGGGCTGATCTACGATCTGGCGGAGAAGGGGACCACCGTTTTTGTCACCACCCACTATATGGATGAGGCCGAGTACTGCAACCGGCTTTCGATCATGCACGCCGGACGCATCATCGCCATCGGCGCGCCGGGCGAGCTCAAGGCGCGCTACCGCAAGCAGACCATCGAGGATCTCTTCATCGATCTGGTGCGGGAAGAGAGCGCCGCGCCGCCGCCGGCAAAAGAGGGAGAGGGAGCCCAAAGCCTGTGAGAGCGAGAATCTACGCCATCCTCCGCAAAGAGTTCATCCATATCCTGCGCGACCCGCGCAGCCTGGTGATCGTCTTTTTACTCCCCATCCTGATGGTGCTGCTCTACGGCCACGCCATCACCTTCGACATCCGCGACATCAAGCTGGGGCTGCTCGACCAGGATAAAACTCCGGCCGCGCGCGAACTGGTCGAGGGTCTGGTCAGCTCGAACTATTTCAGGCTGACCGGTGTGCTGGAGAGCCGCGAAGAGATCAGTGAGGCTTTTCTCCACCGCCGCATGATCGCGGTGCTGGTCATCCCGCAGGGTTTTGCCGCCTCCATGGCGAGCCGGACGCAGAGCGAGGTGCAGGTGATCATCGATGGCTCCAATGCCAATACCGCCACGGTGGCGATGAATTACATCAAGGCCTACTTTGTCACCCGTTCACTGCAGCTCAACGCGCTGGTCATGCGGACGCCCATCGACCTGCAGCCGCGCGTCTGGTACAATCCCGATCTCAAGAGCGTCAACTTTATCGTCCCGGGCCTGGTGGCGGTGATCATGATGCTGATCTGCGCCCTGCTCACCTCGGTGACGGTGGCGCGGGAGCGCGAGACCGGCACCATGGAGCAGATCCTGGTCTCGCCGGTGCGTTCGCTCGAGATCATCGCCGGCAAGACCCTGCCCTACATCCTGCTCGGGCTGGTGGACGGGATTGTGGTGGTGGTCTTCGCCTGGCTCTGGTTCGGCGTTCCTTTCCACGGCGAGCCCCTCTGGCTGCTGGGATACGCCTTGATCTTCATCTACACCTGTCTGAGCTTTGGCATCTTTATCTCGGCGCGGGTCCCCAACCAGCAGATGGCCCTGATGATGACCATGGTCGCCACCCTCCTGCCGTCGATTCTGCTTTCGGGTTTCATTTTCCCCATCGCCTCGATGCCCAGGCTGCTGCAGCTGCTCAGCTATATCGTCCCGGCCAAATATTTCCTGGTCATCATCCGCGGCATCATGCTCAAGGGGATCCCCGGCCCGCAGCTCTGGCAGCCCGCCCTCTATCTGGTGCTGTTCGGCACCGTGCTGATCCTGATCAGCGTCAAACGCTTCAAAATCAATCTGGAGGGCTGAGGCGTTGCGGAAGATACTTCACATCATTAAAAAAGAGTTCATTCAGGTGCGCCGCGACCGCGGCATGCTGATGATCCTCTTCGTGGCGCCGCTCCTGCAGCTGCTGATCCTCGGCTTTGTGATTTCCAGCGAGGTCCGCAATATCCGCACGGTCATCTGCGATCTCGACGATTCCTCGACCAGCCGTCTGCTCGTCGAGCGCATCCGCAATTCCGGCTATTTCGATCTCGCCTGGTTTGATACGCGGCAGAACCATCTGCATGAATATCTGGATGACGGCAGGGCGGTGGTGGCGGTGGTGATTCCCTCCGATTTCAGCACCCGGCTGCAGCGGGGCGAACGCACGTCGCTGCAGGTGCTGATGGACGGCCAGGATTCCAATACCTCGACCATCGCCCTGGGCTATATCAACGGCATCCTCCAGAGCGAGATGATGGATCAGATCGAGGGGCAGTTGATGGGCAGCGAGGCGGCGGCGGAGGTTCACCTCATCTCGCCCAACCTGCGTGTCTGGTACAACGAGGAGCTGAAGAATTCCGATTATATGGTGCCGGGGATCGTGGTTTTTCTCCTCACCATGGTCACCACCCTGGTCGCGGCGATGGGACTGGTGCGCGAACGCGAAATCGGCACCCTGGAGCAGCTGCTGGTGGCCCCGATCCGCAAACACGAGCTTTTAATCGGCAAGCTGGTGCCCTTTGCGGTGCTCGGACTGATCGAATTGGTT
Organism: bacterium; assembly: GCA_035388125.1. Lineage (GTDB taxonomy): Bacteria > Zhuqueibacterota > Zhuqueibacteria > Residuimicrobiales > Residuimicrobiaceae > JAKPUX01. The sequence continues at coordinate 5,632 of DAOOPF010000087.1, read as the reverse complement.
TTTGCCATCTCCGTCGCCAAGCTGATCTACGACATCCCCATCGTCGGCAACCTGGGGTTGCTGCTGATCTTCACCATCGTCTACCTCTTCACCACGTTGGGGCTCGGGCTCTTCATCTCGGCCACATCGGGCACCCAGCAGCAGGCGATGTTTTTGACTCTCTTTTTTCTCATGTTTTTCATGCTGATGTCCGGTTTTCTCTTCCCGATCGAGAACATGCCGAAGACGATGCAGATCATCAGCCTGCTCAATCCGATGCGTTATTTTGTGCTGGTGATACGGGAGATCTTTATCAAGGGGGCGGTGGTCCGCCATCTTTTTCATCAGGGGGTGGCGCTGCTCATCTTCGGGGCGGTGGTTTTCACCTTTGCGGTGCTGCGTTTTCAGAGCCGGATGAAATAGAACAGCGTGTGCGCTTTTCCTCTCTCCGTAAAAATATTTGATTGGTTTTTATTGTAAAAATTGGTAAAATAAAAATTAATGCGGGGAACATGATGCGTCCGTAAGAGTGACCGGGCGCGATGGAGTGGTGAGATGCCGGAGCTGCCGGAAGTCGAGACGATTTGCAGGAGCCTGGCCCCGCATGTCAGAGGCAGGGTGATTGCCGGAGTGGAAGCCCGCGTCGCCAGGCTGCGGCGGCCGCTTCCGCCGGAGGAGGATCTGCGCGCGTTGACAGGCCGGTGTATAAATGCTCTTGAACGGCGCGCCAAATACCTGATCTGGCATCTCGATGGCGGCGGGGCTCTCATCATCCATCTGGGCATGAGCGGACGGCTCTGTTACCACAGCCGGCCGCATCCGGCCGAACCTCATACCCACATCATTTTTCATTTCCAGGGCGGCGGTCAGCTTCATTTCCGCGATCCGCGCCGTTTCGGCAGCCTTGATCTGGCGGCTCCGGGTGAGCTGGCGGGGTTGTCCATACTGCGGGGGTTGGGGGTTGAGCCCCTTTCGCCGGCCTTCACTGCCGACTATATGCGCCAGCGTCTGCAGGCGACCCGGCGGGCGGTCAAGACAGTGATCATGGATCAGCGCGCCGTCGTCGGCGTGGGCAACATCTACGCCAACGAAGCGCTTTTTCAGGCGGGGATTCATCCCCTGCGTCCGGGCCGGAGTCTGAGCCCGGAGGAGGCGGCGGCCCTGCAGTCGGCGATCGTCTCCGTCCTCGGCAAGGCGGTGGAACGCGGCGGCACCACTCTGAGAGATTATTTAAATGCCGATGAAGAGCCGGGCTTTTTTCAGCTCGAGCTGGCTGTTTACGGCCGTGAAGAGGAACCCTGCCCGCGCTGCGGCCGTGAGATCGTCCGCCTGCGCCAGGAGGGTCGCAGCTCCTACCTTTGTGAAGCATGTCAAAAATAACGGGCCTGGAAAATGGCAAGAAAACCTTCGGAACATTTTTTCGAGCAGTTAGGCGAGCGCTCGATCTCCTTTTTTACCACGGTTTACGAAATCGCCACGCTGTTCATGCAGACGGTGCGGGCTTTGCCGTCGCTGTGGTTCTACCGCCGCCAGTTTCTTGAACAGCTCTATGCGTTTTCGGTCAAGACCCTGCCGATTGCGGCAGTGATCGCCATTTTCATCGGCCTCGGCGCCACCGTGCAGAGCACCTATCAATCCTCCGAGCTGCTCACCCGCGCGGTGCTGGTCAACGTCATCTTCAAGACCACCATCCTCGAGCTCTGCCCGATCGTGCTCTCGCTGGTTCTGGCCGGCAAGCTCGGGGCCTCTCTGGCGGCGGAGATCGGCAGCATGAAGATCTCCGAGCAGGTCGAGGCCCTCGAGACCATGTCGCTCGATCCAATCGGTTTTCTGGTCGTGCCGCGCGTCGTCGCCGGCCTGCTCATGCTGCCGGTGATCACCATTTTCGCCAATTTTCTCGCCATCTTCAGCTCGTTCTTCGTCTCCGCAGTCGCCACGGAATGGATCTCGCCGGCGGAATTCGGCAGCGGTCTGGAGATGGATTTCAAGGTTTTTGAGATGTACTTCGGCAATCTGATCAAGCCCGCCGTCTACGGATTCCTCATCGCCCTGATGGGCAGCTATTTCGGCCTCAAGACCAGCGGCGGCGCCAAGGGGGTCGGAGCGGCTTCGACCAACGCTGTGGTGGTTTCCGCGGTTTTCATCGTCATCTTTGATTATTATCTGGGAAAACTTTTGCTATGATCACAGTGCGCGGTGTACGTAAAAGTTTCGACGACAAGGAGGTGCTGACCGGCATCGATCTCGACATCCCGGACAATACCACTATGGTCATCCTCGGTCCCAGCGGTCAGGGCAAGACGGTCTTCATCAAGACCCTGGTCAGGCTGATCGAGCCGGATGCCGGCTCCATCGCCTATGACGGCGATGACATCCTCAGGATGAGCCGGAGAGAGTGGCAGGCCTATCAGAACAACATCGCCTTTGTCTTTCAGAACAGCGCCCTCTTCGATTTTCTCGATGTGCGCGAAAACCTGAGCCTCTTTCTGCGCATGCATAAAAAAATGACCCCATTCCAGATGTACAGCGAGGTGAGCCGGGCGATCACTTTCGTCGGACTGGGGGATGATGTGCTCGACAAATTTCCCGAGGAGCTCAGCGGCGGCATGCGCAAGCGTGTGGCCATCGCCCGGGCGATGATCAAGCGGCCGAAATATATCTTTTACGATGAGCCCACCACGGGACTGGATCAAAACAACGCTGAAAAGGTGAGCGAGCTGATCCTCATGCTCAAGAACGAGATCGCCGCCACCTCGATCATCGTCACCCACGATATCAAGCTGATGCGCGATGTGGCCGACCGGGTGGCGCTGCTCCGCGAGGGCAATATCTCTTTCACGGGCACCAAGGAGGAGATCTCCGCCGAAACCCTGGATTTTCTTTACGAGACGCGAGGAGAATATGACCTATAAGAAGATGAGTTACATTTCCGGCCTGATCATATTTTTCAGCGCCGTCATACTGCTGTGGGCCATCCTCTGGCTCTCCGGACAGCGGATCATCTCATCGAGCGAATACCGCCTCTATATCAAATTCGCCGATGTGGTCGGCCTGCGCGACCGCTCGCAGGTCTTTATGCGCGGTTATCGCATCGGCTGGACCAAGGGCGTGCGCTTTGAACCGGACGGTGTGGTCGTCCGCGTCGACGTCAAGGACCGCTTCAAGATTCCCGTCGACTCCAAAATTGAGATCAACACCCTCAATCTGATCGGAGAAAAGGCGATCACCATCGAACCGGGCACCTCCTCCGAGATGGCGCTGGCCGAAAGCCAGCTCACGGGTGTAAACAAGGACATCATGATTGTCGCCAAGACCATGCTGACCGATATCCGCGACAAGATGAGAGATGGCGAGCTCGACCTGCGCATCAAGGATGCCTCGAACTCGATTAAAACCCTCAATACGGTGCTCGACAAGGTTGACCGTAAGGTCGACGGCCTGAATATGAGCATGTACAACGCCCAGATCGCCGAAATCGGCGAAGCCGCCCGCGCCCTGCGCAACGCCGGCACTGAAGCCAGCGAACTGGCCAGGGAGAGCCGCGGCAGCATCAAAAAGGTGGAAGAGACCGCCGTCAATCTCTCCGCGCTCTCCGATCAGCTGACCGGCGTCGCGGCCAAGCTCAACAGCGGCGAAGGTTCCGCCGGCGAGCTGCTCAACAACAAGGCCTATGTGGAGAACCTCAACGCCACCGTGCTCGAACTCAAGCTCCTCATCGAGGACCTGAAGAAAAATCCCGGCAAGTACGTGAACGTCTCGGTCTTTTAGGCCGGCAGTTCCCCCCGCCGGGCGTGCCGGCGGAACCCTCTTGTTCAGCGCAAACGGTCATCAGGACGTTTGCGCTTTTTTTTATAGGGCTGAGGAAAGACGGAAGCAAATGTATTTGATGGTTTTGCCTTCTTGCAGGTGGCGGCGCTCGTAGGTGGTCAGAATTCCGGTCAGATCGGGATCAGAGGAGGCGGCGTGGAGGTCGGGCAGATCGAGCAGGAGTTCGGCGCCCTCCTCCTGCAGTGTGAGCAGGGTGTAGAGGTAAAGCCCGTCGTCGTCGGTTTTGAGATGGACGAGGCCGCCGGGCTGGAGCAGACTGCGATAGATGCCGAGGAAGCGCGGTGAAGTGAGCCGTTTCTTGCGCCGGCCGGCAGGGGGATGGGGATCGGGAAAGGTGATCCAGAGTGCGGCGATCTCGCCGGGGGCGAAAAAATCGCCGATCTGTTCGATGGCGGTGCGGATAAAACCGGCATTGGTGAGGCCAAGCTCAAGGGCGCGTGTGGCCCCGACCCAGAGGCGGGGCCCCTTGATGTCCACGCCGAGGTAATTGCCCTCCGGGTGGCGCTGCGCCAGAGCGACGGTATAGTCGCCCCGCCCGCAGCCCAGCTCGAGAGTGAGGGGATGATGATTGTGAAAGAAATCGGCGCCCCAGCGGCCGGGCAGGGTGCCCGGTTCCTGGCGGACGTTGGCGAGGCTGGAGAGCGCGACGAAGCGGATGAGTTTTTGTTTGGCCATGACGGGGAAGATTTACGAATTTTTCCCCAGCAAATCAAGAGATTTTCGGGTCAAAATTCACGCCCGGGCGGGAAAACGAACGGGCGAAAGGGGGGATGCCCCCCGGCGGACCGGGGGGCATGAGCCGGGAAAGCCGGCCGGACTATTTGGCGCGGGCGATGCGCGCGGCGATGACGTAATAGACGATCAGGGCCAGGCCGCCGCAGAGCAGCATGCTGGCGAGGACATATTCATCCTGCCCGTCGGCGAAATTCAGGCCGATGAAGGCGCCCAATCCGACCGCAGTCAGCACCAGTCCCCACTTGAGCGAGGCGGGCGTGTGCTCGTGTACGGGCTGCTTGAACATCATCTGCATGGTCTCGGCGGAGACCCCCTTGTCGAGCATGTAGCGTTTCAGCTTGTTGTCCGAGAGGAATTTGATCACCCAGGCAATCAGGCCAAACATCACAATGGGGATGAGCTCTTCCATATGATTCTCCTTTCTTGTTGGGAGTGTGCTCCCGTTCTACTACATATGACCGGGATGGCGCGCAAATGTTGCAGGGGAGGCGATAATTCTTGGATTTTTGCCATAAAATGTGTTCCTTGTAGAAAGAGGGGAGGGGATCCCGGATCAGGCCATGCCTGCGGGCCGGCACCTGCAACTTTTAATCCGTTCATCTGTCTAATTGGATTAGAATGGAAGAACGAGACGACAAAACACTGATCGAGTCCATCCTCGCCGGCGAGCAGGGCGATTTCGCGCTCCTGCTCGAGCGCTACCAGAAACTGGTCATCCACCTGGTTGCGCGGATGGTTCCCAGGGCATCGGATCGTGAGGACCTGTGCCAGGAGATCTTTTTGCGCATCTATCGCAGTCTCGGTGAATTCCAGTACAAGTCCAGATTCTCCACCTGGGTGGCTGCGGTCGCCCACAACACCTGCATCAACTATCTCCAGAAAAAGCGCGTGCCCCTCTATCAGGATCTGGCGGCCGGCAGTGAAGAGGAGGACGAGGAGGTGCGCAGGGTGGAATGGGTGCCCGCAACCGAGGCCTCGCCGCTGGCGCGCGCCGAGGCGGGCGATCTGCGCGAAACCCTGCAGCGTGAAATCGAAGCGCTGCCCCTGCACTACCGCACCATCCTGACCCTTTTTCATCTCGAAGAGATGA
>DAOOPF010000086.1:5664-14986 GCA_035388125.1 bacterium | reverse complement strand
GAGCGAACTGCTGGCTGCAGAAAAATGAATATAATTCAGAAAATCGCGATTTTTATCTTGACTATGTGACGCTTTATTGCTAAATTTTCCCTCGATTTTTGGAATGAAAAAAAGTGCTACCTCTTAATATCGCCAATATGGCCTGCGGGCATTATGAAGAACCCCGTGAGGCCTCTGCCGCGGATCTCAACCTGCATGAGCGGGAGGAGTTCCAGGCGCCAATCACCATGGTCATCCGCATCGACAAGGCCTCTGATGAACTCATCGTGACCATCGATTGGCGGACCGTGTTTTCCGGCAGCTGCGACCGCTGTGCGGAACCTCTTCAGACGCCGCTCAGCGACACCCTTGCGGTGGTCTACACCTTCGATCCGCAGGAACGCGAGGAGGCTGATGAGGATGTGCTCCTCATCAGTGAATCGACCCGCGAGGTCGACTTGACCGACCACCTCCGCCAGAGCGTGATTCTGGCGCTGCCGCTCAAGCAGCTCTGCCGGGAGGATTGCAGAGGCTTATGCAGCCGCTGCGGCGCCAACCTGAATTCTGAAACATGTAGTTGCCCGCCGGATCCGGTTGATCCGCGTTGGGAAAAGCTTGAACAGCTCCTTAACAGAAAGAATTAGCCATGCCACTACCCAAAAGAAGACACTCCAGTGCACGCCGCGACAAGAGACGCGCCAACTGGAAAGCGGCCATACCGACGGTTTCCGAGTGCTCGAATTGCCATCAGCCCAAACTCCCCCACCGTGCTTGCCCCAGCTGTGGCTATTATAAAAGCCGTTCGGTCTTTTTGCCCAGAGAGTCTTAAGTCAGATTCCTTTTCCCACCAATCATAGCGTGACCTCAAGAATCAGAGCGATTGTTGAGGTCACGTTCATTTGAACTCGTTCCGGAGTCGAAATTTGATCAAGATCGCGTTGGATGCCATGGGAGGGGACAACGCCCCTCACGATGTGGTGCACGGAGGCGTAGAGGCTGCCCGCGCCGCCAAGGGCGATCTCGAGGTCGTGATGGTGGGAGACGAAGAGACGGTGCGGCAGCACTTGTCGCATCATTTTCACATCCATGAACTCAAAATATCGGTCGTCCATGCCTCGCAGGCGATCGGCATGGATGAGGCGCCTGCAGCCGCTGTCAAGCAAAAGCCCGATGCTTCAGTCAGTGTGGCCATGCGCCTGCACAAGGAGGGCAAGGTGGATGCTGTGGTGAGCGCAGGCAATACCGGCGCCCTCATGACCTCAGCCCTGTTTAATCTCCGGCGCATGGAGGGCATCCGGCGGCCCGCGATCAGCACCCTCATGCCCACCGAAAAGGGGCGTATGCTGCTGCTCGACGTCGGCGCCAACGTCGATAACAAGCCGCAGGACCTGGTCGAGTTCGCCGTGATGGGCAGCACCTATTACAGCCATCTCTTTGATGAACCGAACCCGACCGTGGGGCTGCTCAATATCGGGCATGAGGCGATGAAGGGTAACGAGATGAGCCAGCAGGCTTATGAGCTTCTCTCCGCCTCCGGCGTCAATTTTATGGGCAATGTCGAGGGCGGTGATGTCCTGCGCGGCAAAGCCAACGTCGTGGTCTGCGATGGTTTTATCGGCAATATCGTGCTCAAATTCGGCGAAAGCCTGCTTGGCATGTTCAACTCGAGCCTGCGCCGCATCAGCCGCAAATATATCTTTTCACAGCTTGGAGCGGTGATGATGAAGCCGACCTTTGACGGTATCCGCAAGATTTTCGACTATCAGGAGTATGGCGGCGCACCGCTGCTCGGAGTACAAGGCATCTGTTTCAAGGCTCATGGCCGCTCAACACCGCGCGCTATACGCAACGCCATCCTGGCCACCAAAAAGATGGTCGATGGCAATGTCAACCAGCGCATCCAGACGGAAATCGGGAAACTCGCCTTTTCCGAATGATTTTCTGACCCATGCCGAGGATACTGCGATTGAATAATCCGCTCCATGCGATGATCACAGGCACAGGTTGTGCCGTCCCCGGACGTGTGTTGACCAACCAGGACCTGGAAAAGATGGTTGACACCAGTGACGAGTGGATTCGCGAGCGCACAGGCATCGCCGAGCGTCACATTATCGAGGAGGGGCGCTACACCTCCGATCTCTGCGCCGAAGCGGCTCAGCGTGCCCTCGCCGAGGCCGGCGTTTCGGCCCTGGATGTCGATCTGATTTCCGTGGCCACCGTGACGGGCGATATGGGTTTCCCTTCCACCGGCTGTATTGTGCAGGAAAAGATCGGCGCTCATAACGCCGCTGCCTTCGACATCGCCGCCGCCTGTTCGGGTTTTCTCTACGGCCTCTCATGGGCTGAAGCCATGATCGCTGCCGGCAAGGCGCGCACGGTGCTGGTCATCGGCGGGGAGACGCTCTCCCGCATCACCGACTATCAGGACCGCACTACTGCGGTCCTCTTTGGCGACGGCGCCGGTGCAGCGGTTCTTCAGCCCTCGGACGGCCGGCGCGGCATCCTCGGCAGCTATCTCAAGAGCGACGGCCGTTTCGGCCGGCTCCTTTATCTTGACGGGATGGGCACCCAGTACCCTCCCACGCACGAATCGATCGACCAGCGCGCCGGTTATATCCGGATGGAAGGCCGCGAGGTTTTCAAACAGGCGGTGACCGCCATGGGCGATGCCGCGGAGACCGTCCTGCAGCGCGCCGGCCTCACCGGCGCGGATGTCGATCTGCTCATCCCCCACCAGGCCAATATGCGCATCATCGATGCGACGGCCAGGCGCGTGAAGGTCCCGCTCGAGCGGGTCTTCGTCAATGTCGATCGTTATGGCAACACCTCGGCCGCCTCCATTCCGATCGCCATCGACGAAGCGCGGCGGAGCGGCCGGCTTGGTCCGGGCAAGCTGGCTCTGCTGGTTGCCTTTGGTTCCGGTCTGACCTGGGCTTCAGCTCTGGTGCGTTTTTAAATGGGTGTACGGGCTTTTATTTTTCCCGGCCAGGGCTCACAAGAGGTGGGGATGGGCAGGGATCTCTACGAGGCCTATTCTTCAGTGCGGGCTCTTTACGCCAGAGCGGGGGAACTGCTCGGTTTCGATCTTGCCCGGCTCTCCTTTGACGGGCCGGCCGAAGAGCTTCGCCAAACCCGTGTCACCCAGCCTGCGCTTTTCGTTCACAGTACAGCCCTGCAGGGGCTGCTGCGCAGGCGCGGGGTCAAACCGGCGATGGCCGCCGGGCACAGTCTGGGTGAATTCACCGCTTTTGCCGCCGCAGGCGCCCTGAGCTTTGCCGAGGGGCTGCGCCTGGTGAGCAGCCGCGCAGAAGCGATGACCGCGGCCGCAGCCCTGCAGCCAGGGGCCATGGCCGCGATCATCGGCCTCGATCAGGCGGCGCTGGAAAAACTGTGTGCACAGCTCTCCACGGGGGAGAGGGTGACTGTCGCCAATATCAACTCGGACCAGCAGCTCGTTGTCTCCGGCAGCAAGGCCGGCGTCGACGAGGTGGTCAAGGCGGCATCGGCGGCGGGGGCCCGGCGGGCGCTGCCGCTGCCGGTGAGCGGGGCCTTTCATTCACCACTGATGGAACCAGCGCGGCAAAAGCTGGCCCATGCCCTGGCAGGGGCCCCTTTCAGGGCACCGCGGGTGCCGGTCTATTGCAACTCTGACGCGCAGCCGGTGCGCAACCCGGACGAAATCCGGCGAGCGCTGGAGCGGCAGCTCGTCAGCCCGGTGCGATGGTCGGAGCAGGTGCGCCGGATGATCGCGGATGGCGCGGATGAGTTTATCGAGATCGGTGCCGGGAGTGTGCTCAGCGGCCTGGTCAAACGCATCGACCCCGCAGTCAGGGTGCGCACAGTCAGCAGCCTGCAGGATGTGCTTGAATTTGCTTGAGGATGAAACAGTGATCGATCTGACGGGAAAAACAGCGGTCGTGACCGGTGGCGCGAGGGGTATCGGCAAGGCCATCGTTATGCGGCTGGCCGGCGCCGGAGCCGATGTGGTGATCTCGGACATTGACGGTGCGGGCGCGGAAGCCGCTGCTGCCGAGGTCCGGGCTGCAGGCCGCAAGAGCCTGGCCGTGCAGGGCGACATCAGCCTGGCAGCGGACGCCGAAGCACTGGTCGAAGCCGCCATGACCGCTTTCAGCCGGGTTGACATCTTTGTCAATAATGCCGGCATCACTCGCGACGGCCTGCTCGTGCGCATGGACGAAAAGCAGTGGGACAGCGTCATCGCCGTCAATCTTAAAGGGACCTTCAACGGGACCAGAGCGGCGGCCAGGGTGATGATGCGGCAGCGCGCCGGCAAGATCATCAACATCGCCTCGGTAGTGGGGCTGATGGGCAATGTTGGACAGGCCAACTATGCCGCTTCCAAAGCGGGCGTGATCGGTCTGACCAAATCGGCAGCCAAGGAGCTGGGCGGACGCAATGTGCAGGTCAACGCCGTCGCCCCGGGCTATATCGAGACCGACATGACCAGGGAGCTGCCGGAGGAGGCAAAGCAGGGTTTTCTCGCCCTCATCCCCCTCAAGCGGCCCGGCACTGCGGGAGATGTGGCGGATATCGTCCTCTTCCTGGCCAGCCCCCTCGCTGACTATGTGACCGGTCAGGTGGTGCAGGTCGATGGCGGCATGGTGATGTAGGAGAGGGCAGTTTGAGAGCAGACTAATCAACTATTAAAAGTATAAAAGAACCAGAAGAACAAGTAAAACACTTCAAAACCTACTCAGGAGGAAAAACCAATGGCAATTGAAGATCGCGTAAAAGAAATCATCGTCCAGCAGCTTGGCGTTGCCGCCACCGAGGTCGTCCCCGAAGCATCCTTCATCGATGATCTGGGCGCCGATTCACTGGATACCGTCGAGCTGGTTATGGCGTTCGAGGAAGAGTTCGGCATCGAAATTCCCGACGACGAGGCCGAGAAACTCGCCTCAGTGGGCGATGCGCTCAAGTATCTCAATGAGAAACTGGGCAAGAATTAACACCCACGAGGGGCAGCGCAAGTTGCCCCTCACTTTTAGCTTCCGCCGGCAAGGGCTGAATCATAAAGCTTGTTGAGGTGCGAGATGGATGGCAGAAGAGTTGTTGTGACGGGGATGGGTGTGGTATCCCCGCTCGGCCACACCCCTGTGCAGATGTTTGACAATCTGGTTGCCGGGAAGAGCGGCATCTCCCGCTTTGAGGCCTTTGATTCCTCCGCATTCGATACCAGGATAGCGGGCGAGATCAAGGATCTCGCGGTGACGGATTATATTGAGCCCAAGGAGGCGCGCCGGATGGACCGCTTTGCCCAGTTCGGGGTGATCGCGGCGCAGATGTGCGTGGCCGATGCGGGCATCAATTTTGAAGAGTTCGATCGTGACCGCTACGGGGTTATTCTGGGCTCCGGCATTGGCGGCATGCAGGTTTTTGAGCGGGAGTGCCAGGTCCTTTTCGAGCGCGGGCCCGGCCGCGTCAGCCCTCTCCTCATTCCGATGCTCATTCCCGATATCTGCCCCGGCCTGATCGCCATCCGTCATGGCCTGACGGGGATCAACTACACCACTGTCTCCGCCTGCGCCTCCGCAGCCCATGCCATCGGGCTGGCCTGTGCGCATATCCGCCTTGGCGAGGCGGAGGGCATTCTCGCCGGCGGCTCTGAAGCTCCGATCAACCGCATGGGTATAGCCGGCTTCAATGCGATGCATGCCCTCTCCACCCGCAACGATGAGCCCGGACGCGCCAGCCGGCCCTTCGACCTTAACCGCGACGGTTTCGTCATGGGCGAAGGCGGCGCCGTTCTTCTGCTCGAAGAGCTGGAGCACGCCAGACGGCGCGGCGCAAGGATCTACGCGGAGGTGGGTGGTTATGGTTTCAGCGCTGATGCCAACCACATCACCGCTCCTGATCCCTCCGGCGACGGCGCCGTGCGCTCGATGAAGGGCGCGCTCAAGAGTGCGGGAGTCGCACCCGAAGCTGTCGACTATATCAACGCCCACGGCACCTCCACGCCGCTCAACGACAAGACCGAGACCCTGGCGATCAAAAAGCTCTTCGGTGATCACGCCCGGCAGCTCTCGATCAGTTCCTCCAAGTCGATGCTGGGCCATCTCCTCGGCGCCTCCGGAGCAGTCGAGGCTATTGCCACGATCATGTCGATCCAACGCCAGATCGTCCACCCGACGGCAAACCTTGAAACGCCGGATCCTCTCTGCGATCTTGACTATACTCCTCACCGGGCAAAAGAACGCAGGGTGGAAGTGGCTCTCTCCAACTCGTTCGGTTTCGGCGGACATAACGTCACTCTGCTCTTCAGGAGGATCGCCGAATAGGGGTGCGGGCTCTCCTTTTTTATCCTCTTCATTCCTTGCGCCGGAAAAGCCCGGCGGCAACTCTGCGGAACTGCCATTTGCTGGAGAATCTATGCAGTGGTTGAAAGTCCCCTGGTCCAAGCTTCTCAAAACGCGCCGCGAAGTTAAAACGCCGCAGCTCGAAGAGCTGATGCGCATCATCAACTACCGCTTCCATGATCAGTCCTTGCTGATCCAGGCCCTCAAACATCGTTCCTATCTTGTCCATACCGGCGAAGACCGCCTGCAGTCCAATGAACGTCTCGAGCTTCTCGGCGATTCGGTCCTCGGACTGGTGGTGACCGAGAATCTCTACACCGAATTTCCGGATGAGGAGGAGGGTGTGCTGACCAATTACAAATCCCTTCTCGTCAACCGGGTCAATCTAAGCCGCGTCGGCCGCGATTTCGATCTGGGCAAGTATCTGCTGCTCAACGATTCCGAGGAGCGTGCCGGGGGGCGGGCGCGTGATTCCATTCTCTCCGACGCGGTCGAGGCCCTGATTGGAGCGATGTACCTGGATGGCGGACTCGAACCGGCCCGCAAGATGATCCACAGGCATATCGTAACTGGACTCTCCTCCCTGCTGGAGGAGACCCAGTACAAGAATTTCAAAAGCCTGCTGCTGGAATTCTGCCAGCGTGAGAACAAGACCGGCCCGATCTATATGGTTGAGAATGAGGAGGGCCCGGATCACAACAAGATCTTCACCGTCGCCGTCTTTATCAACGGCAGCAAGCATGGCTCCGGCACCGGCACTTCCAAAAAAGTGGCCGAGCAGCACGCTGCCGAGGAGGCCCTGAATCTTCTCTATCAGAAGCAGGAGAAATCGAAAGCATGATGAACTATTATCTGACCGAGATGCAGGCAACCCTGCAGCAGCTGGCGCGTGAATTTGCGGCCGGTACCATCGCGCCGGCGGCGGCTGAATACGACCGCAGCGCCGAATTTCCCTGGCCCATCGTCCGCGAGATGGCGCGCATGGACTTTTTTCGCCTGTGGATCCCGGAGGAGTACGAGGGCATGGGTGGCGGCATTACGGAGATGGCCCTGGTCACGGAAGAGTTCTCCAGGGCTTGCGGCGGTATCGCCCTGGCCATGGCCGGCACGGCGCTCGGCACATTTCCGATTCTTATCGCCGGAACAGAGGAACAGAAACGCCGCCATTTGCCCGTGCTCGCCGCCGGCGAAGGGCTCGCCGCCTTTTGCCTGACCGAACCGGAGGCGGGTTCGGACGCGGGAGCGATTCAGACCACTGCCCGGCTCGAGGGCGACCACTATATCCTCAACGGCACCAAACATTTCATTACCAACGGGGGCGTGTCCCGCTACTACACCGTCATCGCCACCACTGATCCCAAACGCGGGGCCCGCGGCGCTACCGCCTTTCTCGTCGAGGAGGGGACACCGGGATTGATCTTTGGTAAAAAAGAGGACAAGATGGGCATCCGCGCCTCGGCCACCTGCGAGGTGGTCTTTCAGGACTGCGCGATCCCGCGGGAGAATCTGCTCGGCAAGGAGGGGATGGGCTTTGTCATCGCCATGAAAACCCTCGACCGCTCGCGTCCCGGCGTGGCCGCCCAGGCGGTCGGCATTGCTCAGGGTGCTCTCGACCATGCCGTGCGCTATGCCCGCACCCGCCAGCAGTTCGGCCAGCCCATATCCGCTTTTCAGGGCATCCAGTTCATGCTCGCCGACATGGCCACGCAGGTGGAAGCCGCGCGCGCGCTGGTCTACGCCACTGCGCGCATGATCGACGCCGGCGCCAGGGATTACGGCCGCGAATCGGCGATGTGCAAGCTGCTGGCCGGAGACGTCGCCATGCGCGTCACCACCGACGCCGTGCAGATTTTTGGCGGCTATGGCTATATGAAGGACTATCCGGTCGAAAAATATATGCGCGACGCCAAGATCACCCAGATCTATGAAGGCACCAACCAGATCCAGCGCGGCGTGATCGCGCGCCACGTCATCAAGGAATCCGCCGGCGGGGTCTAGCAGCACGGCCGCTGCTCCCGCGGCGCCACCAGATTATGAATCAGGATTTCTTTCAGACCATCGCGGGCGCGGCCGAATCCGCGCTCAAGATCAAGGGCTCCCGGTTCCTCGGCTTCGCCGCACCTGCGGCTGAGCGCGAGGAGGCGGAGGCCTTTCTCGCCGGACTGCGCAAGCGTTTTTTCGATGCCACCCACCACTGCTATGCCTGGCGCCTGGGGAGCGGCACCGGGGAGAACAGCCGCTTTTCCGATGACGGCGAACCCTCCGGCACGGCGGGCAAACCCATCCTCCAGGTCATCACCGGACGCGATCTCACCAACCTTGTCATTGTCGTTGTACGCTACTTCGGCGGTACCAAACTCGGCACCGGCGGACTCGTCCGCGCCTACTCAGAGAGCACTGCGCTGACGCTGGAGCAGGCGGGCGTCCGGCGCATCTGGCTGACAAGATCGCTGGAGCTGGCGGTGGGGTACGACCATCTCAATGCGGTGATGAAGCTGATCGAACGGCACGGGGCCGCAATCGAGGAATCGGAGTACGGGGAGGAGGTACGCCTGAAACTGGCCCTGCGGCTCCAGGAAGCCGAACCTTTCCGCGCCGAAGCTGTCGAGATGACCCACGGGCAGATCAGATTCTGATCCCGCCCGCTCCGGCCAAAGTATATAGTCATAAAACCCGGTACCCGCTCCGGCCATGAGCGGGGAGGGTAGCGATGTAAACGATCAAGGAGAGCAGATGTTCTGCTACAACTGTAAAAGTGAAATCCAGGTGGAGGGCAAGCCCGGCCGGCAGCAGCTCTGCAGCCGGTGCAGCAGCTACCTGCACTGCTGCCGTAACTGCCGCTTTTATGATCCCCTGGCCTATCATGGCTGCCGCGAACCCCAGGCGGAGTGGGTAAAAGAGAAAGAGATGGGCAATTTTTGCGACTATTTCAGCGCTGCCGGTCAGCCGGCTGAAAAGGACAGCAAGGCGGAGCAAGCCCGCCGCAGGCTTGATGCGCTCTTCGGCTCAAAAAGAAGTGACGGAGA
>DAOOPF010000086.1:0-5564 GCA_035388125.1 bacterium | reverse complement strand
CGGATTGGCTATTTTTACAGCAGACAGTCAGAGATAAGTGCGGCAGGATGGCCCTGGGGCCTAAACGAGGACGCAGCTGGGAGATGAAAAAAGTGAACATCAAGATCACGCGGACACTGGCAGTGCTTATTCTGATGGCGGCCCTGTTCGTACAGGGCTGTCTCACCACCGCGAAGCAGACCCTGCCGTTTAATACCCGGACGCCAAAAGTCGCTCTGGTTCTGGGCGGGGGCTCATCCAGAGGATTCGCCCATGTGGGTGTCATCCGCGCCCTGGAGCAGGAAAAGATCCCGATCGACATGATCGTCGGCACCTCGGTCGGGAGCCTGATCGGCGCTATCTACTCCGCCAATCCCAACAGTTTCGAACTGGAGTGGCTCGCTTTCGAGCTGGAGAAGGACGATATTTTTGACTTTTCGCTCCTCTCCTCCAAGACCGGGCCGGTCAAGGGCAACAAGCTGGAAAAATTCGTGACCGAGCACGTCAAGATCAAGAACATCGAGGAGATGAAGATCCCCTTTTACGCCATGGCTGTCGATCTCAACACCGGCGAGTCGGTGGTTCTTGAAAAAGGGCCGGTTGAGCTGGCGGTGCGCGCTTCGGCTTCCATCCCCGGCATTTTCACGCCGTTGAGTATCAATGACCGCATCCTGGTCGATGGCGGCGTCAACGGCAGCATCGCGCCCGAGACCGCGCGCGAAAAGGGGGCCGATATTGTCATTGCGGTCAATATCGGCAAGGACATCACCAATTATGAGACCGGGAACATCATCCAGATTACCCTGCAGGCGATCGACATCATGGGTAAAAGGATCGATGAGTACAAAAACCGGCAGGCCGACGTTCTCATCGAGCCGGAGGTGGGCAATGTGGGCACAATGGATTTTTCCAAAAAGAAAGAGCTGATGATCGCCGGCATGGAGGCGGGCCAGAAGGCGATACCTGCGATTAAAGCGGCGATCGACAGGTGGTACACCACCCCCGTGGCGCAAAAATGATTTCGGCGCAGGGCGGCTGCTCAACGCTCATCACAAGGCGAATTTCCTGGCGGCCATCTGGTGGATGAACTCTACCGTTGCTTCGATGCCGAGAAAAGACGAGTTGATGCAGAGATGGTAGGACTCCACCGCCCCCCAGATCTTGCTGGTGAAATGGTTATAAAAGGAGGCGCGCTGCTTGTCGGTTTTCGTGATGAGCTCTCCGGCTTTGCCCGCCGCCAGATTGAAGCGTTTGGAGACCCGGCTGATCCGGTCATCCTGATCCGCGCAGATGAAGAGATGAAAAGCACGCGGATGACTCTGCAGGATATAATCTGCGCAGCGGCCGACGAACAGGGCGGAATCCTTGCCGGCGATTTCGCGGATCACATCGGCCTGGATTCTGAAAAGGGTCTCGTTACTCAGATAGAAATCGGCATAATACTCCTCCACCGGGATGCCTTGCAAGCCCAGCACGCCACCGAAGAGGCTGAACCGCCTCCTTTCATCCATCTGTTCGAATAACTCCTCTTTCAAGCCACTCTGCTGCGAGGCGAGGCGGATGAGCTCCTTGTCGTAAAAGGAGATCCCGAGCTGCCCGGCCAGCTGCCGGCCGATCTGGTGGCCGCCGCTGCCGAATTGCCGCCCGATGGTGATGACAAAGTTATCCTTCATAAGAGCTCTCTCTCCTTGATGGACAGCGTCCGGCCGGATCCACGGCAGTGCCGTGCAACCGTCAGGAAAATTTTGTACGGAGCCGCACCGGCCGCCCTGCTCTCGGCCTTGAGGACAAGTGTGCGGCGGCCCGCGTCAGAGCAGCCTTTTCACCTTGCCGCCGACCTCGGTCATCGATTCGCCGGGAATGAGGCGGATTTCCAGGTGATGGCGCAGCAAGTTGTTGCCCTCCTCCTCGATGACCGCCACGCACCGGCGGAACATCGCATAGTCTTCCAGACCATAGAGCTGAAAGAGCCGCCAATCCTGGTCGCCGGGGGCGGGCAGGCCGGCGGCGTCGCTCGCAAAGCCCTGCAGGTAGTGGGCGCCGATGCCGATCCAGCGCCCGTGGATGATGCGCCACTGCCTGTCGAGCAGGGCGTTGGTCTCGTCGTGCTCCTCCTTGCTCAGCTCCAGGCTCCGCTTCATGCCGACTTCACGCCGCCGCACCGCGGCCATCATCAGCTTGACGTCGCCGCCTCCCCTGCTTCTGTTAAATCTCCTGATATACCAATAGCTAAAACCGGCCATGCCGGCCAGCACCAGGAGGGTTATGATCCATTCCATCACGGGCTCCTCGAAAGTGGGTGGACTGCATGGCGTAAATTAGGCGATTCGGGCCTCAAGTGCAAGCGAATTTTTGATAACTCTCGTAAAGTTAGCGGCTTCCGGAGCATCCCGGCAGCGGCTGCAAGAGATTATTTACGCAGTCGCCTGCTTTTTTTGTACTATGAAGTACGGAAATAACGCTCTTTTCCTCCATCACACCACCATACTTGTTTCGGGGCCTGGCATGTGTAAATCGTATCGGAGGCTGCTCCAGCTCGCTCTTCTCATCCCCATCGCACTGCAGGCGCAGATCTGGGATAAAAGCTTCGGCATCACCGTGCATACCAGCGCGGTCAAATTTCTAGGTGATGCGCCCGACCGCGCCGCTGTGGGCTCAGCCACCGGGCTCGGTCTGAAATACGGCCTCAGCCGCCATGTCGTGCTGGAGGGCTCCCTGGGCTATGGCAGCTTCAAACCGAGCAGGGAGGGATCCCGCTGGCAGAAAGATCCTGATGAGATGCACCGCACTTTCATCTTTCCGCTGACGGCCGGGGCCCGGATCACCGCCAGCAAGAATGGCGCAGTCAAACCTTACCTCACGGTCGGCACCGGCATCCTCTTCTGGGACCTGCGCTACCTGACCGGAGAGAAAGTGACCTTCTGGGGCGACCACTACTGGCGCTGGGGTGATCGCGTCAGCGGCTGGCGCAAGAACGGCCTGCTCTACGAGGGACTTGGGCTCGAACTCTATCCCCATCCGGCCCTCTCCATCGATTTGCAGGCGCGATTTGCCAGCCTGCTTCATCTCCGCCGTGACAACGTCGGCCAGGATGACATCAATTCACAGTACCTCCAGGCGCTGGCCACCCTGACCTGGTACATCAGCTATCAGCAGGACCGCGACCAGGACGGCATCGTCGACCGCCTCGATGCTGATCCCCTCCATGCGGAGGACCTGGACGGCTTTCAGGACCTCGACGGCGCCCCGGATCCGGACAATGACAATGACGGCGTGCCCGACGTAAGAGACCTTGCCCCGCTGATTCCGGAGGACCTCGATGGCTTCCAGGATGAGGATGGCATCCCTGATCCCGACAACGATCTGGATGGCATCGCCGACGCCCAGGACCTCTGTATCAACGCACCCGAGGATTTCGACCAGTTTGAGGACGAGGACGGCTGCCCCGATCCGGACAATGACCAGGACGGCATCGAGGATGCCCTCGACGCCTGCCCCGGCAAGGCTGAGGACCACGACGGCTTCGAGGACCAGGACGGCTGTCCTGACGTCGACAATGATGGCGATCTGATCGTCGATCTGGTCGACAAGTGCCCCGACCAGCCCGAGACCGTCAACGGCTATATGGACGAAGACGGCTGCCCCGATTCCGATACGGATGGTGATGGCATTCCCGATGAGCGCGACAAGTGCCCGCGCGATCCCGAGACCATGAACGGCTTTGAGGACGAAGACGGCTGCCCGGACGACCGGCGGATCGCCCAGGCCGAAGAGAGCGGCACCGCCCTGGTCCTGCAGGGAGTCAACTTTGCGACAGGCAAGGCCGATCTGACCGCCGAATCCCTGCCGGTGCTCGATGAAGTGGCCAATTCCCTGCTGCTCGAGCCCGCCGCGATTGTGGAAATCCGCGGCCATACCGATAATGTCGGCAAAGCGGCGGCCAATCAGCTGCTCTCGGAGCGCCGGGCCGAGTCGGTCCGGCGCTACCTGATCAGCAAGGGGGTGAAAGAGGAGCGCATCACCGCGATCGGCTTTGGCCACCGCTATCCCGTCGCCGATAACAAGAGCGCCGAGGGACGCGCCCGCAACCGCCGCATCGAGTTCATCAGAGTGAAATAGATCTCTCGCACCAAGACAAAAATGCCTGTCCCGGCACGCCGGGACAGGCATTTTTTTTATATAACCCTATAGGTCGGGCGGCGGAATCAGGTCTCCTGCACCACCTCGGCATTGGTGACATCCCCTTCGATGCGCGCATCTTTGCCCAGCACCACCTTGACCTTGACCGCATCTTCCAGCACGATGATATCCCCTTCGACCACGGAGCCCTCACCCAGCCGGATAGTCAGAACCTGTTCTCTGGCGTGGCTGCCCTTGGCGTCCTTGACCAGGATATCCCCCTTGACCAGGGAGGCGTTGGCGAGCTCGATATTGCCGTTGAAGAGGGTCAAATCCTTCTCGACCGTAGCGTTGTCCATCTTGATGTTGCCGTTGATGATGGAGACGTCGCCTTTCACCAGGCTGCCGGGCTGGAGGGTGATCGTGCCGTTAACGGTCATCAGATCTTCCTTCGCCCTTGAATTCCGTCCCAGCTCGATCTCGCCGTTGACCGCCTGCAGCTCGCGGACGGTTGAATTTTGTCCGACGCGGATGGCGCCATTGACCGTGCGGCATCCGCCGCGGATTACACAGTCGTTGCCGATGGTGATGGTGCCGTTAACAGTGTTGATGCCGCTGTCGCGGCGTTCGCCGTCCTGAACGTAGATACTCTTGTTGATCGACGAATCGCATCCCGCCATAAAGGCCAGGAGCAATGTCAGGCTGAGTGTTCGAGCGGTCGTTTTCATCACGTAGCCCTCACAAGTTCCGGTAATAGTGTGTGGCTTGCCTGTTCCTGTTTACGTGACGAATCCCTGCAGGTTACATTTTTTTTCTTCTTTTTCTGCGCTGGATGAACTCGGGAGCTTCCTTGATGCTCTTGAAGAGGATGGGAAGCGAACGCACGGCAGCGCGCCAGCCGGTCCGTTTGAACGGGGCCGACTCTGTACCGATGGTGTCAAAGCCCTTCTCGGCAGACTGCAGGGTCTCGTAATTGCGGAAGAGCCGGCCCCAGTGGGAGCTGAGGGCCGCCGCCATCTTGCGTTTGGCGAATAGGGGGTACCAGAAGCTGTCGTGATAGGTCACCGAGGCGATATACGACCAGGGCGCGAGCACGGTCTTCAGAGTCCATTCAAGCGGTTTTTTCAGAGGGCCCCAGTAGATCCGGTGCTGCATGCGCGAGGCGAAGGTCATCTTTTTAAAGGGGCCGACAAAATGCCAGTTTTCGTGGCCGGCCTCCTCGTCGCCGACGATTTCGATCTCGCGCGGATCGCCGCAGCCCAACCCGGCCTCATGCGCGAGACGGATATACTTGATTGAGAGGGGATCGAAGCCCATCAGCTTGGCGGAGATGGCGTCGATGGCGACCATATCGGAACTGGCCAGGAGGATATCCTTGACGTGGGGGGTCATGCAGCGCGGTCCCGGGCCATCCCCGGCGAAAGTCCCGTCCATCACGGCAAGCACCCCCTTGTGGATCTTTTTCT
>DAOOPF010000085.1:0-15092 GCA_035388125.1 bacterium | reverse complement strand
TGGCGGCGGCGATGCTGCTTCCGGTTCTGCCCGCAACGGGCCGGGATGACGGCGTGCGCGCCAGCTGCCTTTTCCGCCTCGACTATCATTACGGCGAGATCAATCCCTGGCTCTTTTATGAAAGGCCGCTCGCTAAAAACGTCGGCCTCTCGGCGGTTTTTCAAATGTCGAGTCAGGGCTACGCCCAGGTCGATCTGGGCCCCGCCTTTCACATCGGCAATCTCGCCCTCATCCCCATGGCCGGCGTCGAATTCATCGAGGCCGGGGAGAAAGGCGCCCGCATCGGCCACGTCTGCCCCGAGTTCTTCGCCTTTTACAACAGCCCGAACTGGACTTTTGAAAGCCAGAATCTCTATTTTGTCAAGGTCGAGGACGAGACCTGGTCCAATCGCTACTACTACCGCCACTACCTTGGCCATCGCCTCTACGGGGACTCTTTCATCGGGCCGCAGGTGGAGGGCTATATCTTCCCCGAGGACGGGCCGGACCACTATTTCGGGGCGCACCTGGATGTCAGCGCCGGCGTCGGACTGATCGGCCTCTTTTACGGGCAGAATCGTGATGAGCGCGGCATCTTCCGCCTGACTTTTCTGCGGGGGTTCTGATACCTGGAGTTCTCTTTCCCGATTGCGGCCATGCCGGTTTGTACCGGCGATTTTTCTGACTGCGGAGGTGCGGGAGAAGGCATGGACAGCATCCGCACGGCAAGGGGTAACGGGCATAAAAAAATCGCAGAGTGATCTGCGCTTTTTTTATGCCCTGATGGGGCGCCGCATGGCTGCGAACGGCGCTCTATTCCAGCTGATAGCGGAAGGTGATGAGTCCCTGGACGGGTTTTTGCTCAGCGTTGGCCGGCAGGGGATTGAAGAGCCACTGCCGCAGCGCGTTCAGGGTGATCTTTTCGAGGGTCGGGTCGCCCTTGCGCATGGGGATCAGACCGGTCAGCTTGCCGTCGGGCTGGACCGTGAATCTGAACTGGATCACCGCCTCCTGCTGGAGTCCTTCCGGGTAGGTGGGGATGATCTGTTTGACGATGAGGCGCTGCGCGGCGTCGCCTTCGATGGTGAAGGGCTGGCCTGAGCCGCCGCCTCTGGTCATACCGCTGCCTGCACCCGCGCCGCTTCCCCGGTCAGCCGCCGCGGCTGCAGAGCCGCTGCCGCTGCCGGCGCTGCCGGGCGTTTGCGCGCCTGAAGCCGCACCGGTTGTTCCGCCGGCGGGGGCGGTGCTGCTGCCGATGGCTGCGGCGCCGGTCGTCGTGCGGCCGGGGGTGATTTTCCCCTGTTCCTGACGGCTGATGAGGGGCTCCTCATCCTCCAGCATGCGCCGCTTCGGCGGTGTCACCGGGGTGCTTTGCTGCTGCTCAGCGCCGGTGCGGGGCGCGGGCGTGGTGCGGTTGACGGCGGGAGCAGGTTCCGGCCTGGGTTTCACCGGTCGCGCAGCCGCCGGACGGGGAAGCGGTACGCTCTCCGCTTCCGCAGACACAGCCGGCGCGGGCTCCTCGATGCTGCTTGTTTCCGTAATTCGTCCGCCCGGTGTGCCGCTGATGAAGGCCACCTCGGCGAAGCTTTGAGGGAGCGAATCCACCCGCACGGTGACAGCAATGAAGAGGAGCAGCAGCGCGAGGTGAAAGAGCAGCGAAAAGAGGATCCCGCGGCGCAGTTCCTGCGGTATCTCCTGCCAGGACGTCATGGTCACCCTCACTCGCCGGGCTCGGTGGCGATCAGAAATTTCTGCGCACCGGCCAGTTTGGCGATATCGATCACCTGCACAGTAGCTTCAAGGGTCAGATCCTTGTCCGCGCGTATGATCACGGTCTTGTCCACGGCAATTTTGAGCAATGCGGTCAGGCGCGCCCCCAGTTCGCTCCTGCTTACAATTTCGCCGTTGAGAAAGAGCTGCTCCGATTTGGTCACGGTAAGATAGATTTTGTCGGCCTTGTCCACCTCGCCCGCCGCCGCGCGCGGCAGGGTGACCTTGATGCCCGGCTGCACGATGAAGGAGGAGGAGAGGAGAAAATAGATCAGCAGCAGCAGGATGATGTCGGTGAGGCTGATGGCCGCATAGCTGATGATGCGTTTGCGCGTAGTCTTGAAGATCATTACGCCTCCTTCTCCTGGAGCATGTCGAGGAACTCGTTGGAGCTTTCCTGCATCTCGAAGACATGATGCTCGACCTTGCCCTGGATCCAGTTGTAGGCGATGAGGGCGGGGATGCCGACGATGAGCCCCGCCGCAGTGGTGATGAGGGCCTCCCAGATGCCGCCGGCGAGGACGCTGGCGTCGACGTTGCCGCCGCGCGACTGAATCTGCATAAAGGCCTTGATCATACCGGTGACCGTCCCGAGAAAGCCGAACATGGGCGCCACGCCGGCCACGGTCGCCAGGATGCCCATATATTTCTCCATGTGAAAGATCTCCGATTGTCCGGCGCTCTGGATCGCCTCCTTGATCTCCTCGCGCGGCCGGTCTTTCTTGAGCAGGGCCGCCTTGGCGACGCCGGCGATCGGTCCCGGGGTCTCCTTGCAAAGGAGTATGGCCTCATCCACCCGCTGGTGGCCGAGCAGGCTGCGGATCTGCAGGGTGAATTTGCGGGAGTTGATGCGGATCTTGCGCAGGGAGAGATAGCGTTCAAGAAAGATGACCACCGCGATGATGGAACAGATCAGAATGGGGATCATCATCGATCCGCCTCTGGTGAACATATCCCACAATGACATGCTGTTGCCTCCGTTGGAATTGATCTGCACTTGCTACTGGATTAATAAGCCCATCTTGCTCCGGCCATGAACTGGATGCCCGGTTCATCATAGCCTTCCCAGACCACATAGCGGCGGTCGAGGATATTCTTTACCGTGAATTCGGCATGGAGATGGCGGCCGAATTTCCGTCCTATGCCCGCATCGAGGAGGATGTATTCGGGCAGGCGCCCGTCCTGATCGACGCCCCGGCGGCGCTCCCCGACCATATCCAGCTGCGCGGTGAGCTGGAGCTGCCAGGGGAGGGGCATGCCGAGCGAGGCCCGCGCCCGGTAATCAGGTCGGTAGGGGATGCGGTCATCGTCGCCCTGGCCGACCGCCTCCTGCAAATGATCGCTGTTGAGGTGAAACTCGCCCTGCAGCATCATGCCGGCGTGCAGTCCCACGCGGACGCCGGCCTGCAGCTCGGTGAGGTGGACATTCCCGACCTGATGAAGCCCGATAAAGCCGCTCTCCTCGTCCCGCTGCCAATAGTTGAGCTGGTCGTAGCGTCCATGAAAGAGGCCGAAGTTGAAGACCATCGTGCCGACCGGGCGGAAATCGCTCTGCACCTGCAGCGAGAGGGGGGAGTCGTCAGCCGCCATGGAGAGGTTGTGGGCGAGAAAGGGATTCTCCTGCAGCCGTTCCCGGAAGGTGACGTAGCGGAGCCCCGACCAGGCGGCGGCGGTGATGCCCCAGCGGTCATTGGGGATGAAGGCCAGCCGGAGGGAGGGGGCGAAGCGGCCGCGGGAGCACTCCTGATAGCCGATGGCGGCGGTGAGCTGGAGATTGCGCAGGAGAGAAGTCTGCACCTCGGCCCTGATCTGGCTGAAGCCGATGGTGGCGTCGAGGCTGTCGGGTTCAGCGGAATAGGAATCCCGGGTGTAGGCGGCGTGGGCGCGCAGCGTCACCCGTTCCATCTGGCGCTGATAGCTGCTGTGCAGGCCGATAATAAAATCGCCGCTGTGCTGCAGCTCGTGGCTGCTGCTGTCGGTGCTCATGCCGGCGCCGGCGAGCTGGAGGCCGGCGCGGGCACTGGAGAGCGGATCGATGGCGAAATCGGCCTCTCCCGCCAGCAGACTGTGGACCGCCCGGCGGTTGAGATCATCGAGGACGGCCCCGTGGAGGCCGCGGTTGAGCCAGTTCATTTCGGCCTGGGCGCGGCCGTGCAGTTCCTTACGCAGGGGGGTGGTTGCGGTCGCTGCCAGGCCGCCGTCGGCATGACGGCTGTTGTTAAAGGCGCCGTTGCTGCGGTCGAGCCAGCCCGAGAGCCGCGCCGAACCCCAGGGGAATTTGCCCGAATAGCCGGCATCGGCGGCGACGCTGGTATAAGAGCCCGCCGCCGCATTGGCCCAGATCAGCCGTTCGCGCGCGGCCGCAGCGGCGTTGACCAGAGGCCGGCTGTTATCCCGCCGCGCAAAGATCGAGAGCGACTGAAACTCCGGCCGGAGCAGCCGCGGCTGCTCATCGCCGGAACGGCGTTTGCTCTCGACCTGACGCACGCTGCGGTCCTGGCCGAGCACGACCACATCGGGCAGCTCGATGCGGCTGCTGTCCGCCTCCAGCTTGGTTGGCGTCCGACCGGCCGCCAGCGAGTCGGAGGGCAGGGTGATGCGCGTCGGAGGAAGGGGGCGCTCCTGGGCGGTCGCGAGGACGGCGCCGAGCAGGGTGACGAGCATGGCGTATCGCAATCGGTCTCCTGAATGTTCCATCATCACCTCCGCCTCACTTTCCTGAAAGCGCCTGCAGGCGTTCGCGCGCCCGGGCGGCATAGTCCGATTTGGCGGGGTAATCGTTGATCAGGGATTGATAGAGGCGCCGGGCGTCAGCCGACCTCCCCAGCTCTTCATTGCACTGCGCGGCGTTGAAGATGCCGGTGACGACCCAATCCAGCTCGTCGGGATAGAGATATTTGATCTTCAGAAAGGCGAGGCTGGCTTTGGCGAGTTCCTTCTGTTCGCGTAGGATGGTGGCGATGAGGAACTGGGCCTCGGCGCTGACGGCGGGCGTCCCCTGTTCGAGCAGCTGATCGAGAACGGCCTGGGCATCGGCGTACTGCTTTTTGCCGATATGGACCCGGGCGAGTCCGAGCCGGGCGAGTCCGTGATCCGGGCCTGTCTTGTCCGCGCTGTCAAGCTCCCTGAACTGCCGCTCAGCCTGATCGATCTGCCGGCTGTCGATATCCAGCACTCCCCGGGCATAGGCCGCGGCGGAACCAAGCTCATGATCGGGATAATCGGCGGTCAGCTTGCTGTACCAGGTCGCGGCCTGGCTCCGGTCGCCTTTTTCGGCGAGCAGACGCGCCCCCGCGAAGAGTGCCCGGGGCGAGGCCGGAGAGCCAGGATGCTCCTCCCACTGGCGGCGGAAAGCGGCGATGGCGGCATCGGGCTGATTCTGCGTCTGACGGCAGAGGCCGATGCCGTACAGGGCTGCGGCGCCGGCGGCCGTGCCGCTGTAGGAGGAGAGCAGTTTCTGGTACTGCTCGATGGCCTCGTCATATTGGCCGTTGTCCCGGAAGAATTCGGCCTGGCGCTCCAGCACCCTGGCCGCCGTCTCGCGGTCAGGCAGACGGGTGACATACTCCTGCACCACCTTGTCGGCCTGGCCGGTCTCTCCCTTTTGCATCATCGACCACTGCAGCCCTGTGAGGGCATCAGGGACCAGTTCGCTTTTGGGGAACTGCTCGATGACTATTTTGTACTGGGTGATGGCCTTGTCGTACGCACCGAGATTGTAGTAGCAATCGGCGATGGCGTAGGTGGCATCATCGCGGAGTGCGCTTTGGGGGTAGCTGCCGATGAGCTGGTTGAAGGAGGCTATCGCCTCATCGAACTGGTTGGTGCGGAAACGGGCGCGGCCGCTCAGGTAGAGGGCTTCAGCGGCGAAGGGCGATCCGGGCCAGCTGCTGGTGACCTCCTCGAGGGTGCGGCGGGCCTTGTCGAAATCGCCGCTGCGGTACCAGGCCAGCCCGGTCTGGTAGCGGGCCTCGGCCTTGAGCTGTTCGTCGCTGCAGCTGCTGGAAGCGGTCTGGTAGGCCTTGACGGCCTCCGCGAACTTTTTGTCGTTCATCAGGGCATCCCCGCGCCGCATCAGGGCATCGCACTTGAGGGGGAGGGCATCGCTTCTTTCGGCGGCGGCGGCGAAGGCCTCGGCGGCGGTCTGAAACTGGCCGCTTTTCAGGGCGGCGTAGCCCTGCCCGTAGCGGGCCTCGGCGATGCGCGGGGAGGAGGGATTTTCCCGGATGAAGCCCTGGTAGTCGGCGAGGGCCTCGGTGTAGCGGCCCAGCTTGAAATAGCTCTCGCCGCGCCAGAACCGGGCATCCGGCGCAACAGCGGTTTTGGCATACGCGCGCAGGACGTCTTCGAAATTCTTCAAGGCGAGATCATATTCGCCGGCCTGGAAGCGCGAAAGCCCGAGCTTGAAAATGGCCTGGGCCTTGACCTCCGGCTGGTCATAACCGCCGGCGGTCTGGCGGAAGATGCGGTTGGCGGCTTCGGCATTGCCCTCGCCGAGATAGCACTCGCCCACCATCACCGCTGCATCACCGGCCACCGCCGACCTGGGAAAACGGTCGATGATCTGGCTGAAGATAGTGCGCGCTGTGGTGAACTCTTTCTTTGTGAAGAGCAGCGAGGCGTGCTCAAAGAGGGCGTTGGGGGCATCGGCGCTGCGCGGATAGTCGCCCACAACCCGCTTGTAGAACTGCAGGGCTTCTTCGCTGCGTCCGCGGCGCTGCTGTACACGGCCGCTCTGGAAAAGGGCCGCCGCCTTGAGATCGTCGTCCGTGCTCACCGCGAGCAGCCGCTGCCAGGCGGCGAGGGCATCCTCATCCCTGTTCAGGTTGAGATAGGCCAGACCAAGGCTCAGGAGGGCGTCATCGGCGTAGCGGTTGTCCGGCAGGGAGGAAATCACGCTGAAGGCTTTGGCCGCTTTTTCGTGTTCCCCCTTGCGGGCGAAGGATTCACCGATAAAGTACTGCGCCTCACCGCGCCAGCGGCTCGCGGGCCATGCGACGATGGCGCGGGAGAGCTCGCCGATCGCCTCGTCGTACTCCTTGCGGCCGTAGCGGGCCATGCCGAGGCGGAAAGTGGCCTGTTCGGCCAGCGGGCTGGAGGGGTACTCCTTCAGCAGCCGGTTGTAGGCGGCGATCGCCTCATCCCAGCGGTTTTCTCCCTCGTGGACATCCGCAATGGCGAAGAGGGCATAATCGGCGACCTTGCTCTGCGCATGGTCGGAGGCGATCTCGCTGAAGTAGCGGACGGCCTCCTCCTTGCTGCCGCCGCGCAGGAGGGTCTCGCCGTACCAGTAGCGGGCGTCAGGGTAGAGAGCGCTGGCGGGATAGTCGTCCATGAACTGGCGCAGGGCGTTTCTGGCCTCAGTCAGCTTGTTGCTGTAGACCAGCGACTGGCCGATGCGGAATGCGGCCTGGTCCCTGAGGGTCAGAGCGGCATGGCGCTGCAGCAGGGCGCGGTAAGCGGTGATGGCCTGATCGAAGAGGCGCTGCTGGAAAAAACTCTCGCCAAGGAGGAACCACGCCTCCTGCGCCTGGGGAGCGTAGGGATATTTCTGGATGAAATCGTTGAACTGGTCGGCGGCGAGTTCGTAAAGCTGGTCCTCATAGAGCTGGCGGGCGAGGGTGAAGGCCTGTTCAGCCTGCGGCTCCTGGAGCTGGGCGGGCGCCTGGGCTGCAAAGAGGAGCTGGAACAGGAGCACGATGAGTGGAGCCCGGTAAAGTTTGGCCATATGTATGATTTCTCTCAATGGACGGACGATTAATAATCTAACTTTTACACGGCCGACAAGTTCCAGCGGACCGGCCCGGGAGCATCAAAAGGGTTTACGGGATAAATATAATAATTTTAGCAATTTTATGGCAAAAAAGCAAGCTCATTGTATTGTTTTTGTGACAGGCGGCGCATCCCGGCAGGGAGGAACAAGGCAGGTACAGGGAGCGGCTGGAAAATGTGCTTGAATTTGGCGCCAGAGTTGCTAACTTTCTTTGGAGATTTATGTTAAAAGGAGATCTTTATGCGCCGTCTGATGCTGAGAGTCCTGCGGCCGGTCATGCCCGGCCTGTTTTTGCTGCTTCCCCTTGCCATCGCGCCGCCGCTGTTCGGTGCGGGTACTGTCACCGTGGATCAGGCCGGCTATCAGCCGGGCGACGTCAAAATCGCATTCATCAATCAGGCCGCGGACAGTTTTTATATCGTGGATCAGCGCGATCAGCGGACCGTGCTCGGCGGTGTTGTCCAGCTGCGGCGGCTGAAGGATGCCTCGACCGGGATGGACCTCTATACGGCCGATTTCAGCACCCTGACCCAGCCCGGCCGTTATGCGGTGCGCGTCCCCGGCGTGGGCAGCTCTTATCCCTTCCGGGTGATGGAGGGGGTCTATCGGGATCTCTACGCCAAGGCTCTCAGGAGCTACTATTATCAGCGCTGTGGCATGGAGCTCAAGCCCCTCTTTGCCCTGCAGTACACCCATCCCGCCTGTCACCTGCAGGATGGCTGGTATCACACCAGCACCGGCCTGGACGGCCAGGTGAAGGGGACAGGGGGGTGGCACGACGCCGGGGATTACGGCAAATATATCGTCAACGGCGGCATCAGCGCCGGCACGCTGCTGATGGCCTACGAATATTTTCCCGGCCGGTTCAGCGCTGATACCCTCAAGATCCCCGAGAGCGGCAACGGCGTGCCCGACCTGCTCGACGAGGTGCGTTATGAACTGGCGTGGTTTCTCACCATGCAGGCGGCCGATGGCGGGGTTCACCACAAACTGACCCGCACCGATTTCGAGGCGATCATCATGCCGCACAAGGATACCAACAAGCGCTATCTGATGCCGGTCTCGAGCGCGGCGACCGCCAATTTCGCCGCCGTCATGGCCCAGGCCGGGCGCATCTATGCTCCTTTCGACGCGGCTTTCGCCGACACCTGCACCGCCCGGGCGGTGCGCGCCTGGAGCTGGCTTGAAGCTCATCCCGACATCTTCCCGGCCGGCGGCTTCAGGAATCCGGATGGCGTGGTTACCGGCCAATACGGGGACAACAACGACCGGGACGAGCGACTCTGGGCCGCGGCCGAGCTCTGGCGCACGACCCGCAGCCAGGCCTGCCATACCTGGTATCTCACGCACTATGCCGGCATCAATCTCTTTAGCTGGGAGATGAGCTGGGGCTCGCTGGCGCCCCTGGCCCATCTGGCTTATCTCTTCGATTCCGGCAGCCAGGCCGATCAGACCGTGCGCACCACTTTGCGCACCGCACTGCATAAATACGCCGGTGCTCTGCTGCAGCAGCAGGAGCAGAGCGGATTCCGCTATCTGCTCAAACCCGGCGAGTTCAACTGGGGCTCCAACTCCCGCGCTCTCAACCGCGCCATCCTGCTGGTCATGGCCGCCGAGTCCGACGGAGCGGAATCCTGGCGCGGGGCGGCCCTGGACCAGCTGCACTATATGCTGGGGGCCAACCCCCACAACACCTCCTATATCACCGGCGTCGGCGTGGTCAGCGTGAAAAATCCCCACCATCGCCCATCGTGGTCGGATAATATTGCCGCCCCGGTGCCGGGGTTCATCGCCGGGGGCGCCAATCAAAACATCAATGATGATGAAACCCTCAAGTCAGCTTTCACCTCCTCCACGCCGCCCGCGCTTTGCTGGATCGATGACGCCGACAGCTATGCGGCCAACGAGATCTGTATCAACTGGAACGCGCCGCTGGTCTTCCTGGCCGGCTATTTCAATCCCGAGGCCGGCGCCAGCGGGGTCGGCGCTGCTCCCGAGGCCTCACCCCGCGATTTCAGGCTGGGGCAGAACTATCCCAACCCTTTCAATGACGCCACGGTCATCCCCTTTCATCTCGAGAACGCGGGCGAGGCGACTCTGCAGATCTACAACATCCGCGGTGAACTGGTTGATGAGCAGCCCCTCGGCCTGCTTGCTTCAGGTGAGCAGCGCCATCTCTGGCAGGCGCGCGGCCCGAGCGGCCTCTATTACTACCGCCTGCGGGTGGAATCGGAGACCAGCTTCCTCACCCGGACCGGCAAAATGGTGGTGGTGAGATGAATCCACGCCTCCGCACCGCCGCGCTGCTCCTGACCCTGTGCACCGCCACGGCGGCGCAGAACTTTTCCGGCGGCTTCAATTTTGTCCTGCCGGCGCGGGACAGCACCCGCCAGCAGTTCCTGCCCGCTTTTCCGGCGCAGCCCATCGCCGCCGGCGCTTTTACCGGCATCGACGCGGAGGGCCACTTCGCCGTGGCCGGCGAGCGCATCCGCTTCTGGGGCACCAACTGCGTTGCCGACGGGGCCTTTCCCCCCGCCGACAAGGCGCCTTTCCTGGCGGCGCGGCTGCGCAAGATGGGCTTTAATCTCGTCCGCTTCCACCACATGGATAATCCCTGGAGCGACCACAGCCTCTTCGACCGCGACTCCGACACCCGCCATCTCAACCCGGTCATGCTGGGGCGGCTGGAAAAGTATATCGCGGAATTGAAAAAGAACGGCATCTATCTCAACATCAACCTGCACGTCAGCCGTACCTTCAACAGCCGCGACGGGGTCGCCGACGCCGATTCAATCACCGACTACGGCAAGGCGGTCAGCTATTTTGACCGCGATCTCTGGCCGCTCTACAAAGAGTTCGCCCGCCAGCTGCTCACCCATCGCAATCCCTATACCGGCCTGCCTCTGGTCGAGGAGCCGGCGATGGCCATGGTCGAGATCACCAACGAGAACTCGCTCTACCGCTGGTGGCGCGAGGGACTGCTCCGGCCTTTCGCCCGGGGCGGGCGGCTCACCCTGCGCCACTCCCGCATGCTCGACCAGCAGTGGCTGGCGTTTCTGCAGCAGAAATACGCCACCACCGCCCAACTGCGCAGCGCCTGGCTGCCGGGAAGCCGGGACGGCCGCGGCGGTGAACTCATCAAGGATGGCGGCTTTGAAAAGGGCGAACTCGGCAAAAACTGGCAGATGGAGCAGCACGAGACCGCCCGCGCCACCATGGCCCTGGCGGCCGTGCAGCCCTTCATCGGCGCGCTCTCGGCCAAGGTGTCGGTCACGGCTGTAACCGGCACCAGCTGGCACATCCAGTGGAAACAGACCGGCTTTTCCCTGCAAAAGGACTCGCTCTACACCGTCTCCTTCGCCGCCCGGGCGGAGGCCCCGCGCACGATCAGCGCAGCAGTGATGCGCGATACCTCGCCCTGGACCGGCTACGGCAGCGGCAGCTTTTCCCTGATCCCGGCATGGCAGCGCTTCTCCTTTACCTTCAAGGCCGCGGAGAACTGTGTCAACCAGGGCCGGCTCTCCTTTCATCTCGGCGAACAGACCGGCATCTTCTGGTTCGACGAGATTTCGATCCAGCCGGCCACGATCTCCGGCCTGCTCGAGGATGAATCGCTCGAGGCGGGCAACGTCCGCCGCACCGAGTATAATCAGAGCGTCTCCTTTTCCGCGGCGCGGGTCTCCGACATGAGCGCTTTTTATATCCGCCTGCAGGAGGATTTTTTCGCCGAGATGAACCGCTTTCTCAAGCAGGAGCTGGGTGTGCGCGTGCCCGTCGTCGGCACCAACTGGAATGTCGGTCCCGCTGATATTCTGGTCCAGAGCCAGCTCGACTATATCGACAACCATGCTTATTGGGACCATCCCGATTTCCCCAATATTCCCTGGTCCGTCACGGACTGGACCATCGCCAATACCCCGATGGTGCTCGAGACCGAGGGCGGGGCGATCGCCGGCGTGATCAATGCCGCCGCGGTGGCGGGCAAGCCCTTCACCATCAGCGAGTACAACCACCCCTTCCCCAACCGTTACCAGAGCGAGGGGCCGCTCTTCCTCTGCAGTTACGCAGCTCTGGCCGATGCCGATGCGGTGATGCTCTTCGACAACGGCGGCAGCGACGCCACTTACGAAGCCGATTTCATCGACGGTTATTTCGGCATTCACCGTAATACGGCGATGATGGCGCTGATGCCCGCCTGCGCCGCCGCCTTCCGGCAGGGGTGGATCGCGCCGGCGCAGCAGACGATCGCCATCGCCCTTAGCCCCGCCGATGTGTTGACCCTGCCGCTGAGCGATGCCGGCGGCTGGCAGGGCCCCGGGATCGTGCCGCGTCTGCTCGCCCTGCAGCATCGGGTGCGCTATACAAACTTTGCTGCGGCCGTGCCCTTTGATGCGGCGGCGCTGCCGGCACCGCCGCAACCGCCTTATCTGAGCGATACCGGCGAGCTGCTCTGGAATCCGGCCGGCCTCTTTTCGACCGTCACGCCGCGCTATCTGGCCTTCACCGGCCTGCTCGACCGCTTTCCCGAGACCGAAATGGGGCCGCTGCGGCTGCGCAGCGCGAGCGGCTTTGCCTCGTGCAGCTGGTCGTCGCTTGACGGAACGCCGCTGACCGAGGCGCGCCACTCCCTGTTCACCATCGCCACCCGGACGCAGAACAGCGGTATGGTCTGGGACGGGACCCGGACCATTCACAACAGCTGGGGCAAGGCACCGACCTCGATTGAGCCGGTGCGACTGAGCCTCACCCTGGCCCTGCGCGCCGACTCGATCCGCATCTGGCCGCTGGACGGCTCCGGAGCCAGGCGGGGGAGCGGCCGCAAGATCGTGCCCGCGTCGCCAGGGACCTTCAACCTGATCCTCGACCAGAGCCAGGACCAGACCGTCTGGTACGGCATCGAACGGCTCGGAGCGCTCAGCGGTGTGGCTGCAAGGGGAGAGGCGGTCCAGCCCGCCACGCTGCTGCTCAAGCAGAGCCATCCCAATCCTTTTCGTCTCTCTGCACAGGGCCACACCGAGATCACCTTCCGGCTGGGGCGGCCGGGCGAGATCCGCCTCGTGCTCTATGATCTGCTCGGGCGCCAGGTGCGCGAACTGGCGGCCGGCCCTGCCGGTGCCGGTGAAACCAGGATGCGTTGGGATGGCCGCGACGCCGACGCCCGCCCGGTCGCCCAGGGCCTCTATTTCTATCTGCTTGAGTTTACAGAGGCCGGCGTGCGGCAGCATGCCGCCGGCAAGCTGCTGCTCCTGCCCTGAGGCGCGCTAAAAACGGCAAAAAATTGTGATCCAGCTCAAAATTTATGCATTTTCGCTCATTTATATGTATATTATAGAAAAATCAGGCCGGAATGCAATTGCAAGGAATGTGATCATGAAAGTTGCCCGAATCTCTCTTTTCGCCGCTCTGCTGGTGGCTTGCTCAGCGGTCCACGGTTTTGGCCAGACGGCCGTCAATGTGCGGGTGCAAAACCTCCTTGACCAGATGACGCTGGAGGAGAAGGTCGGGCAGATGACCCAGCTCACCATCGAAGTCGTCAGTGTCGGAGATGGCACGGGCATTCGCGAGCCCCTGATGCTCGATCGCAAGAAGCTGCGCGAGGCCATTCTGGACCGTGGAGCAGGGGCCTTTTTCAATATCGGCACCCATGCCCACACCCTTGAACGCTGGAACGAGATCATCAGCGAGATCCAGGATGTGGCGCGCGAGAGCCGGCTTAAAATCCCGGTCCTTTACGGCATCGACGGCATCCATGGTGCCAGCTATACGCGCGGGGCGACCATTTTCCCCCAGGCCATCGGCATGGCCTCGACCTGGAACCCCGATCTGCTGCGCCAGAGCGCTGAAATCACTGCTGTCGAGGTGCGCGCCTCCGGTGTCCCCTGGAACTTTAATCCCGTCCTCGACTCCGGCCGCCAGCCGCTCTGGCCGCGGCTCTGGGAGACCTTCGGCGAGGACGCCCTGCTCACCACAACACTGGGCACTGCCTATGTGAAGGGACAGGAGGGCGACGCCAATGATGTTTCCGCCCCCGACCGGGTCGCCTGCTGCCTGAAGCACTACATCGGCTATGGCCATCCCGTCACCGGCAAGGACCGCACGCCGGCCTGGATTCCGGACCACTATCTGCGTCAGTATATCCTGCCACCCTACGCGGCGGCCGTCGCGGCCGGCGCCCATACGGTCATGGTCAACTCGGCAGATGTCAACGGCATCCCGGTCCATGCCAGCCGCTATCTGCTCACCGATCTGCTCCGCGGCGAGCTGGGTTTCAAAGGGGTGATCGACAGCGACTATCAGGATATCATCCATCTCCACCAGCGTCACCACGTCGCGGCCGACAACAAGGAGGCGGTGGCGATGGCGGTCATGGCCGGCATTGACATGAGCATGGTGCCCGCCGATTACAGCTTTACCGATGACCTTATCGCTCTGGTCCGGGAGGGCAAGGTGCCGATGAGCCGCATCGACGAAGCCTGCGGCCGCATCCTCACGCTCAAATATCAGCTCGGCCTCTTCGACAATCCCTACCCTGACAAATCGCTCAAGGCGCGGTTTGCCACACCCGAAGCGGCCGCTGTCAATCTCAAGGCGGCGCAGGAGTCCCTGGTCCT
Organism: bacterium; assembly: GCA_035388125.1. Taxonomy (GTDB): domain Bacteria; phylum Zhuqueibacterota; class Zhuqueibacteria; order Residuimicrobiales; family Residuimicrobiaceae; genus JAKPUX01. The sequence continues at coordinate 959 of DAOOPF010000085.1, read as the reverse complement.
GCTCAAGAATGAAAAGTCGCTTCTGCCGCTCAAGAAATCGGCGAAAATACTCGTCGCCGGCCCGGCGGCCAACCGCCTTTCGGTCCTGAACGGGGGATGGACCTTTACCTGGCAGGGCGGCCGCGAGGATCTCCATCCCAAGGACAAGCTGACCATCCTCAAGGCGGTCGCCGCCAAGGTCGGCGACACCCGGGTGAGCTTCTCCCCGGGCAGCACCTACGACAGCGAGGCCGATATCGCCGCTGCGGTCAAGGCGGCCAAAAAGGCGGATGTGGTGATCGCCTGCCTCGGCGAGGAACCCTACTGCGAAACCCCGGGCAACATCGGCGATCTGACCCTGCCCCAGTCGCAGCTCGATCTGGTCCGGGAGCTGCAAAAGAGCGGCAAGCCGGTCGTCCTGGTGCTGGTGGAGGGGCGGCCGCGCGTCGTCCGCCCGATCGTGGAAAAATCCGCGGCTGTCCTGCTCGCCTGGCTGCCGGGGATGGAGGGGGGGCGCGCCATCGCCGATGTGCTCTTTGGCGACGTCAATCCTTCGGGCAGGCTGCCGGTCACCTATCCACGCTGGCCCAACGATCTGGTGCTCTACGATCACGTCTGGGCGGAAAACGCCGGCGGCACCAACACCTACAATCCCCAGTGGCCGTTCGGTTACGGTCTGAGCTATACCACCTTCGCCTACAGCGATCTCAAACTGGACAAGAGCAGCGCAGGCCTGGGTGAGGTGATCACCGCCGGCGTCACGGTGACCAACACCGGCCAGGTCACAGGCCAGGAGACGGTCCAGCTCTACCTCAGCGATCTGGTGGCCTCGATCGCCCCGCCCAACAAGCGGCTGAAAGGCTTCCGCAAGATCGAGCTGGCGCCGGGAGAAAGCAAGACGGTCTCGTTTACGCTCAGTTCGAAAGAGACGAGTTTTATCGGCCTGGACGGCAAACCGGTGGTCGAGCCGGGTGAATTCC
>DAOOPF010000084.1:0-15420 GCA_035388125.1 bacterium | reverse complement strand
CAAAAAAGAATTTGCACATGGCAAAAACTAGTGATAATTTAAAGCAGAGAGGAGGGCGCAATCATGATTAAAGTGCGCAAGCCCGCCTGGGCGGGACGTTTTTATCCCGGTCAGGCCGAAGAGCTGCGTGAGATGACCGAATCCCTGCTTGCTGCCGCACCGCTGCAGGATGAAGGACGGCGCCTGCTCGGCCTGGTGATCCCGCACGCAGGCTATATCTATTCGGGTTCAACCGCCGCCGCCGGCTACCGCCTCGCCGCGGCCGCCGGGATCGATACCGCGATCGTCATCGCGCCGAGCCACAGCCAGTATGTGCGCGGAGTCTCGCTCTTCGCCGGGGAGGCCTATGCCACCCCTCTGGGTGAGATCCGGGTGGACGGGGAATTGACCCGCCGGCTCGCCGCGGCTTCGCTCCATCTCCACCTTTCGGAGGAGGGACACACCCTCTCCGGCGGCCGCCCCGAGCACAGCCTCGAGGTCCAGCTCCCCTTTCTGCAGTCGGCCCTGAAGAATGAATTCAGACTGGTGGCCGCGGTCTTTCACGACTATGACTGGGAGATCTGCCGCGCCCTCGGCGAGGCCCTCGCCGCGCACTACCAAAAAGGAACAGTGATCATCGCCAGCTCGGATCTCTATCATGGCGAATTACTCGCGGAATGCCGCCGCGCCGATGCCCGGACTCTGGAGATTCTCCTCAAGGGCGACGCCGAGGCCTTTTGCCGTGCCCACGACGCAGGTGAGGTGGAGGCCTGCGGGGCCGGTCCCATCGCCGCCCTGCTGCGCGCGGGCGAACTCCTCGGCGCCACCTCCGTCCGCCTCCTGGCCCGCACCAATTCGGAAGAGGTGACCGGCGAGCCGAGCGGTTACGTGGTCGGCTATGCCGCCGCCGCCGTGGAGTGGCCGCAGTGATGAAGGAGCGCATCGCCCTGATCGGCGCGGGACGGGTCGGCAGAAGCCTCGCCGCTGCCCTGGCTTACGCCGGCCTGGAGGTGGCCCTGGTCATCGACCGCCGGGCAGCCGCGGCTGAGGCGGCCGCCTCCGTCTGCGGAGCGGCCGCCGGGTCAGATCCGGCGGCCCTGAAGCAGATCAAATATTCGCTGCTCATTCTGGCCGTTCCCGATGACGCCATCGCGGCCGCCGCTGCTGAGCTGGCCGCGGCAGGCGTGGTGGCGCCCGGAACCATGGTCGTCCACTGTTCGGGCTCGCTGCCGGCCGCCCTCCTGGAACCGCTGCGGCCGCACACCCGCCGTCTGGCCTCCATGCATCCCCTGCAGAGCTTTGCCGGCCGGGAGGAGGAGTGGCGCCGCTGGAGCGGAATTCATATCGCTCTGGAGGGCGAGGAGGGAACCCTGGCCAGCCTCGAGCAGATCGTGCTGAGGATGCAGAGCCGCCCCTTCCGCCTCCCCGCTGAGGCCAAAACCTTCTATCACATCGCCTGCGTCCTGCTCTCCAACGGCCTGGTCGGACTCTACGCGGCGGCGGACGAGCTGCTCGAGGAGGTGGCTCTCCCGGCGGAGGAGAAGCGGGCGATGACCGAACCCCTGGTGCGGAATACCATCGCCAATGTGATCGCTTCCGGCCCGGCTGCAGCGCTCACCGGTCCGGTCTCCCGCGGCGACATTGGCACGGTCTCCAACCACCTCCGCGCTTTGGCGGCGGAGCAGCCCGGGCTCCTCGAACTCTATCGCACGCTCTCCCTCAGGCTGCTGAAATTGGCGGAACAAGAGGGCCGGCTGACACGGTTACAGAAAGAAGCGCTGACCAATTTACTTGATTACCAGTATGAATGACGCCATGCCCCTGTCCCTGCGAAATAGAAGCGATCTGGAAAAGATCGAAGAGACCATCCTGGCCCCCTATGCCGCCCTCAGCACCCGCTTCGCCCCGAGCCGGCTGCACCCGGAACCGGAGCATGCCTACCGGACCGCCTTTCAGCGCGACCGCGACCGCATCATCCATTCACGGGCCTTCCGCCGCCTCAAGCACAAGCGCCAGGTCTTTCTGACCGAGTCGGGCGACCACTACCGCACCCGCATCACCCACACGCTCGAGGTCTCGCAGCTTTCGCGGACCATGGCGCGGACGCTGGGCGTCAACGAAGAGCTCGCCGAAGCGATCGCCCTCGGCCATGACCTCGGCCACACTCCTTTCGGCCATATCGGCGAGGTGGTCCTCCACGAGATCCTGAGCGGGGCCGATACTCTCGATGGCACCCTGGCAGGCCTGGATGCCGGTGGATTCAAACACAATTATCAGAGCCTCCGTGTCGTCGACATGCTGGAAAAGAAATATACCTGGGATGGCCTCAATCTCACCGCTGCAGTGCGCGAAGGCATCCTTAAACATACCCGCCTGCGCCGCGAGGCGATCCACTTTACCGGCTGCAACCTCGACGGGCTGCATTACGAACTGGACAATGCCACCACCATCGAGGGCCAGATCGTCGCGGTCTGCGACGAGATCGCCCAGCGCACCCATGATCTCGAGGACGGGATCCGTGCCGGTTTCGTCAGCCTCGAAAGCGTCCGCGAACTGCCGATCATCCGGGAAATCGACCGCCGTACCGGCCTGAAAATGAGCGACCGCTTCATCTATCGCAATACTCTCATCCGCACCCTAGTCAATTTTCTGGTCACCGACGTGATGGAGGCCGCTCTCGGGCGCATCGACGCCTTTATGCACCTTACCGGCCGGGCCGATACATTTGACACCTTGCTGGTCTGGTTCAGCGATCGGGTCAATCCCCTCCAGGAGGAGCTGGACCGCTTTATCGCCAGCGAGATCATCCGCATCGCCTCGGAAGAACGCAGCGATGACCAGGCGCGCGAGATCATCCGCTCCCTCTTCAAAGGCTACTATCTTGATCCCGGCCTGCTGCCGGAGTATCGCCTCGCCTCTGTGCGCGAAGACACCACCTTCCTGCGCGCCATTTCCGACCACATCGCCGGCATGACCGATAACTACGCCGAGCTTGAGAACAGACGCATCAGCGGGGCCCGGCATGAGCGTTGACCTCCAGCTCCGGGATCTCAGTTTCCGCTATACCGGCATCGGCGCCTCCGACCGGATGGTCCTCGACCGCATCACCCTCGATCTCGGCGGCAAGCCCGGCTGCACGGCCATCGTCGGGCCGAGCGGATCGGGCAAAACCACCCTCATCCAGCATTTCACCGGACTGCTGCGGCCGGTCTCCGGCACGGTGCGGGTGGACGGAGAGGATATCTGGAGCAAGGGGTTCGACCACACTCTGCTGCGCCGCCGCATCGGCCTGGTCTTCCAGTTCCCCGAAGGGCAGCTCTTCGAGGAGACCGTTGCCCGGGACATCGCCTTCGGTCCGCTCAATCTGGGCTGGCCCGCGGAGCGCATCGAAGCCGCGGTGGAGAAGGCGATGCGGCAGGTCCGGCTGGACGCGGGGCGCTTCCGGGAGCGTTCCCCCTTCAACCTCAGCGAGGGCGAGAAACGGCGGGTGGCCATCGCCGGTGTGCTGGCCATGGAACCCGAAATGGTCGTCCTGGATGAGCCCACAGCCGGGCTCGATCCCCGCGGCCTTCGCGGCGTCGAGGAGCTGATCGAGGGGCTGCTCGATCAGGGCACGGCGGTGGTGCTGATCACCCACAATATGGATTTTGTCAATGACCTGGCCGGGCGCGTGCTGGTGATGATCAACGGCTGTATCGCCTTTGACGGCCGGCCGGCCGAGCTCTTCGCCGACCGGACCCTGCTCGAGGCGGGGAGCCTGGAACAGCCCCTCTTTGTGCAGGAGCGGGCGGAGCGCGGCGCGTCCTGGCCGGCGCATCTCCGCGGGGCGGGCAGCCTCCGCGCCCTGCTCAGGATTGTGCGAAAATAATACAACCGGCTTGAATCTGAACAGCGGAACGGGGTGCGCCGGAGCCGGCGGAGCACGTGTTCGCAGCGGCGGGGTGCGCAAGACCCGGCCGGCCGGGCTAACTCGCTGTTAGAAAAGTAATTATAAAATAAAAATTTATGTCATGGTTGTGACCTGAGTCAACCGCCATGGGGAGGTCATGGCAAAGTATTTGCAGAGCTCAGGCAGTAGTGGGGAGCATTGTGCCGGGAGGTAGCATCATGAATTATCTGGACGAGCTTCAATTGTCAGACTTGCAGCAGGAAGTAGAGCAGCAAAGACCCGACCTATCCTTCTTTGAGACCTACTACCCCAAGCTGAGCCGCAGTCCGGAAATCCAGAAAATCTATGGTCTCATCGACAAGGTCGCCCGCAGCAACGCTACGGTGCTGATCCAGGGTGAGACCGGAACGGGCAAGGAGCTGATCGCGGGAGCGATTCAGGCCCAAAGCCTGCGCAGCCGTGAGCCCTATGTGACGGTGAACTGCGCCGCATTGCCAGAGCAGCTGCTCGAGAGCATGCTATTCGGCCATGAGCGCGGGGCTTTCACCGGGGCGGTCTCGAGCCATGCCGGCAAGTTCGAACAGGCCGACGGCGGCACCCTTTTTCTGGATGAAATCGGAGACATGCATCCCTCCACCCAGGCCAAGATCCTGCGCGTTCTACAGGAGCAGGCCTTTGTCCGGGTGGGAGGACAGCGCACGATCAATGTTGATGTCCGCATCATCGCCGCATCCAACAGGGATCTTTGGGAAGAGATGGAATCCGGAAGGTTTCGCACCGACCTCTATTACCGCCTCAATGTGGTCACCCTTCACGTCCCCCCGCTGCGCGAGCGCAGCGAAGATATTCTCATCCTGGCCGATTATTTCCGCCATAAATTCGCGGCGGAGATCAAAAAACAGGTCGGCGATTTCGACGATGAGACCCGGCTGCTTTTAGCCAACCACTCCTGGCCGGGCAACATCCGCGAACTGCGCAACCTGATCGAACGGGCCATTCTGGTGGTCAACCCGAACCATACGATCACGGCCAAGGATCTGGCGATGACCGGCAAGGACTATTTCGCCGCCGGCGGCCGCGACCGCCGCCGCGATGAAAAACGCGGTCCCAGCCTCTTCACCGTCAATCTCGAGGAGCTGGAGCGCACGGCCATCACCATCGCCCTGCAGCGCAGCCGCTGGGTGCAGAAGGATGCCGCCATACTGCTCGGCATTTCGCCGCGCGCGTTGAACTACAAGATCACCCAGTATAAAATATCGCACGCGAGCTGGCGCAAGAATTCGGCCTGATCCGCCCGGCCCTCTGCCCGCCCGCTCCACGCCAATCCGGCGGAGCCCCTGACGCTCCGGTCTCATCCTTTTATTATTACGGCAAGATCATCCCGATGAATTGGAAATACTTCGTACTCGTCATCCTGTTGAACGCCTCCTTTGCAGCTGCAGGGGAGAGTTCGCTCTCGATCGCCTGGTCACGGAATACCGAGCCCGATCTGCTCGGCTATCGTCTCCACTTCGGCACCCGTCCGGGCACCTACACGGCCTCCAGGGACGTCGGCAATGTCACCGCCTTCACCCTCACCGGCCTGAACGCCGATACCACCTACTATCTCGCGCTGACCGCTCTGGACGTCTGGGGCAACGAGAGCACCTATTCCAATGAGGTAAGAGCCGCAGCCGAGGGCGGTGGCGGCGGTGGGGGCGGGATTCCGGCTGTTCCGGATAAATTCGGGCTCGAGAGCGCCTATCCCAATCCGCTGCGCACCGGCGCCGACGCCACACTGCGCTTCGCCCTGCCCGAGGCGCGGGATGAGGTCACTCTGGCTGTCTTCAACACCCTCGGCCAGCGCGTGCGCACCATCTCCTCCGGTCCGGCCGCCGCCGGCTATCATCTCCGCCAGTGGGACGGCCGCGACGATACCGGCCTTCCGCTCGCCACCGGCGTCTATTACATCCGCTTTCAGACCGGCGTCAAGATCATCACCACCCCGATCACCATCTTTCGCTAATGGCGAGGCCGGCCCCCCGGCCTCCCTCCCTGATTTCCAACCTGTAATTCTCTCCCACATTCTCGAAATCTTCTTTTGACCGGCCGCGGGCAAGCCACATCTAACGGAAATAAAAACAACGCATCTTTTCCCTCCATTCTTTGGCACGCCCTTTGTTTAGCTTGTTTCAGATAATCATGGCAACCTTGAATACGCTACCAGGGAGAAGAACGGAATGAAGCGTGTTGTGAATGTGTGGACCGGGGCAGCGCTGCTGTTGTTAACTCTAATCAACAATGCAAGTTGGGCTGCAGATGTCAAGCTGAAATGGCAGGCCAATACGGAGAGCGATCTGGCCGGATACCGTATCCATTACGGGACCGCCAGCGCCTCTCTTGGCCAGACCATCGATGCCGGAAATGTAACTGCCTATACCGTCACAGGGCTCGAGGCGAACCGGAGCTACTATTTCGCCCTCTCGGCCTATGACGGCAGCAACAATTCAAGTGCGCGCAGCCCCGAAATCAGCGGGGTGGCGGGCGATACCCAGGCCCCGAGCCTGGTGGCGGCCGCCGCGACCAGCCTCACCGAGCTGCGCGTCGCCTTTAGCGAACCCCTCGAGAAAAAAAGCGCCGAAACCATCGCCAACTATACCATCTCTCCGGCGGTGAATATCACCGGCGCCCTCCTCCAGGGCGACGGTAAAAGCGTGGTCCTGACCACCGCCGCCCATACCGCCGGCTCGGCCTACACCCTCACAGTCAAGGGAGTGAAGGATCTGGGCATCCCCCGCAATGCCCTGGCGGCCGGCAGTGCGCTCAGCTATACCGCTCCCGGCGGCGCTGCGGACAGCGACACCGAACCGCCGACCATCACCCTGGCGCGGCTGACCTCGGCGACCTCTCTCTCGGTCTATTTCAGCGAGCCCCTCGATGAGGCTTCCGCCGTCGCCCTCTCCAACTACTTCATCAATAATTCGGTCACCATCCTTTCCGCCGCACTCACAGCGGCGGGAAATGTCGTGCAGCTCACCACCAGCGCACACACCGCCGGCCAGAACTTTATCCTGACGGTCAATAACGTCTGCGACCGCTCTTCCAGGAAGAATCCGCTCCTGCCCAACAGTTACTACGCCTATGCCTATGACCCGGGTGACCAGATCGGCCCGATGATCACTCTGGTCAATGCCACGGATGCGGACCAGCTCGAGATCCTTTTCAACGAGCCGCTCGACGAGGCCAGCGCCGAGACCGTCGCCAACTATTCGATCCAGGGTGATATCCAGGTCCTCGCCGCCGAGCTCGACCCCTCGGGTCAGATCGTCTATCTGCGCACGAGCCTGCACACTCCGGACCGCCTCTACGTGCTCAACATCAATAATGTCTGCGATGCCAGCGCCCGGAAAAATCCCATCGCCGGCGGCACCGCCTTCGGCTATGTCTTTGAGCCGGTCGACCATATCGGCCCGATGATCAGCCGGGTGGTGGTCAAGGACGCCACCCATCTCCAGGTCTTTTTCAGCGAGGAGCTGGGACGCGCCAGCGCGGAGAACCGCGACAACTATCGTATCAGCGACGGCGTGGCGGTGATCAACGCCGCCCTCGACCTCGAGGGCAAGACGGTAGAGCTGGAGACGACCGCCCACCTTTCCGGCCGCGTCTACATCGTGGTCATCAACCGGGTGACCGATGCCACCGCCGTCGGCAACGAGATCCTGCCCAACAGTTCGTACGCCTATGTCCATGGCAACGACGAACTCGCAGCCGGCCCGACCATCGTCCGCGCCACGGCCAGGAGCGCCACTCAACTGGTGGTGGAGTTCAGCAAGCCGCTCGAGAAGAACAGCGCCGAAAAGAGTTCCAATTACCAGCTCAACCGCGGCGCCTCCGTCACCGCCGCCCTTCTTGCCGCCGATGGCACCTCCGTGACCCTGACCACCACCGCCCATGAAGCGGGCAAGGTCTATATCCTCACGGTCAACGATGTCAGCGACGCCACCGTCTACCGGCGCTCGGTGCCGGTGAACAGCGCCTACAGTTATCTCTATGAGGGGAGTGATACGGTCGGGCCGGTGATCTCGCTGGTGCAGGTGAACAGCACCACCAGCCTCGATGTGATGTTCAACGAGCAGGTGGAGAAGAGCGGAGCGGAGAACATCGCCAATTACAAAATCAGCGGCAATATCACGGTGCTCGCGGCCCAGCTCGACGGCTCGCAGCGCATCGTCCATCTCACCACCACCGCCCATGAGCCCCAGAAGCTCTATGTGCTGCGCATCAGCGCGCTGAGAGACGCCAGTGCGGAGGCCAATCCGATCGCCGCCAACAGCAGCTACTCCTATCTGTACGAGCCCGCCGACGCCCTGCCGCCGACGATCGCCATGGTGCGGGTGATCGACCTCCAGCATCTCGAGGTCAGTTTCAGCGAAGAGGTCGAGGCGGCTACGGCGGGCAACCTCGCCAGCTACGCCCTGAGCAGCGGCAAGGTCCTCAGTGTCAAGGCGGGCGCCGCCGCCCACCAGTACCTGCTCGAGGTGGAGCCCCTGGTGATCGGGCGCATCCTGCTCCTCATGGTCAACGGGGTGCGCGACGGGGCGGGCAACACGATCGCCGCCAACAGCTCCTACGCCTTCAGCTATGGCCAGATTGCCGCCGAGCCCAAACCGGTGGTGACCGGGGTGACGGCGATCAGCGAGACCCAGCTGCTGGCGACCTTCAGCACGCAGCTCGACAAGGCCTCGGCGGAAAAGCCGGCCAACTATCAGATCCAGGGGGTGACGGTCACCTCCGCCAAACTCGATGCCGCCAAAAACAAGGTCTGGCTGACCACCTCCGCGCACGCCCTCAACCGCATCTATGTGGTCCTCTTCAGCAGCATCGGCCGCAGCGACCGCCCGGACCTGACGATCGAGGCCAACACGCCCTATTTCTACATGGTTTCTAAATCGGCGGCGGCGGCTCCCGGAGTGCAGCGTATCGCAGCGGCCGGCGAGATGCTGGTCGAGGTCTGGTTCAATCAGGCCGTCGAGCGCTACAGCGCTGAAGCCCGCCGCAGTTACCATATCTCCGACGATGTGGCGGTGCTCGACGCCGAGCTGGATGCCAGCCTCAACAAGGTCACCCTCACCACCTCGCGCCACCGGGCGGGGCAGGCCTACACCCTCACCGTCTCCGGAGTCAGCGGAGCGGAGAGCGGCGCCGTCATGAGCGGGACGGTGCTGGCCTACACCTTCGTCCCCTCGCTGCAGGTCAAGCTGGCCGGCGCTGCGGAGACCAACCTCTCTTTCGTCGCGGTGGGCTCCCCCTACTACGTCGACCGCAACTATGTGATCACCTCGGCCCCCGAGGATCTCATCCATGCCAAGATGATCATGACCGCCAACAGCGACAAGGGCGGCAGCTCCACCAGTTTCATGCAGGTGACGGTGAGCCAGGCCACCGTGGTCTATGTCGCCTACGACGCCAGCGCCCAGTCGGTGCCGACCTGGCTCTCCTCGCGCTATACCAAAACCGGGCTCAGCCTGGGGGTCTCCGAGAGCGCAGAAAAGCTCAACCTCTGGGCGGCCTATTTTACAGCCGGCAGCGTCACTCTGGGCGGGAACAACGCCGCCGGCGCGCGCGGGGCCAAATGCATGTACGTGGTGCTGCTGCAGGAGCCGGCCTTCGCCCGCACCCTCAGCAGCGGCGAACTGGAGGGGTTGAAAGAGATGAGCACGCAGCGGCCGACCACCATCACCCTGCTGCCCAACTATCCCAATCCCTTCAATCCGCGCACCTCGATCCGCTTCGAGCTGCCCTATGACAAGGAGGTGCGCCTGGTGGTCTACGATATCCTCGGCCGGCATGTCCGCACCCTCTATGAGTCCACGGCCTCGGCCGGCGTCCATGCCCTGACCTGGGACGGCATCAATGATGACCAGATCCCGGTCGCCGCGGGCGTCTATATCTATCGGCTGGAAGTTTGGGAGAATGCGCAGCGCAATGGTGTCACCTATCGCAACAATTACGTCACCATCACGCGCAAGATGACCTACCTGAAATAGAGAGCAGACCAGCTTGCCAGCACGAAAGCGCCGGGTGCGTCGGGAGGGAGCACCATGGCGCTTTTTATATCGCCCGGCGTTCGCGCCGGGCTTTTTTTTGTATGGCTGCAGCGTTTTATAGAGCGGAACGGCCGCGGTGGTGGCGCCGTTGAGCGTCCGGGCTTTTATGTCAAATTGCGACCCTCATCACAGGGTGCTCTCCGCAGCGGTGTTACTTTGAAAGTAGTGATAATTGTTGACTTGAGGGCTAATTTTGACTATATTTTACATATTCTGTCCAAAAAATAAACACCATCAGCGCGGGCTGTCCACTGCGCGTGGCATGGATGTGGTCAAACAGACTGATAGAATGGGGTGCAACCTGGTGAAAAAGCATGCAGCCTGTTGGGGTGTTGCGGTGGGCATTGCGCTCATGATGATGGCGGGAGATGCAGCGGGTCAGAGTGCCGGCGCGCCGCAGGGTCAGCCCTCCGGCGTCACGGCTGAGAATCCGGCCGGCCGGACCGGTCTCTCCACTGTTCCAGCCGCCGCGAGCGTGGAGGCGCAGAACACTGCGGCCGTCTCCACCGCCCAAGGTGACGGCTCGGCGGAGGGTCTGCCCCTCTTCGGCAGCCATTTTTTCGCCGCCGCCCAGGAGCCAGCCGGAGCGGGCAGCGCGGGGGAGAGCTATACTCTCGGGGCCGGCGACCGGCTCGCCATTCATCTCGGCGGCAAGGCCCAGGAAAATTATGAAACCCTCGTCACCGCCGACGGCAAGATCTATCTTCCCACCGCCGGTGTGCTCAGCGTGCAGGGCATGACCCTGGCCCAGGCGCGCCAGATGCTCGACCTCCGCCTGCGCCGCCTCTACAGCAGCTATACCCTCGACCTGGTGCTGCTGGCGCCCAAGATGGTGCGCGTGGCCGTGACCGGTGATGTCAAGCAGCCGGGCAATTACACCCTCTCCGCCCTCAACAGTGTCCTCGATGCGGTCTCTTTGGCTCAGGGCCCGACCGACCGCGGCTCTCTCCGCGACATCCAGGTCTACCGCGGCGAGAACCTGGTCGCCAGCGTCGACCTCTACACCCATCTCCTCAAGCCCGGCCAGTCGGCCGATGTGCTGCTCCAGAGCGGCGACAAGATCTTCGTCCCCCCCGGCCGACTGCGCGTCGAGATCACCGGCGAGGTCTTCCGGCCGGCCATCTATGAACTGGCGCCCGGAAACCAGGAGGATCTCACCGGATTGATCAACCTTGCCGGCGGCTTTACCGATCTGGCCTTCCGCGACAAGATCGAGCTCAGCCGCATGCAGCCCGACGGCTCACGCCGGATCAGCTACTTTAATCTGACCGCCGATTCCGCCGCCGGTCCGGGGCTCGTCAACCAGGACCGGATTTGCGTCTACTCGGTCAGGGAGCAGACCCCGCGCCAGACCGTAACCATCAACGGGGAGGTGAACCGCCCCGGCATCTATGAGTGGGAGGCCGGCATGCGCGTCAGCGATCTCATCCTCAAGGCCGGCAGCCTCACCCGCAGTGCCTGGCTGCTCAAGGCCGAGGTGGCCGAGGTGGATCCCAACCGGCCGCCACGCGTCAGGGAGATCCCGCTCGAACGGCTGCTGCAGGGCCGGGAGGATTCACTCGACATCGAGCTCGGCGCCGACGATCAGCTTTTCATCCGCCGCATCCCCGACTGGCGGGTCGGCCCCCTGGTCGAGGTGCGCGGCGAGGTGACCTTCCCCGGTTATTATCCCATCGTCGATGACTCCACCCGGCTCAGCGAGATCATGAAGCAGTGCGGCGGCTTCACCCCCGATGCCCTCGTCAGCGACGCCAAGCTCATCCGCAGGCGCCAGCCCATGCCCGAAGACCGGGAGTTCGAACGGCTGCGCGTGATGCCGCGCGACCAGATGAGCGACCGTGAGTACGAATATCTGGTGATGAAGCAGAACAGCAGCGACGCCGACCGGATCGTGGTCGATTTCCGCCGGCTCATGCAGCTCAAGGACCAGAGCCAGAACGTGGCCCTGCGTGACGGCGATCAGATCATTGTCCCCAAAACCCCGCGTGTGGTACAGATCACCGGCTGCGTCGCCAAACCCGGCGGCGTGTTCTACAAGCCGGAGGCCAACTATAAATACTATATCGCCCAGGCCGGTGGATTGAGCTGGGACGCCGACAGCCGTCGCGCCAAGGTGATCAAAGCCTCCGGCGAGATCAAGGACGAAGAGGATGTCGACGATTTCATGCCGGGCGACCGCATCTGGGTGCCGCGCAAGCCCGACCGCAATTACTGGCAGATCCTCCGCGACACCCTCCTCGTCGCCGGGCAGATCGCCACTGTATTCCTCGTGATCCAGAATGCCACAGAGTGAGCCATGGCCGAAAATGATGACAAAGTGATAGAGATCCACCTCCTCGATTACCTCCTGGTGATCACCCGCTGGCGCTGGCGCATTATCCGCAACGTGGCCCTCGCCGCTGTGGGCATCTTTTTGCTCTCCTTTCTGCTGCCGAAAAAATATGTCGCGGTGACGACCCTGCTGCCGCCGCCCGAGCAGGAGGGGAGCGCCATGGCCAGCCTGCTCTCCGAAGTCAATGTGCCCGGTGTCGCCCTGCCCGGCAAGGTCACCTCGGCCGATATCTTTCTCGAGATGCTGCGCAGCCGCTCGGTGGGGGAGAAGGTGCTGCAGCGCCGTTTTCTCTCCAGAGGCGACAGCCTGACCCTGCTCGAGATCCTCGACTGTGAAACCATCGAGACCGGCCTGATCGCGATGAGTGAGCGCGCTTCGTTCGTGCTCTCGAAAAAGATGGTCATGACCATCAGCGTCGAGATGGGGGAACCGCAGCTGGCCGCTGCGGTCGCCAACGCCTACGTCGAGGAGCTCGACCGCGTCAACCGGGAAAAGAGCGTCTCCCGCGCCAAGAATTCGCGCCTCTATATCGAGTCGCAGCTGCGCGAGACCCAGGAGCGCCTGACCGAAGCGACGCGTCTGCTGGCGGAGTATCAGCGCGGCCATCGCGCTGTGGCGCTCGAGGAGCAGGTCACGGCTTCGATCCTCCAGAGCGGCGAGGTCAAGGGGCAGATCATCGCCAAGGAGATCGAACTCAACATCATGCTCCAGAGCATGAAGGCCGGGAATCCCTTGGTGGTGCGCGCCCGGCAGGAGCTGACGGAGCTGCGCCGCAAGTACGACGATCTGCAGATCGGCTCGGGCGACAGCCAGCAGGAGGAGATCTTTATGCCCGTCGCGAAGGTGCCGGAGGTGGGCATCAGGATGGCGGGACTGATGCGAGAGGCCAAGGTGCAGGAGACAGTCTGGCAGCTGCTCAACTCGCAGTACTATCAGACCCGGATCGAGGAGGCGCGGGACACCCCCACCGTGCAGGTCCTCGATGCCGCTGTGCCCCCGCTTTTCAAGAGTTCGCCGAAGCGCAAGATGCTGGCGGTGGTGCTGGGCCTCCTCGCCGGCATCGCCACCATCTTTTATGCCTTTGTGCAGGAATATGCCGGCCGCCTCGACAAAAGGCCCGCCGAAAAGGCCAAGTGGCAGGAGTTTTTCGGAGCGCTGCGCAGCGACCGGGAAAAGTTGATCGCCTGGCTCCACAAGCGCCGGCGCTGACATCCGGATGACACGGGGGCCCTCCAGTCGCACGATCCTGGCCTGGATCCCATCCCGGGAAAACCTTTTCACTGTATGACAAACAAGGGAGCAGAATATGCAATTCGTAGCACCCTCCGCGAAGATAGGCGAAGGCACGGAGATCGGCCATTTTTCGGTCATTGAAGAGGATGTTGTCATCGGCAGGAATTGCCGGATCGGCCACAATGTCGTCATTCATGCGGGCTCGGTCCTGGGCGACAATGTGCGGGTGGACGCCTGCACGGTGATCGGCAAGCAGCCGATGCGCTCCAAACGCAGCATTTTCAAGGATGAAAAGGGCCTGCCGCCGGTGCAGATCAGTGAGGATTGCATGTTCGGCGCCCAGGTGGTGATCTATGCCGGCTGCGAGATCGGGGTGCACGTTCTGGTGGCCGATGGCGCGGCTGTGCGCGAGAATGTTTCCATCGGCGCCTACACGATCATCGGCCGCAACGCCACGGTGGAAAATTTCTGCAAGATCGGCAAAAAGTGCAAGCTGGAGACCAACTGCTATATCACCGCCTATTCCGATGTCGGTGATTACTGTTTTATCGCCCCCGGTGTCTGCACAACCAACGACAATTATCTCGGCCGCACCGAGGAGCGCTTCAAGCATTTCAAGGGAGTGACGGTCAAGCGCGGCGGCCGCATCGGCGGTCATGCCGTGATCCTGCCCGGCAAGGTGATCGGCGAGGATGCCGTGGTCGCGGCCGGCGCGGTGGTGAGCAAGGATGTGCCGGCGCGGACGATTGTGGTTGGCAATCCCGCGCGCCCGCTGCGCGAGGTGCCCGAGGAGCAGCTGCTCGACAAGCAGGGATGGGAGTAGGACCCGGCCATGTCGCTGAAAATAGTCACCATCGTCGGGGCTCGTCCGCAGTTCATCAAGGCTTCGCCGGTCTCCCGTGCATTGCGCCGGGAGCACAAGGAGTTTCTGCTCCACACCGGACAGCACTATGATCGCAACATGTCGCAGCTTTTCTTTGAGGAGCTGGATATCCCCGAGCCGGACCTCAATCTTGAAATCGGCTCCGGCCCGCATGGCGAGCAGACCGCCCAGATGCTGGCCGGCATCGAGCGGGTGCTGGCCGGGCAAAAGCCGGACCGGGTGCTGGTTTACGGTGATACCAATTCAACTCTGGCCGGCGCTCTCGCCGCGGCCAAGCTGAACATCCCGGTCGATCATATCGAGGCCGGTCTGCGCAGCTTCAACCGGGAGATGCCGGAGGAGATCAACCGCATTCTCACCGATCGCATCTCGGCGCTGCTCTTTTGCCCTACGGCCACGGCCGTCGCCCATCTGCAGCATGAGGGGATCACCCGCGGGGTGCACAATACCGGCGATGTCATGTACGACGCCGCCCTTCATTTTGCCGATCTGGCGGCCGGCAGAAGCTCCATTCTTGAACGGCTCGATGCTGCGCCCGGAGGCTATCTGCTGGTGACCTGCCACCGGCCGCAGAACACCGACGATCCGGCGGCCCTGGGCGCTATTGTCAGCGCCCTGATCGCCAGCGGCGAGCGGGTGATATTTCCGGTTCATCCCCGGACCGTCGGTTTCTTGCGCCGCAGCGGTTTGATGGAACGCCTGCAAAACGCCGGCAAGATCAGCCTCATCGAGCCGGTCGGGTATCTGGAGATGATCCAGCTTGAGCAGCATGCCCGGATGATCGTCACTGATTCTGGCGGCGTCCAGAAAGAGGCTTTTTTCTACCGCATCCCCTGCGTCACTCTCCGTGATGAGACCGAGTGGGTCGAGACCGTAAAGGACGGCTGGAACCTGTTGGTGGGCTCGGATCATGATCGCATCCTCGACGCCATCCGCACTTTTACCCCGCCGGCGCAGCAGATGGCGCATTACGGCAGCGGCCGCGCCAGTGCGGAGATTGTGCGCATTCTGGGCGGGA
>DAOOPF010000083.1:0-15826 GCA_035388125.1 bacterium | reverse complement strand
GCCCGGCGGTTTTCAAGACCGCTGCCTTGCCTGTTAGGTCTATCCCTCCCGGCAGTTGTCAATTTACAAATTATTATAAAGATAGTCAAACATTATTTGCATCCGGCCCGTTACTCACCGCTCAGGCGCGCACAAATTTCTTGCCCGGCAGCTGGGTGACCAGATTTTTCAGTTCCAGCTGCAGGAGCTGCGAAAGGATGGTGAACACCGGTTTGCCCAGCGCCAGGGCGATTTGATCAACATGTTGAGCCTCCTGGCTGAGCACCCCCAGCAGCTGCTCTTCGTCGGCGGTAAGCCCCATCCCCGGCAGGTCGAGCTGCTGACTTGGCGGCCGCTCATCTGCCATGCCGATCTCCACGAGGACATCCTCCACCCCCTGCACGAGCTTGGCGCCCTGCTGGATGAGATGGTTACACCCCCACGCCCGGGGATTGGTGATATTGCCCGGCACCGCCATCACCTCACGATTATATTCCAGAGCGTCATACGCGGTGATCAAGGCTCCGCTCCCCTCGCCGGCCTCAATCACCAGCGTGGCCGCGGCAAGTCCGGCGATAATCCGGTTACGGCGGGGAAAATGGGGGGCATCCGGCTGGGTCCCGAGCACATACTCCGAAAGCAGGGCGCCGTGCTCCGTGACCATCCTTGCCAAGCGGCGGTTTTCGCCGGGGTAGATCTGATCCAGCCCCGAACCGAGCACCGCTATGGTCAGCCCGCCTTGCGCGATCGCCTCGCTGTGCGCGATGGTGTCGATGCCGCGGGCCAGACCACTGACAATCACCAGTCCGCGCTGGACCAGCTCGCGCGTCAGCCTCCTGGCGACAATCTGACCATACTCGCTGGGGGCCCGCGTGCCAACCACCGCCACCGCTTTGGCGGAGAGCACTTCCAGCCCGCCCTTGACGAAGAGGATCACCGGCAAATCGTAGAGGGGACGGAGCATCGCCGGATAAGCCTCGTCCCAGAGCGTCAGAATGGTCACACCCTCCTCTCGCGCCCGGCTGAGCTGCCGCGCTGCGCCCTCCAGGTCGGGATGGGACTTGATCTTCGCGGCCGTCGCCTGGTCAATACCCTCAACCTCGCACAACTGCCGGACCGAAGCGGCATAGACCGCACGTCCACTGCCGAACCGCTCCATCAGGCTGCGCAGCCTTTGCGGTCCGATCCCGGGTGTATTCCATAAACTTAACAATTCGGGAGTTGCAGATTCCATAGCACCTCCGGAAGGAAGGCGTCAATCCGCTTGGTCGACCTGCTGCAGTGTGCTCCAGATCAGGCGAATCAACTCCTCGAGGCCGTCCCCGCGTACAGCGGAGATGGCGATGGCAGGAGCATCACCGCGCAGCCGGGCTTTCAGGGGTTTGATTTTTCCCTGAATGAGATCTTTTTTGGTGTAGATCAGCAGGCGTTTTTTCTTGAGGAGATCCGGGCTGTAGGATTTCAGTTCGTTCATGAGCGTCACATAGTCCGCTTCCATTTCGTCAGAACTGCTGTCGAGCAGGATGGCCAGTATTTTGGTGCGTTCGATGTGGCGGAGAAACTGGATGCCCAGCCCCTTGCCCTCGTGGGCACCTTCGATCAGGCCGGGAATGTCCGCCACAACGTAGCTCTGGGCATCGCTGACCCGGACAATGCCCAGATTGGGGATGAGAGTGGTGAAGGGATAGTCGGCTATTTTCGGGCGTGCAGCGGAGATACGTGAAAGCAGGGTTGATTTGCCCGCATTGGGCAGCCCTACCAGTCCCACATCCGCGATCAGTTTGAGCTCGAGGGTGAGCTCGAGCTCTTCCCCCAACTCCCCTGGATCCCATTCGCGCGGAGTGCGATTGGTCGGCGTGACGAAGCGGGTGTTGCCGCGACCGCCGCGACCGCCGCGTGCGACAACCGCCTCCTCTCCCTCTTCGGTCAGATCGGCGATCAGCGCCCCGGTGTCAGCATTCCGGATCGTCGTGCCGATGGGCATGCGGATCCGCAGCGGTTGGCCGGACTTGCCGGTCATGTTGGAGCCCATGCCGTGCTGGCCGCGCTCGGCCTTGAAGAGAGTCTGATACTTGAAGTCGAGCAGGGTATGGATATGCCGGTCGGCGACAGCGATCACATCGCCTCCGTGGCCGCCGTCGCCGCCGTTAGGGCCGCCTTTGGGGACGTACTTCTCCCGGCGGAAAGCGACACAGCCCGCCCCACCGGAGCCGGCTTGCACATGTATCTTGGCGTGGTCTATAAACATAGGAAAAGGTCGAGGAAAGATGAACCTGAGGGAAAGGGGTGGCGCAGACGCAAAGCCAGAAGATCGTCCGCCACCCGGAAATTGGCGCAGCTGTTGTGTGCTTTAGCGTCCGGAGCTGAGAAGGGCCCGACCTTTTTTGCTGTCCAGACCGCTTTTTTTCAAGAGCTTGCGCATCGCAAACCAGCCGAGACGGATATTGCCATGCTCCGGCGTATTCAGGGTCCTGATGAGCTGGATGGTGCCGATCTCGGGATCCTGTCCGATGATCTTGCGAATCTTCTCTTCCAGATTGTCGGCCCTGCCGCTCTCCGGCCGGGGAGCGCTCTCGCGGCGCTCGCCGCCGCCCCGGGAGTGCGCCGCCTCCATATCCACTTCGGCGACCTTGCTCCCCTCGGTGACTGGACCCAGGGTGCGCTCGAAATCCTTTATAGCCTCGTCAATGCTGTCGCAGGCCTTGAGGATATAGTGGAACTCAAGCAGCTCGAAAACCTCATAGACTTCAGGGATCATGCGCACCAGTTTGAGATCCCCGCCCTTTTCGCGGATCCCCTTGATCTCGCTGATGAAGATGCCCCAGCCCGCGCTGCTGACGTAATCGACATTGCCCAGGTCGATGATGATATTGTATGATCCCGCCTTGAGAAGAGTGCTCAGGGCGTGTTCCAGTTCCGATGATGTGGTGGTGTCAATATATCCGCCAACCTTGATGATCGATACACTGTTTTTGGTACCCGTCTTCTCCACTGACAATTGGATGCCTTCCATTTTGAATCTCCATCAAGATTATTTTGCGATTGCAGGAGCTGGGCGTCAGACTGTCACCGCAATGTTGAGTCGAAAGCATGTCTTTCCACCAGATACCCCGTCCGGACGAGTTCTTGCAGCTAACAAATATAGCCTTTATGCCTCTAATAGTCAACAAAAATATCCGGGCGGCGGCTGTTCCGCCGGGTCAGGATGACTCGGTCTGATTGATGAACTGTTTGGCGCGCTGGATACTCTCAAAAATATCGCGGCGTTCCGGTGCGAGCTGCAGCAGATACTCCCAGTGCGCAATAGCCCGTGGAAATGCCCCCTGGTTGGCGTATATAACCCCCAGCTTCTCATGCGCTTCCTTGTTGCGCGGGTCGATCTTGAGAATACGCTGGAATTCCCTTGCCGACTCCCGAAACGCGTTGGCGCGGAAATAAGATTGCCCGAGCAGCACGCGCACCTGCGTATCATCGCCGTCCCGCGCCAGAATATCCGAGCAGATATCGATCGCCTGCCTGTACTCTTCATTGAGAAAACGGCTGAGAGCGTTTGCGTAGGCACGATCGCGGTCTGGATTATCTGTCGGAAGAGGAGGCGCTTCGCTCCCGTCTCCCGCTGCCGTCGCCTCCTGCCCGGACGCTTCCATGCCCGGTTCCGGCCAGGCTTTTCCGCCGCTTTTCTCGGCGTTCAACAGGTCGATCAGCTCATCAAAGGAAAGGCGATGCCGGTCCGGCTCTTCGGCGCGGCCGGCTGGTCCGGCCGCTTCCTCCAGCCGCCACTGCCCGCTCTTGTCGGCCTCGCCGCCCTCGGTCTCCCCTACCTGCCAGTTCATCCGGGAGGCGATCTCATTCTGCAAAATCTGCTCGATGATCTCGTTCTCCAGCTCACCGCTTTCGGAAATCAGGCCGGCCTCTTCATCGATCTCGAGAAATTCCTCGAATATATCCCTGAGCGCCGGATCCGTATCCTCCGTCAGGGAGGGGTACTTTTCCCCGTCCTCCTCACCTTCCGGGACGACGACCGCCTCTTCCATCGGCGCGGCCGGGAATTTCCTGCTCTCCTCGCGGACGGCGAAAGGATCCTCAAGGCCGGCGCCGGTTTCAAGCATATCGGCAAAATCCAGATCGTCGCTGGTGATATCATCGCCGTCGCGCAGCAAAAGCGCCGGCTCCGGCAAGTCGGCCTCACCGGCCTTTTCGGGCAGATTGGTCTCGGCGCTCTCGGCCTCGGCGGCTGCAATCGCCTCCAGCGGAACGATCTCCGGCGGCAGCTCCAACAAAGCGTCATCTTCATGTACACCATCCGGGGGTTCGCTGGCCACATACTCGAAACCCAGCTCTTCCATGGAAAGATCGGGCTCTGCCGGTGCCTTGACCTCCACCGGAGCCAGTTTCACGTCCTCCGGGAACTCCTCGTCGGCAGGCTCCTCCTCCAACACCTGGCCGCCCAGCCGCTTGTCAAAAAGATCCTCAACCGGAGCATTCAGGAGCTCTTCGATCTGGTAGGAGAGGACATCGCGCCCCTGAAAATGGCTCGTGACTGGCTGCGCTGGCAGGGCCACCTTCTGACGCCCGGCAAGCGCCGGTTTGGGCGGCTCGGCTGTCTGGCGCCCCTTGCGGGCCGGGCCGGTGGCCTCCGCCTCCTCATAATCGGGCTCCACATCCGTCAGTCCCCCCTTCTGGATGATAACCCGCCCGTCCAGAGTCAGCATGGGCGTCCCCGGCGGCTTGGGCCGGCGCTTCTTGCCGCCGCGATGAACGAAAGCCTCGCGCAGTTCGCGCGTGTTCAGCTTGGCCCGCACCAGCTCCTCATATATCTTGGCGCTGTTGAGCTCCATGAAGCCATAGCGCTCGGTGAGGAGCTCCTCATGGATCTTCTTGGCCCCATATTCGGGGAAGCGCATGATCACATCGTAAAGCCTGGTCTTCTCCTCGATGCTCAGATGTTTGGCCTCAATGGACTCGGTCTCGACGCTGACCAGCTCTTCGATGTTGCCCTGCTCAAAGATCTCCTTGTATTTGGAATAATAGGAGTAGGAGGAAAGGCCCTCGCTCTCGCACGCCTCCTTGATGCTGCTGCCCTGCTGGAGACGGCGATAGACCCGCTTGGCGCGTTCAAGCTCGATCTTTTCCGCTGAAGACTTTTCCTTGATGGCGACGAGCGTGATGTCGTCGCTCTGCGGAGTGCCCTCGGTGAAGGAGAGGATCTCCTCGTGCAGCTTGTCGACAAAATCCTGCGCCGGCAGGAGGCCGTTATCGCGAATGACGTTGAGAAAACGCTCCTCCCCGAAGAGCTGACGCCGCCGGTTCATGGCCTCGGTGATGCCGTCGGTGTAGATCAGCAGGATATCGCCCTCGTTGAGGGAAAGGGTATCCGACTCGATGGTGTTGCGGAAGAGGTTCTTGTCAGGCAGAGAGATGCCGATGGGAAAGCCGTGCGGATTGAGATAATAGGATTTGTTGCGGGCGCCGCGGTAGAGGATCATCGGATTGTGGCCGGCGCTGGCGTAGTTGATGCGTCTCTTTTTGGAATCGATGATGACGTAAAACAGGGTGACGAACATGCCCTTTTTCATGTCCGAAACCACAAATTCATTCACGCGTGCCAGCACTTCAGCCGCGTCCTTGATGCCGCGCGCCTCAGTGCGCAGCGCAGTGCGTATCATGGTCATGACCAGCGAGCCCGGAACCCCCTTGCCCGAGACATCCGCGACGACAATACCCAGAGTATCCTTGTCCACCTCGACAAAATCGTAATAGTCTCCACCCACCTCTTTGGCGGCAGCATAATAGCTGCTGATCCCGTAGCCCTCGATCTCGGGAAATTCGCTCGGCAGCAGGGTCTGCTGAATCTCCTGGGCGACCTGCATCTCTTTCTGCAGCCGTTCCTGTTCGGCCATGTTGACCTGCGATTCCCGCAGCTTCAGGGTGATATCGCTGAAAGCCTGGGCGATCTCGCCGATCTCGGTCGTGGCATCGATATCCATCTCGTCGGTGGCGCCGGGTTGGCCGAGCTGCTTCACCCATTCGGAGAGGCGCCGAAAGGGATTCATGACCAGAATGATGAGCAGAAAAAGGCCGGCGGCGCCGATCAGCCAGATCAGACCCATCAGCCGGGCATTGCTCCAGTGTTCGCTGCTGATTTCCCGGCTGATAGCGGCATGATCGATGAAAAAGTGGGCGGTACAGAGAGTCTTGCCCGAATCATCCAGCACCGGTGAGGTGATCTCCAGCACCTCTACCCCGGAGGGGAAGGTGTAGCGCAGCACATCGCTCTCGACCCTCTCAGCCTCCTGCGGCCGGTTGAACCGGGTGAAGATCAGTTTTCCTTCGGTGCTGGCCAGAATATACTGGTTATTATCGGCGATCAAGGCCTGATAGAGGATATCGCGGTATTCAGAATTCTGCAGGGTGTTGAGCGGCGGCAGGGTGTGGGCGAGGATTTCGATATCATCGGGCAGATTGGTCCCATCCACCAGACTCTGGCGAGTGCCCTCGGGCAGCTGCTGCTGCAGATTGGTGGAGATATCACTGGTCATCACCGAGAGCGCGGTGCGCCCCCTGGCGAGGAAATCGGTGGTGATGGCCTCCTCACTGTGAAAAAAATTATAGACGAAAACACTGATCAAAAAAAGGGTGAAGACAGAGGTTGAAATCAGCCAGTAGCGCGCCTTGAGGGTCATGGAGAGCGAGGGTACCGTGAGACGGTGCTTGCGCGCAACGTCGCGGTACTTGACCATCCACAGCTCGTTGCCCTCCTCGGTCTTGCGATAATCGATTTCGTCCAGCAGCCGGCGCATGATGAAAATGCCCAGACCGCCCTTCTTGCCGATATCGACATAACGCTGGAGGTCCGGATCGCTGACCTGACGCGGATCAAAATACTTGCCCTGATCGACCAGTACAATGGTGAGGCTGTTCTTCTTGACGATCGCGCGGATGGTGATGCTGCCTTCCCAGTCCCGGTAGGCATGTTTGATGATGTTGGTGGCCGCCTCGTCGATGGAGAGCTTGAAGGCATTGATCACCCGCTCGGAAAAGCCGTGCCGGTGGCCGACCTTGGTGACAAAATCCCGCAGCTCACCGAGGAATTCAAACCGGGCGAGTACCTTCAGCTGCTCTTTTTGAATATTCTGGAACAATGGTCCTCTTCCCCTTCACCGGCGGCGGGCGCCGCCGGCCTGGAGAGCTCCTTTCAGTTGAGTCGCGGGCCGGCTGCTCTTATTTGTTCGGGGTGCCCTGGTTTGAGGATTGCCGCTGCAGGTTCTCCTTCGCCGAATCGAGAGCCTTCAGGATCTTTTTGTTCAGCGGCTGCAGCTTGCGGGCCTCCTCAAAGTGGCGCACCGCCTCTTCATACTTGTGCTGGGCGTAGGCTTGCGCGCCGAGTCGGTAGAGTTCCCGCACATTTTCCGGCATCTCCATGTCGCGCGCTTCCGCCCGGGCCTTGGCCTCGTTATAGCGCTCCTGCAGGGAGCGGTTGTTGGGATCATAGCGCAGCGCTTCGCGGTAGAGACTGGCCGCTTCGGCCCAATTCTGGCTCATCTCCTGCGCCGCAGCGCGCCGCATCAAATCTTCCCGGCTCAGCCGGCTTTCGATCGATGAGATCTGGCCCGCCAGGAAGGTTTCAATATCCGGTATCCCCTTGGCCATCTGCCGGGCCTGATTATAGAGGGTTATGGCATCGTAGCCGCGATCCTGGGCCTGCAGCTGCCGCGCGCGCTCCGCCAGCTGCATGATCTTCCGGCGCAGTTGTTCGTCGGATTTGCGCCTCAGGTCGGTGGCCCGCTCGCTGTTCGGATCTATGGCGAGCGCCTGATCGCACTCCAGGATCGCCGTCTGATAATCCTCCAGGCTGTAGGCATTCAAAGCTTTCTGGTAATGCTGCTCGATCTGCAGGTTGTTGCGGCGGATGCGCATCTCTTCTTCAGTCTTGGCCAGGATGGCCGCCTCTTCGCGCTTGCGTTCCTCCTCCAAAGCCGCGTTGACCTGCTGCAGCAGCTGCCGCGCCTCATCCAGGTCCGGATCACTGCCGGTCACATCATAAAAAAGCACCCGGCTCACTACACTGTAAGCCCCGGGATAATCGCCCTTTCCGACCAGGACCCGCGCACGGCTCATGCCCGAGACTATGGCCTCATTCCGTTCGGCCTGGCGTTTGGCCGCCAGCTCCTGCTCGATGCGGCGTGCCTCCCGCTCCTGATACTCCGCCATGCGCAATTCGCGGCTCTTGCCGATGTTCAAGACCAGGGAGATGCGATGGCTGCTGCTCAACCATGAATCATCACCCGTCCAGTAGGAATAATCGAGCTGCACGCCGGCCACCTTGGCACCGCCCCCGATCGTGAAGTGGCTGCGATAGAGGCCCGTGCGCAGGGCAAACAGATCCTGATAGCTGTATTCCAGTCCCAGATGGGTGTGCGCGGGCATCGTCTTCATCTTGTCGTACTCAAAGGCAAGCGTCACGCTGCTGCCGTCATCGCCGATGCCGATCCTCTTGTCCAGGCCCAGACGCAGTGTCCGCGGTGTGGCATCCCGCTCCTCAACCGCGCGCATGGAGCGCTGGATCGCATTCTGCACACTCAAGGCCAGGGTGAGATCTTTCAGCCAGGGGCTCGCCAGCCCGGGGGTGAAAACCAGGCCAAGATCAGCGCCCAGCGCGGACTCGGTGAGGCTGCCGGTCTGCCCTGTGGCCCCGTCCGGGTAGCCCGGCAGCGAAGCGCGCTCGATTTTAAGGGAAGCCCCGATGGCGAGCCAGTTGAGCGGCTTGTAACCATAGCCGAAGAGCAGCATGTTCCGGCTGTAGGAAAGCGAGCCCAGCTTCATCGGATCATCATCGTCACGGATGTCAATGTCCGGCGTCGACAGGCTGATGATGCCAAGGCTGAAGGTCCCCAGGAAAAGAGTGGGATGGGCATAGCCCAGATAGCTGTACTGCGTGCCCGCAGTCAGATTGGAATAGTAGAGCCCGACCCCCATGTTCTGCACATTCTCCAGGGCGGCGGGGTTCCAGTAGAGTGCGAAGGGATCATCGGCCGTGGAAACATAGGCCCCGCCCATGGCGAGGGCCCGGGCTCCGACCGGGAGGTCGAAGACGTCGTTGGCCCCGCCGTAAGTGCGATCCTGCAGCACCTGCTGCGCATGCGCCCCCCCGCCCGCAATCAGCAGGAGGAAGAGCAGAGAGAGGAGATATTTTCTGATTTTTCGATTCACGATGGCCAACTGTTCGATGCGTTACTTGACAACTGCTATCTTGGTGAGCGCCATTTCGCCGTAATCGGTCTGTAAATAGGCCAGATAGACGCCGTTCATAACCTTTTGACCCTGGCCATTGCGGCCGTCCCAGATCACTTCGTCCTGATGCACGCCGGCGCTCGTCTGCCGGGGGTGAGCCGCCTTGGTGTATTCCCAGGCCTGGACCAGATCTCCGGTCAGGGTGAAGATCTTGATCCGGACGTCGCTCGCCTGCTTGAGATAATAGACGAACCGGGTCGTCGGCCGCGATGCCGTCCCGAAAGGATTGGGATAGTTGCAGAAAGACTCCTCCAGGTCGTTTTGCATCACTACCAGGGTGCCGGAGGAGAAACCGAGATACTGGACGCGATTGAGGGTCGAATCGGCGATGCTCAACCGGTTGTGATAGATGGCATCCCTGGCCACGATCGCACTGGCGGAATCAACCGCCACGACAAAATCGGTGAGACTGGCCTCGGGAGCGATGTCGATAAGAATGTCGATGGCGAAGAGATCGCTGCCCCGGATCGTGTCGGGCACCGCTTTATCAAAATTGAGCACCATCTCGCTGCCGGTCCCGGGACGGCTGTTCTCGGCCAGAACCTCGGTGGGGTTGCCGTGCCGGACGGCGGCGATTCTGGTCACAACCGACCGCGCCGGGACCGCACTGCCCCGCTTGCTGCGGAAGGAGACCTTGATGGTATCCAGCAGCGACCGGCTGCCGATCGACTGGTCCCTGTTCTGCAAAGAGAGGCCAAGCATGGGGAGGCTGGTGCCACCGCGCAGACCGACGGAACCGGTGCGCACCGGAAAGGACTTGGCCACCATAAAACCGGCCTCCGGCGAGATCAGCACCACCGCTGAATCCTGAGCGATGTCGGCTTCGGTCTTGGAAAAGTAATCCCTGGGCGCGCTGAGCAGTTTCACTACCAGCGTGTCCGGGGTTTCACTGACTCCATCCGGCGCCTTGACCCGCCATATCACGGTATCGCTCTCCGTGCTGATGGTCAGCGCGTCGGCACTCGAATAACCGGCAGGCAGTCGCAGCTGCACCTGATAGGCGCCGTAGTAATCCGCAGAGCCGAGGTTGTGCAGGATCGAAACCAGGTCGAACTCGTTGCCGATGCGGACCGGAACCGGTGTGCTCCCCATCTGGTCGTGAACCTGGGCGAGTACTTCAAGCCTCGCTTTGCGGACAACCCAGATCGGGAAATAGACATTGGCGAATTCCGTGGACGCTTCCAGCCCGGAATTGGCATCCCTGGGCAGCGCTGTAACGCTGAAATTGACATCGAAAAGGGTATCCTGACGGACCGCCGGGGCCACCAGGTTCCAGACCAGGCTGTCCATGCCGCTCTTGATCAGGGGTTCACTGCCATCAAGGAAGGACGCGGGGACATTAAGTCGAATGGTCGTCGCCTCGCCCCCGTGCGGGGCGGTCTCCCCCTGGTGATCGATGTAGAGGGCCAGCTGCAGAGGCGATTCACTGGAAACCTTGTTGTTCAGCCCCTTCGGAAAGATGATCCGGGGGGTCAGGGTGAAGCGGGTCGCCGGCTGGGTGACCACGTTGATGGCACGAACTTGATTGGTCAGAGCGATGCCTGATCGCAAGTCCTTGCCGCTTACCGTCAGAGTCAGGGTACTGGATCCCGCCTCCTCAGGGGCCTTCATCGTCCAGGTAACCACCTGACGGTCCCCCGATGGTATCGGAAGCACCGGCGTAGTGGTCGTAAAGCCCCCGGGATAGCTGATCTCCGCCTGCAGATTGCGGACAGAATTGGAGCTGATATCCGCCGTCACCACAAAGCTCTGCTCCGTCGAGACCGAGTTGTCCTGGGCGCCAAAGGGGGCGCTGATAAAGAACTGATTGATCCGCGTCGTGCCCCTCTCCTCGGTGAGGACGTTGAGCGTCGCCGAACCATTGGCGATGCTGGCCGGGGCGTTGGTGTTCTCATCATAGGGTATCGTGGTAATTTCGACGCGGATATCCCGGATCTCACTGATGGGCACATCGGAGGCCTGGACGTTCCAGGTCACATAGCTGCCGATGGTGAAACTCCGGATGGAATCGGTGGCGACAAGTGTCAACCCGCTGTTCTGCAGGGAGAGGGTGATCCTGCCGGTCGTGCCGACGCGGGCGGCGCCGAGATTACGCACCCTGGTTCGCAGGATCGCCTGCTGACGCACGGAAAAATTGGCCTGTCCGCTCTCCATAATCCCTTCCGCCGGGGAACTCACCTCCAGATCATCAACCCACAGGCTGGCACGGCTGACGATTTGATCGATGGTTACAGAGCGGGTTTGCATCAGCACGGTATCCGCCGACTGACCCCTCGCTTCCGCCTCAAAATTGTGCGCCAGCAAGGTCTCGGCATCAGGGACCTGTATGCGCCAGAACACCGTGTCCCGGCTGGAGGCCACCGTCTGCATCGCAGGACTGAGCAAAACATAAGTGGGCGAGACGGGGAGCTTGAGGGTGACACTCTTGTTTTTGATGTTGTCGGTCGACTGTACAGTTGCCCGCAGCACCATCTGCTGGGCAGTCGAGAGGATCCGGTCCTGCGCACCGGTGGGCGTGTAGATGGAAAGGTTCAGCGCCAGTCCCGACCTCAGGGTGGTGACGATCGCAGCCGCTTGCACCGTCGCTGTCGCCGCAGCTGCCCCGAGATTGACATCCTGCGGCACCCGGGTGATCTCGACGCGGATCGTGTCGTTGAAGGAATCCTGTTCCGGAGCGATCAGAAGAAGAGTGTCAATATAGCTCGTCTGGCCGAGCGGCACATCGAATGAGCGTTCAGAATCTCCCTCAGCAAGGCGATACTTGTTGCCCGGCGGCAGGGTGAGAGTATATTGCCCGTCCCGCATGGCCGCGGAACCGAGGTTGACCAGGGTGACCACCATCCTGAATTCCTGGCTCGCTGTCAGGATGGAATCCTGACCGGCCGCGCGGGTAAGGCGGAGGTCGATGCGCGCCGGATTCTGAATGCGCACGGTCGCGAGCGCATCCACCGTCCGCACCGGCTGACGTACCTGCGCAGCCAGGGAGGATCCTACGGCTTTGGCGGAGAGGATCTGGGCGCTGAAAGTCTCGCGCATCTCGCCCAACGCGGCATCCCAGCTGTCATCAGAGATGACAGTAAACTCGGCTCGCCCGGTGCCACCCTTGTTTATGGTCGGAATGACCAACAGGGGCTGGACGATGCTGGAATTGCCCTCCGTCGTAAGACGGACCCAGACCGAATCCACACCGGAGAGTTCACTGGTCTCCGCTTCCACCGCCAGGATGAACTGGCGGCCGCGATTGACCAGGGGCACATTTTGATCGTCGTAGGCGCTGGCGGAACTCACCAGGGTCTGATTGATGCGCACCCAGGAGGTGCTCGTCACTTCCAGGGAGGTGCTCCCGGTGGCGCTGATCTGGTTCGCCGCCGAAATACTCTTGTTCAAATCCATCGCCTTGAGCTGCACCCGCACTTGAGCATCTCCGGCGATGTCCCCGATCCGGGTGACGATATAGAGCAGCGAATCCTGTGACTGGCCTCTCAGGACCAGGCTGTCTGAACCCATCAGCTTGGCGGGGGCATTGACCCGGTACTCTTCATCCCATATGCCGTTGGTGATGAAGCGGACATTATCCGGCGAGATATCGAGAAAACGCAGATCCGCAGCGCCGGTGTTGGCGACCTTGACATAGAGGCGGGTATCGTTTTGCGCGTCGCCGGCCGAGACCGCGGCGGGATCCACCCGCACCGACAGAATACTCAGCTGCGCGCCAGATTCAATCGTCACCAGCGTGGAGGAGTCCTGCCCGCTGCGCTGCAGGGGAACAGACAGCCGCGTGTTCTGACCGGCCGATGCAATAACATCCGAAATCAGCAGCACCTCTCCGCTCTGGCTGGCCGCAGTGGCGGTAAAAACAACCTTGCCGGTATCGCCCGCAGCAAGGGTTTTGGCGAGAAGCAGAGGAGTAGCTGCGACGCCTGCCCGCTCCGCCGGATCGGCTCTCATCGTCAGCGTCACGCCGCTGACCGGCTCGGAGCCCAGATTTTGCACAACAACCTCAACGGGGAAGGCTTGCCCGTAACTGACGATCTTCTCAATATTTGGAGTCAAGGCTGAAGTGCTGATCAGGCGCAGCACCGCCGGATGGTAAATCCGGATTGTCGCCTGAGCGTCCGTGGCGGGGGCGATGAAAGCAGTGGAGCCATCTTCACCCGCGGCCTGGGTGATCTCGGCGGTGAATAGTTCGCCGGCCAGGTTCTCGACACTGTCCGCCTGCACGGTGAATCTCAGGCGGCGGGGGCCCTCAAAGGCGCTTAAATTCTCGATGAACTGGAGGGGTGCGGCGATGGGGGATTGGACTCCGAAAAGCCGGACATAAATGGTTCTGAGTGGTTGTCCCCCGCTGTTTTCAATATCGACGTCGACATAAAAGGTTTGGCGGGTATTGATATGCCCGATCCCTTCGCCATCGACAAAATTGGAGTCGGCGTTGACCGCGGTCCGGACGATGCGCACGCGCGCACTGGTGGAGACAAAGATCGAGGTCGCCGCCGAAGTGGAGACCACCCGCAGGGTGTCATTGACATCTCTGGCGGTCAGCCGCGCCGTGATCGGCAGCCGTCCGCTGCCTGAGCTGGAGGCGATGACCTCATAGACGACGCGGAGGGTGTCTCCCGGAGAGAGCATTCGATCGGCCGGGGTAAGCTCCGGGGCCCGGATGACAAACCCCTGTTTGATCGAGATATCAGCCGCTTTGGGCGGATCGAGCAGAAGAATCCCCTCATAGGGGTTGGTCACATCCACCTGGATGGCCCAGTCCAGACTGTAACCGGAAGGAATGGTGTCCTGGGAGGTAAAGATCCGCGTCACCGCCAGGGCTCCCGGCTTCTGGATGTGGATGGTTTTGGAGGAATCCCCTTCAGTGCGGGCGGGCTGGATCAGGGTCGGCTGGCCGGTATTGGCCGCCGTGGCGGAAAGAATGCGCGCAAAAAGGGTTGGATCAATACCTGCGGTTGTATCGGCCTTGACGAGAATCCCGGGCAAAGTCCAGAGGCTGTCGCCGGCAGGGATGGGACCCAGCACGGTCTCGTTGCTTTCGGGGAAAGAGAGATAGCCGTCGGCGGCAAAGCGCAGGCGCACACTTTGCAGTCCGTCCCGGCTGGCGAGGCTTTTCACGCAGGCCTGGACGTAAAAACTCTGTCCGGCGTTGACCAAAGAGTCCTGCGGTACCACCACTCTGAACCCGGCCAGCCGGGCGACAGCGGAATCCTGCACGGTGATGTCAAAGCCCGCATTGCTGACCGAGGTCTGAAGCAGGGAGAGCCGGCCGCTGTTGATTTCGGTCAGCGGGATGGTGCCATCCACCCGCACAACGCCGGGCAGGCTCGCCGCCGCCGAAACCCCATCCACAATCCAGCGCAGGGTATCTTCGGCACCCGGAAGAAGAAGCGTGTCGCCGCTGCCGAGAAAATGACGGGGCTGCTGAAAGACGAAATGGCTGTCGCCCGCGCTGAAATGGAGCTCCACCCCGGCGGGATCGAACGCGAGCAGGCTCCCGCCCCGGTTCAGCACTCGCGCGGAAATTGTCCAGGGCTCCTGCTGACCCCGGGTCACCGACGTCTGGCTCGGCGCGAAGGAGACCAGCAGGGGTTCGGCCGGGGATTGCAGGGTGACGTAGCCGGAATTGCCCTGATCGGTCTGCTCATCAAAACGGCGATAGGCCTGGGCCACGTCCGTGAGCCAGATATGGCCGGTGATGATGATCTGGCCCGGCTCGAGCTCGGCATCGACCGCATCAACCCGGTAACGGATGACCCGGGCGCTGTTGCCGGGGATCTCCGCCGATCCGGTGGTGAAAGTGTCCGGCACCACCACAGCGAAGGAGGAAGAGACCTCCACGCTGTTGCGGTAAAAGGCGATGCTGGACTGGTCGAGATGCAGAGTGCTGCTGCCGTTGTTGGTCACCTCCAGGGCGATATACCAGGGCTGGGACTGCCCGGTCGTGACCGTGGCCGATTCGCTGCGCAGAGAGGTGATCATGACTTCGCGCGGGCTCGCCACCGTCACCCGGTTATTGGTGAGCTCCAGCGTTTGGCTGAAAACGTTCCGGTTTTCAGTACCGGAAAGGACCAGACGGGTGGGATAGCGTCCCGGGGCGATCCCTGCCGGAAGATCCTTGAAATGAAAATAGAGTGTGCGCGTGCTCATCGATCCGGGCAGGGAAGAGCCAAAGGAGGCATCAAGCAGAGAGGAATAGAGCGCCAGGCCGGTCGTGCTGTCCACGATCGAAAAGACCGTCTGCGCAGGGTCCAAAAGCAGCGTCGAGCCGCCATTGTTGACCACATTGATCTGGAACTGATAGACCGTCCCTCCCGAAACATAGGCGGGCTGCAGGGAATTGGTCATGGCCGCCAGGCTGGGGGGATTCTGCACCTGGAGCGAAGCCGTCTGCGGCGGTACGGCGCTGGCGGGCCGGCCGCTGTTGAGGTCCAGGGCGGCCACCCGTGCGGTGACGGGGAAGAGGCCGCTGGTGTCGACGGGGACGATGCCGGTGAAGATCAGGCTGTCCGTGGTGCCGGACTTGAGCACACGGGTGCCATTGCCCGCCAGGCGG
>DAOOPF010000082.1:0-15834 GCA_035388125.1 bacterium | reverse complement strand
TTCTGGCCGAGGTTGTGCGAGGTGCCCGCCTGGAGGGCCTTGCGGTCCTGCATCATCGCCTCGATGCAGTAGGTGCGCACGGCGCCGGCAAAACGCTGCGATTCGGTCTTGACCCCGTAAAAGACCGGGGCCGCCATATACTCTTCGGCGAAACGGCGATAGACATCGAGGATCTTCAGAGTCTCCTCCTCCGCCTCCTCAGCGGTGGCATGAGCGGTATGGCCCTCCTGCCAGAGAAACTCGGTGGTGCGCAGAAAAAGACGGGTGCGCATCTCCCAGCGCACCACATTGGCCCACTGATTGATGAGAATGGGCAGATCGCGGTAGCTCTGGATCCAGTTCTTGTAGGCGGACCAGATGATGGTCTCCGAGGTGGGACGCACCACCAGGGGCTCGTCCAGCTTTTTGCCGCCGCCGTGGGTGACCACCGCGCACTCGGGCGCAAAACCCTCAACGTGCTCGGCCTCCTTCTTCATAAAGCTCTCGGGGATGAAAAGCGGGAAATAGGCGTTGACATGGCCGGTGGCCTTGAACATTTTGTCCAACTGTCCCTGGATCATCTCCCAGATGGCATATCCCGTGGGTTTGATGACCATGCAACCCTTGACGGCGGCGTGCTCCGCCAGATCGGCGGCAGCCACGACATCGAGATACCACTGTGAATAATCGGCTGCGCGCGTGGTGATTTCTTTTGCCATAAGATCCTGTTCTCTTTTTCCGTTAATACTTCGTCCTGGGCCGGGTAGCACACCCGGCCGGCTCAGCAGCGATCTGCTGCATGGCCTGAAAATAACACTCTTCGCCGCCCTCCAGCCCCTCCAGGCAGATCAGCTCGCGACGGCGGCGTTCCTGACCGTTGCTGTGCTCGGTCACATCGACGAGGGCGCCCTGCGGGCAATGGAGGCACTTTTCCGGCTGCCTCGGCAGCGGGCGGGCGCTCTGCTTCGCCACCAGGGCGCTGCTGTTATGCCAGGTGGCGGCTCCAGAACGCGACCGCACCTCGACAGCGTGCAGACGAGGGAAGAGCAGTCGGCCCTGATCGAGGGCAAAAACGCCGCGGGCATCCAGCTCGTCGCCGGGGGCGAGAGCGAGACGCTCCTGCTGCTGCGGAGAGATGACCGCGTAGAAATAGTCGTCAAAGGCGTCCAGACCGATGAAACCCTCGCGGGCGATGAGGAGATAACCCTCAAGGCGCAGCCGGGCGCCATGGGCATCGATCTGCTTGTGGAAGCGCGGTTTGAGAGAATCGATGCGGAAGGCGATATCTCTCTCCCTGCCCTGGTTCTCCTCCACCCACTCGTCGAAAGCGGCCAGCTCCTGCTGAAAGAGGGCGTACTCGGCGGGCGACAGGGTGATGCTCGGCTGGTAATGGACCTTTTCGTCGCGGTAGTGGGCACAGCCGGGGCAGAGCCGGCCCATGCGGCTGAAACCGCGGCTGCAGCGCTTGCCCTTGTTGAGCAGGGCGCAGGACCACTTGAACTCGAGACAGCCCTGGGGATAGCACTTTTTCGCCACCAGCACATGCCACGCGGAGACCCGGTTGGCAAAGGCGGCATGACGGGCGTAATGGCAGGTGAAAACGTCGTTCCTTTTATAGGGATTCTTCATGCCATGCCCTCATAACTCCTTTAAATAATTTGAAATATAATTACTCTGGCCCTGAGAAGCAAGAAAATTCTTGACTTGGGCCGCTCCGCTGCCGTCCCGCCCGCCGCGGGCAGCGGGGCAATTTTCCCTTGCAATTGAGTCGGATTTTCATAAATTAAAGAAATTAAACCTTCCCGGAAAAGGACCGGATCATGAACTTTTCGCCCCTCGATTTCGCTATCGTCTTCGCCTATCTCGCCGGGGTCACAGCCCTGGGCGCATGGTTCGGCAAAAAGCAGAGCAGCACCACCGACTATTTTCTCGGCGGCCGCGACCTGCCCTGGCTGGCCATCTGCATCTCGGTGGTCGCCACGGAGACCAGTGTGCTGACCTTCATCAGCATCCCCGGGCTGGCCTACCTCACCAACCTCAACTTTCTCCAGATCGCGGCCGGCTATCTGCTCGGCCGCATTGTCATCTCCTTTGTGCTTCTCCCCCGCTACTACCGCGGGGAGATACAGACCGCCTACCACCTGCTCGGCAACCGCTTCGGTTCGCGCATGCGCAGCTTTTCCTCGATCGTCTTCCAGCTTACACGCCTGCTCGCCGACGGCGTCCGCCTCTTCGCCGCCTCCATCCCTCTGCATGTGATTACGGGCTGGGATTACAGCACCAGCATCATCGTCATCGCCATGGTCACCATCGTCTACACCTTCATCGGCGGCATCCGGGCCGTGGTCTGGCTGGACGTGCTCCAATGGACGGTCTATATCACCGGCGCCCTCCTCGCCCTGGCGGTGATCCTCGACAAGCTGCCGCTGGGGTGGCAAAGCGTGGTCGCAGCGGCCGCACCCGGCAACAAATTCGACATCATCGAGCTGGGATTCGACCGCTCCCTGAAAGAGTTCTTCACCATCAACTATACCCTGGTCTCCGGCCTGCTCGGCGGGGCCTTTCTCTCGATGGCTTCGCATGGCACCGACCAGCTGATCGTTCAGCGGCTGCTAACCTGCCGGAACGCCCGCGCGAGTCAAAAAGCCCTCATCGGCAGCGGCTTTGTCGTTATCATCCAGTTCGCTCTTTTTCTGGTGCTCGGCCTCGCCCTTTACGCCTATTACCAGGGTGCGGCGATGCGCTCGGATGAAGTGCTGCCGCGTTTCATAGTCGAAGGGCTGCCGAACGGGGTCTCCGGCATCATCATCGCGGGTGTATTCGCCGCCGCCATGGGCAACCTGAGCGGCTCACTCAACTCGCTGGCTTCCTCCACCATGCTCGACCTCTACAAACCGAGATGGGGGAAGAACAAAAGTCCCAAACAGGATCTCATGACTTCGCGCCTCTTCACGGTCATGTGGGGCGTGATCTTTGTCTTCAGCGCCCTGATGTTCACCGACAACAAAAGCCCTGTCGTCGAACTGGGTCTCGCCATCGCCTCCTTCACCTACGGCGGGCTGCTCGGCACCTTCTTCCTCGGCATCACCAATGCCAGGGCCAGGGAGGATGAGGGGCTGCTGGCGATGTGGAGCGCGATCTTTTTCATGATCTGGATCATCGGACAAAAGGGGGCGGGATTGTGGGTGCCGGCGCTGCTCGCCATCGCGGCGGGGGGGTGGCTCTATCTGCGGCTGCAAAGCCGGTCGGGGCGGCTCTTTGTGGTCATCTGGAGCCTCTTCATGCTGCTGCTCATCGCTTTCGTCGGTTCGCCGCATATCGCCTGGCCCTGGTACGTCTTCATTGGCTGTACGGTCGGCTATGCCAACGGCACTCTCTTGAGTGCGCTCCGCCCGGAGTAGCAGCCGGCGGAGGGAAATGCGGTTGGGGCAAAAATAAAGCCGTTGTCGCTGACAAGCAACAACGGCTTTCCCCCCGATCGGGCTTAATGTCTCCCTCGGCATAACTGTAATAGCAATTACTGCGCCACAAATGGCCGTTATCTTTATTTCATTGTTTTAATTAGATTTGCATCGCCATTGCCGGCGAGCCGCCGGCTGCATTTGTGTGTATTTTGCAACACCATACCACCCTTCTGTGCAAAAACTACACATCTTCAGATCGGCTCAAAGCGGAGAGCCCGGGCGATATCGATCGGCGTCCGCGTCGGCACATCCCGTCCTTCCAGCTTGATGCCTTTGTCATAGAGGATGCGGAAATTGCTGATATCCTCCTCATCGACAAAGATGAAGGGCGCGATCTGGTTCTTGCCGGCGCGAAAATGCATGCCGCCGACATTGACCTCGGTGATGGGCACCCCCGCCTCCACCAGCTGCACCAGCCGCTTGGGCGAATCGACCAGCAGCAGTATCCGTTCCCTCTCCAGCATGCCGCCGCCCAGCTCCTCAATCGTCTCCTGCAGGGTGAGCACGGAGGCGGCGATGTCGTTGGTCACCGCGGACATATAGATCGTCTTTTGCCAATCCGAATTGGCCACTTCATCGCTGCAGAGCATGATCCGCTGCGGGTCAAGCACATGACGCCACCCTACCACCACCTGTCCATGAATCAACCGGTCATCAATTCTCACTTGCACTAGTGGCATATCGCTCTCTCTCCTTGATTCCGCTTGCCGCTATTTTCTCTGAAAGTTCTCTTCTCAACACCCCGAGCCCGGGTCGAGCAGGCAGATGCCGCGTGCAGCATCGTGCTGCACCTCGGCGGCCAGGTCATCCAGGCTCAGGCTCTCCCGCTTGGTGATGAAAGAGAGCACCATGGGCAGGTTGACGCCGGAAAGGACCCGGACGTGTTTGTAATCGCTGGCGATACTGACGGCTACATTCCAGCAGCTGCCGCCGCGCAGGCTGGCCAGGATGAGGACGCCGTCCTGCCGTTCATCCGGGCCGGAGACGAGGGCTTTCAATCGTGAGGTGATTTCTGCAATCGACATGTCGGTTACGGCGAGGGCGTGCAGCCCCTCATCAAGCCCCATAATGCCGCGCACGGCTTCGATCAGCGCCTCCCCGATCGGGCCGTGGGTGAGCAGGATGGCATGTTTCATCAAATTCCTCGAATTAATGGCAGCCGCGGGCAGGCGGCGAAGATGTCAGTTATCCTGATTCGTCATGTCCTTGATAAGTCTGTTGTTGAAATCCTCGGCCGAGTTCTCGCCGAGATCGCGCATCTTTTGGTTGGTCGCGATCACCTCGGCGATGACGGTGATATTCTTGCCCGGCAGAATCGGCAGTTCGACGAGCGGGACCTGCACGCCGAGGATATCCCGGTATTTGCCATCGATGCCGATCCGCTCATAGTCGCGGTCCTGGCTGAACTTTTCAAGATGGACGACGACGGAGATCACCTTTTTACCCCGGATCGCTCTGATACCGAACATGCTGCGAATATTGATGATGCCCAATCCGCGGATCTCCATATAGTGTTTGATCCTGCCGGTCGGGGCGCCCTCAAGGCGGTTCATACCGAGGCGGGTGATCTGGACGACATCGTCAGCGACCAGCTGATGGCCGCGTTCGATGAGATCGAGCGCCAGCTCGCTTTTGCCGACCGCGGGCTCACCGGTGATGAGCAGGCCGACGCCGTAGACATCGACCAGCGCGCCGTGCATGATGGTCTTTTCGGCGAAAACCGTCTCCAGGTACTCGCTGAGGTGGTGGGTCACGGTCGTGGTGTCGAGCGGCGTGGAGAAAAGGGTGATGCCTTTACTATCGGCGACCTCGATGAGTTCGCCGGGGGGCGGATGGTTGTTGGTGATGATCACACAGGGCAGCTCAAAGCTGAGGACGGTCTCGATGGAGCGCCGCCGTTCAGCCGGGGGCAGGGTGTTGAGGTAGCCGATCTCGGTATTGCCCATGATCTGGACACGCCAGAAGGTGAAGACATCGACAAAGCCGCTCAAAGCCAGTCCGGGACGGTTCAGCTCCCGCTCCTGGATCTTGCGGGAGAAACTGGCCGTATTGTTGAGGATGCTGAGTGCAACCCGTTTCTGGCTCTTCTGGTAAAGCTCTTCGACCGTAATAAAGGGTTTTTCGATCTGTTCAGTCATGGGATGGATCTCTCCTGCGAAAAGACGGCCGGGGCCCATGCGGGGCCCCGGCCGTTCGCTCAGGATTCAAGTTTTTCCACGTTTTCCACGTTTTCCGCGATCCGTTCGTTGGTGAATTCACGCAGCTTGTCCTTGTGCTTCATCAGCTGCCGCTCCATCTTCTCCATCGCCAGATCGATCGATTTGTACATATCACCACTCTCTTCAACCACAGTCAGGCGGGTGCCGTAGACCTTGGCGACGAGTTCCGCCTTCTGCACCTGCTTAATATAGTCCAAAATTATCTCTATGTCAAGAATCCCGTCGCTGAATTTCTTCAGCTTTTCCGCCTGCGTTGTTGCGTGTTCCTTGAGCCTTTCTGAAGGTTTAAAGTGACGGGCCGTGAACGTAATACGCATGGTAGACCTCCTTTCGAAGAGTGCTGTGGACAGGGACGCCTGCTAAGGAAGCTGGAAGCTCGCATGCACCTCCTTCTGGCTGTGCGCGCGCCGGGTTGTGACTCCGGCGTGCGCTGTACTACTCCTCCTCCGCGCGCGGATGGGCCTGCCGGTAGACGCGGCGAAGATGCTCCGCGGAGAGATGAGTATAGACCTGGGTGGTTGAAAGGCTGGCATGCCCGAGCAGCTCCTTCACCGAGAGGATGTCCGCACCCTCGTCCAGGAGATGAGTGGCGAAGGTGTGGCGCAGGGCATGCGGATGGGCCTTGCGCTTGTCAGCGATGCGCAGCATATAGCCGCGGATGAGACACGCCAGCTGCTGCCGGGTATAGGATTTGCCCTCGTCGGTGAGCAGAAGAAAATCGGCTGAATTCGGATTGAGAGCGGCGACGGGCTCGCGCAGCCGGAGATACTCTTGCAGGGTTTGCGTCATGTGGCGTCCCAGGGGCAGCAGACGCGTCTTGTCGCGTTTGCCATGCACGCGCAGCGTGCCTTCCCAGAGCTGCAGGTCGCCGGTTTTAAGCCCTGCCGCCTCACTGATTCTGACGCCGGTTGCATAAAAGAGCTGCAGGATCGCGCGGTCGCGCAGCCCGGCAAATCCC
The DNA here is from genome assembly GCA_035388125.1 of bacterium. Classification (GTDB taxonomy): domain Bacteria; phylum Zhuqueibacterota; class Zhuqueibacteria; order Residuimicrobiales; family Residuimicrobiaceae; genus JAKPUX01. Next base: position 9,214 of record DAOOPF010000082.1, on the reverse strand, counting down.
TTGTCCTCCGGCAGACGCAGGAGCTGCTGAACCTCCTCGCGGGTGAGGAAATCGGGCAGCCGTTTGGGCAGCCGGGGGGAATGGATGGCGAGGAGGGGATTGACGGTCAGTGCCGACTCCCGCACCAGAAAACGGGCGAAGGAGCGCAGGGTGGCCTGCTTGCGCGCGATCGAGCGGGGCGCATAGCCCTGTCTTAAAAGATGGGAGAGGAAGCCTCGCACCGAGGAGCGGCTCAGATCCTCAACAGACGGGGTCTCACGGCGAAAACGTTCGGCCAGATAGGCCTCCAGCTGGCCGAGATCCCGCAAATAGCCTTGACGCGTATGGAGGGAACAATTTCGTTCGACTTCCAGGGAGAGAGCAAAGCGTTGGATCCAGAAATGAAGGGTATCAGGTGATGAGATCGCCATGTAGAGCCCAGATTTACCCGTCTGCTCTTCGGCGCGGGATCCCGCTCCCGCCGCCGCGAGGCCACCCAGGCACCACCTTGCCGGACCGGCCGCAGTCGCGACCGTGCCGCCGGTCAGTTGGGCAGGTGGTTGGCCGTATATTGGAAATATCCCTCGGATGCACTGTTCTCAAAATCGAGAACCACAATCGCGATCAAATCCTGCATATCCTCGACGTCAAGAGAAGGCAATTTGATATTCACTGCGCGCTCGATGATCGTCTCCATATCATCATCGTTCAGGAGCTCCATCTCGCGCAGGTGAAAAAGATAGCTGTAGGCCTCCGGTGAGATCGATTGGCGCTCGGTTTCATTCAGCTGGCGCCACACCGGCCGCGGCACGCCGTCATTCTGCTTCTTGATGAGACGATCGATGGTTTCACCATGATGGACCAGCCAGGCCATTGCACTGGAGATCTCATCCTGTGAAAAACCGCGCTCGAGCAAAACATCCATTATAAATTGCAAATCTATATTTTCGATAGAATTATCTCTAATTTCCTTCATGGCATAAGCAATAATCTCAAGCAGTCTTTTATTCATCCAGTGCTCCATTCAACAATCCGGGTTCGGCTGAACCGGCCTCCCAATTCAATATAAGAAATAAATTTGCAAAAGCAAGCCCTTTCCGACTCCGCTTCCGCCTTTCTGTCGCACGATTCTCCGGCAGTTGCCGCTCAGTTCCTGCCGCAGCAGTTCTTGTATTTCTTGCCGCTTCCGCAGGGGCAGGGATCGTTGCGCCCGACATGAACCGACTTGACCACAGGCGTCGCCTTGGCCGGGGCCTGAGCGGGGGCCGCCATCCCCTCCCCCTGCTGGCGCGGCGCTGCGGCCGCCTGCTTGAAACTCTCCACCTGCGAATGGGTGGTGCTGTAGTTCCGGGGCTCCATACGGCGCAGCTGCCGCTCCTCGACCTCGCCCCCGACATCGAAGACCTTGAAAAGCGTGGAGGTGACATCGCGGTTGACCCGCTCATTCATCTTGACGAAAAGCTCAAAGGCCTCGCGCTTGTACTCGAGCAGCGGGTCCTTCTGGCCGTAGCCGCGCAGGCCGATGCCCTCGCGCAGTTCATCGGTGGCGTTGAGGTGCTGACGCCAGTTATCGTCGATCTTTTCGAGGACGAAATAGCGCTCGTAGCGGGTGGCGCGTTCGCTCCCCAGCTCGGCGATCCGCTTTTTATAGAGGGCCACCGCCCAGCGCGTCACCTGGTCCATAACGGTATTGGGATCAAATCCTTCCGCCGAGTCGTCCGACAGGCGCGGGGCCTGACGGAAGACCAGACGGCAATCCGATTCGAGACGGCGGATCGCCGCGGCGTCCAGCCCGCTGTCGCCCGAGAGCAGAGTGCTGATCATGGTATAAACCGTATCCTGAATCATCGTCAGCACCGAGTCACGCACGATCTCCGAGCTCAGGGTTTCCTGATGCAGCCGCTCCTGGCGCTCCGCATAGGTGGCGTACCACTTCAGGGCCCAGGCGACGATATCCTCGGCATAGGAGGCGATCAGGCCTTCATCGCCGGTATCGGGAAGCGGCTTGGGCGGACGCTGCTGCAGAATGAACTCCATCCGCGCGCTGAGCAGTTTCTGCTTGTTCTCGGCCGTGCCCTCGCCCGCGGCGATCGATTTGATCATGGCGAGGATAGCCGCGGTCAGAATCTCATCCATCGAGGCATGGGTGAGCATGGCCTGGAGATAACCCTCCCGCCCCTCCTGCAGACGCTGGCGGAAGTGGATCTGCAGCTGGCGGCTCACCGCCAAGGCGAGGTCGGGGCGGTTTTCCGCGCTGCCGGTGAAGAGGGCTTCAGGACCAAAGTATTCGGTGATCAAACCCCGCTGGCGCCCGTTCAACTCCTTCTCCTGCGGCTCGCCCATCTCCTCAAGCAGATAGTCGGCGAAGGAGTCGATGAAGAGCGCGGATGAAAAATAGCCGATGATGCGATGGCGCAGGGTCTCGCTGTCGATGCGGCCGATCCGTTCGAGCGCCCAGCTCCGCACCATTGCGGCGACACGCCCGCGCTGGATGGTCTTGATCTCGTTCACGCCCAGCTGCGGCCGTTCCTCGAAAACCCGTTCAAGGTCGGCGAGCAGCTCCTCGGGTGTCCAGTTGATCTGGGGCAGCTTTTCATTGAGATGAAAACTCATCAGAGCGTGGATGTAGGCCTTGACCATCTCGTCGGCCGGGAGTTTGGCCAGGAGAGCGAGATCGTAGCCGGCATGGTCGGCATCGAAGCGGGTGCGGTAGAGCTCCATGGCCCAGGCGACGATGCGCTTTTCCAGTGCGGCCGCCTCCTCACCGCGGCTCTTCTCCTCGAGCCACTCCGGCGACTCGCCAAAGATACGCTCGAGCTCATAGCGGATCCCGCCCATGTTCCAGCGCGAGAGATCCCGGGAACCGGCGTTGTGGAGCCTGATCTTGAGGTGCACCAGCTCTTCCAGGATGCGCGCAAAGGGGGCATAGCCGAAAAGACGGTGACGGATCTGGAGCTGGCGCTGCAGGGTATCTTCCTCGATCCGCTCGGCCACCCACTCGCGCACCGTGGTCTTGATCTCTTCATGCTTGAGCCGTTCCAGGTCGTCGGCATCGAAGGGAAGGTCCGACTTGAAAAAGTCGCGCAGGTTAACGACCAGGCCGGCCAGGTCCCATTCACCACGGTCGTCCTCTTCATTGAAGTAGCGCTTGGCCTTGGATTCGACAAAATCCTCCGCTCCGGCGAAGCCGAGGAGGTTCTGGCGGCGTTTGTAGATGATCTTGCGCTGATCGTTGAGCACGTTGTCATAGTCGAGGAGGTGCTTGCGGATCTCAAAGTTGCGCTCCTCGACCTTTTTCTGCGCCCGTTCAATGGAGCGGGTGATGAGCGGGTGTTCGATCCGCTCTCCCTCCTCCATAGGTCCGAGGCGGCTCATCATATTGGTGATGCGGTCGGAGCCGAAGAGGCGCATCAGGTCGTCCTCGAGGGAGAGATAGAAGCGGGAGGAGCCGGGATCGCCCTGGCGGCCGGAGCGGCCGCGCAGCTGGCGGTCGATGCGCCGCGCCTCGTGCTTTTCGGAGCCGATGATGTGGAGGCCGCCGCGATGGGCCACTTCGGGATGGAGCTTGATGTCGGTGCCGCGCCCCGCCATGTTGGTGGCGATGGTGATGCTGCCGGGCAAGCCCGCTTTGGCGACGATCTCCGCCTCCTGGCGATGGAACTTGGCGTTGAGCACGGTGTGGAAGCGGCCCGACTCCAGTTCCTGGCTGACATCCCCCTTCTTGAGCCAGTTGGCGATGGGCACGCCCCGCTGGGTGAGCATGTCGCTGAGCAGCTGAGAGACCTCGACCGAGATAGTGCCGACCAGGACGGAGCGCCCCTCCTCGTGCATGGCGATGGCCTCTTCGACGATGGCGGAGTACTTTTCCTTGCGCGTCCGGTAAATGACGTCGTTCTCGTCATCGCGGACGACCGGACGGTTGGTGGGAATGACCACCACCTCGAGTTTGTAGGTGCTGAAGAACTCCTGGGACTCGGTTTCCGCTGTACCGGTCATGCCGGAGAGCTTGTCGTAGAGGCGGAAAAAGTTCTGGATGGTGATGGTGGCCAGGGTCTGGGACTCGGACTGGACCTCCACCCCCTCCTTGGCCTCGAGGGCTTCATGGAGGCCGTCGCTGTAGCGGCGGCCGGGCATGAGGCGGCCGGTAAACTGGTCGACGATCATCACCGCCCGGGCGCCCTTGCGCCCGGAGATGCGTCCGCGCAGATCGGCATCATCGAGGGTCTTGACCACATAGTCGACATCGCGCTGATAGAGGGTATAGGCGCGCAGGAGCTGCGAGATGTTTTGCACGCGCTCCTCGATGGCGGTATAGTCCTGCCAGAGGCTGTCGCGCTGCTCCTCGAGCAGACGCCGGGGCTTGCGCTCAAAATGGAGGCGGCACCACTGTTCAATCTCCTCCGAAGTGAGGGTCTCGTGGGGGGCGTGCGCCTTGAAGATCAGCTCGTTCATCTCGCGCTCATCGAGCTGGATCTGCTTGCCGCGCAGGTGGGCCTTCTCTTTGGCCAGAAGGCTGTCGTACTCCTGCTGGCTGTTGACCTTTTTGGCGGCGAGGAAGAGCACCTCTTCGCGGAACCTGGCCAGTTCCTCGGAAAAGCTGAAAAAGGGCAGGCCATCGAGCAGCATGGGCCGCGCCGTTTTTTTCAGGGCGGTGGGCAGCCCCTGCGCGTCGAGCTCGAAGAGGTTCTGCTGTTCGATGTCGCGGTCGGCAGCGAAATGGAGAAGGCGGTCGCTGACCTGGCCGCGCGCCTCGGCGGCGCCGGGCAGGAGCCGCAGACCGGACTCGGAGAGTCCGGTGAGCTGCATCTCCGCAAGGGGCCGGGCTTTGATGATGAGCGGATCGAATTCGAAGGTGCGGTGCAGGTGGCGCAGCCGTTCGCTGTCGCTGAGATCCTCGCGGCTGTACCAGGCGAAGACCATCTGCAGGGTGCGGTCGAGCCGTTCCACCTCTTCGAAGCGGCGGGAGAGGCTGCCCGCTTCGTCGGCGTCGGCTGCGGGGAAAAACCCGCCCAGGAAGGCATCGAGATCCCGTCGCAGGGCGACGGGAGTGCTGCCGGCTGTCTGCCGCCCGCGCCACTCCTCGATGCGGGTGCGCATCTCCTCATAGGAAGCGCCAAGCAGCCGGTCGCGCTCGGCTGGCGCGAGACCAGCATAGCCGCCCTTGCCGTCCGGCGCAAAGAGGGTGCCGGACTGCTGTTTTTCGGCGCGCAAATCGTGATCGAAGGCGGTGACCAGCCCTCTGGTCTGGCCGGCATAATCGGCCACAAGGGCTGCCCCCGCGGGGGTGAACTGAAAGCGGCTCCCCTCCTCCCCCGGGGTGATGAAGAGATGGCCCGGATCGTTGAGCGCGCAGATCTGGGCGAGGTCGTTCTCGAGGGCCTCGATGGCGAGGACGCGCTCGGTATAGTCGAAGGTATTCTGGTTCAGGGTGCGGTCGAGCAGTTCCTGAATGTGCCGGTCGCGCTCCTCGACGATGGTGCGGTCGGGAAGTATGTAGAGATCGGGATTGCCGCCGAGCAGGGCGATGCGCCCCTTTTCCGCGATATGGCGGGGGATGCCCCCCTTGTCGGAAAATTCAAAATATTCCTGCCGTTTGGCGTCGAGGGGATCAGCGCCCCGCAGCAGTGCGTCCATTTTGACGATGAAAGAGGCGCCCCGGGGCACTCCCTGCAGATGCAGAGCGAGCAGGGCGACCAGCCCTTCCGGGCGCAGGGCGACGGGTGCGTTGCTGTTTTTATCCAGTTCAAAGAGCTGGCCGGCGAATTCGCGGCAGCGATCCACTTCGAGACGGTCTTCGGCGTTTTCGGGTTCGAGCTGGTTCAGGAGCCGGTCGTAAGCGGAGAGCAGCTCCCTGAAAGCCGGATCGGTCTCCCCATCGCCCAGCAGGGCCTTGCCCTTGTCGGTGAGGCCGATGGCCAGGCGTTCAGCCTTTTTGGAATAGAGGTAGAGCTGCCGCCAGGCGGCCGCCTTGTCCACTTTCTGCTGCTGGGCGAGCTCTGCCGCGGACTGGGCCAGGGCGGCGATGCGGCCGGTGAGCTTTTCAGCCCCGGCCTCCGCGGCCGCATCCAGCGGACGGCCGGCGCCGGTCAGGGCGACCTGGCCGGTGAGGAAGATGCCGTTGCAGAGGCCGCTGACGGGATCGACCGAGAAGTAGCGCTGGAGATTTTTCTGCTGTGCCAGCTTGCCCAGTTCCTCGTCGAGGGCGTCGAGCGCGCCGATCTTGGGCACGATGTCCTGGTCGCGGCCGCCTGAAAGAAAGATGCGCCCCTTCTCGGTGATGTCGACAACATGGCTCTTTTCGTCGATGGTGTAATAGAGCTCCGCATCGACGACCGCCATCTCCTTGTTGATCTCGTACTGCCCCTGAATCCCCTCGATCAGCTTCTTGACCCAGAATTCGGAGGTGAGCAGTTCGAGAAGCTGGCTGTTCTTGGGATCGCCGCGCTGGACGCGCAGCAGGGCCATACCCGCTTCATCCTGGTCGTTCTCCAGCAGCTCCTTGCCCTTGCGCAGCAGCTCCGCGATCAGATCCATCTGCCGCTTGTAGAGGTTGGCGACAATCGGCCTGAGTTCGTAATAGATATTACGGGGCGCCCCGACCGAACCGGAGATGATCAGCGGGGTGCGGGATTCGTCGATAAGGACGCTGTCGACTTCGTCGACGATGGCATAGTTGAGTTTGCGCTGCACCACATTCCAGACATCGGCGGCCATGTTGTCGCGCAGATAGTCAAAACCGAACTCGTTGTTGGTGCCGTAGGTGATATCGGCGTTGTAGGCGTCGCGCCGCTCTTCGGGGGTCATCTCGCCGTGCAGGGCGGCGGCGGTCAGGCCGAGAAAGGAGTAGATCCGGCCCATCCATTCGCAGTCGCGCTGGGCCAGATAGTCGTTGACCGTGACCAGATGGGCCCCCTTGCCGGTCAGGGCGTTGAGATAGAGGGGCATGGTGGCGACCAGGGTCTTGCCTTCACCGGTGGCCATCTCGGCGATCTTGCCCTGATGGAGGACAATGGCGCCGAGGATCTGCACGTCGTAGGGGACCATATTCCAGGTGATCTCCTGACCCCTGATCAGCCATTTCTGGCCGACAAGGCGGCGGCAGGTCTCCTTGACCACGGCGTAGGCCTCGGGGAGCAGGTCATCAAGAGTCTCGCCGGTATTGAGCCGGTATTTGAACTCGTGCGTTTTGGCCTTCAGTTCATCGTCGCTGAGCTGTTCATACGCGGCCGCAAAGGTGTTGACCTGGTCGACGAGCGGATTGAGGCGCCGGACCTGCTTCTCGTTGCTGGTCCCGCCGACCAGTTTGGAAAAAATATCGGTAATTGAACTCATGTGCAGCGTTCCTCTGTTCAAAAAAATGGCCGGCCGGATCAACGGCGGCATCGACAAGTAAAAAAAAGGCGCCGCCCGGATTACGAGCGGCAACCGTATGGTCTGAATATTAAAACGTCACAAGGGCTGGTTATGTTTCCGGTTTTCGCTGCTGTTGCCGTTTTGCAGTCCACGGCCGCTCTTGACGAGTTGGCCGCTCTTTTTAAGGTCAAGCAGCACCGCATCGAGGATGCCGTTGACGAAGCGCCCGCTCTGGTCGGTGCTGTAGAGCTTGGACATCTCGATCGCCTCGTCGATGGAGACCTTGGGCGGGATATCGAAGAAATAGAGAAATTCGCAGATCGCCATGCGCAGCACAATGCGGTCGATGATGGCGATGCGATCAAAGTCCCAGTTGGTGACATGGCGGCGGATGTGGCCGTCGAGTTCATCGTGATGTTCGGCCGCTTTGGTCACCATATCGCGGGCGAAATCGCGGATGACGCTTTCCTCGTCGTGGAAGCTCAAGACATCTCGCAGCACCTTGACCGGACTCTCGCCGGATAGTTCGATGGCATAGAGCCCTTGCAAGGCGATCTCACGGCCTCGCCGCCGGGAGCCCGGCGCCGAGGCGTGATAGACGTCTTCGTCTTCGTAGTTTTGATTATCGGACGTAGTGGTTCCAGCCATAAGAGTCTTCGCGCTCGCCGTTAATATAGTCGAAAAAGCGTTTCTGCAGCTCGGCCGCCACCGGACCGCATTTTCCGCTGCCGATGACAACGTGGTCAATCGAGCGGATCGGGGTGATCTCCGCGGCTGAGCCGGTGAAAAAGACCTCGTCGGCGATATAGAGCATTTCGCGCGGCAGAAGGGTCTCCTTGACCGGCAGCGCCATCTCGGCAAAAAGCTTGATCACGCTGTCGCGGGTGATGCCGCTGAGGATGCTGGCGGAGACCGGCGGTGTGTAGGCGATGCCGTCGCGGATGACGAAGATATTCTCGCCGCTGCCCTCGCTGACATAGCCGTTGACATCCAGAGCGATGCCCTCGACATAATTGTCAGCGTTGGCCTCCTGCTTGATCAGGGCCGAATTCATATAGTTACCGGCCGCCTTGGCCATGGCCGGCAGGGTGTTGGGAGCCATTCGCTGCCAGGAGGAGATGCGGACATCAACGCCCTGGGCGAGGGCTTCGTCACCGAGATATTTGCCCCAGTTGAGGGCGCCGATGGCCACGTCGACCGGGCATTTGCGCGGATCGACGCCCAGCGAATGATAGCCGCGGTAAACGATCGGACGAAGATAGGCGGAGGGGAACTGGTTCACCTTGATGAGGTCGTTGCTGGCCTGAACCAGCTCTTCCTGGGAGTAGGGCACGGTCATGCGGTAGATCTTGGCCGAATCGATGAGGCGGCGGATATGTTCCCGCAGCCGGAAAATCATCGGCCCCTTGGGCGTATCGTAACAGCGCAGCCCTTCAAAAACGCTGGAACCATAATGGACGACGTGGGACATGACGTGAATAGTGGCTTCCTGCCACGGAATGAAACTGCCATTCATCCAGATCCTGCTTTTTTCATCTCTTGCATCCATCACAATCTCCTCATTTCGGGTTCGCGGTATGTATGACAGCCGCTCAGCGCAGATCCTTGGCGCGAAGCTGTATCGTCTTGCGGCCATTGTATTCGTTCTCTTCGATGACGTAGACCAGATCCAGGCCATGCTCGGCCTGCTGCACCTTCGGCAGGTAATGGCCCATGCTGAAACCGATCACTTCAAAGGTGGCGCTGCCGTCACGCACCTTGAATTTCAGATGGTTGCCGCCGACGATGGTGGGGAAGCCCAGGATCTGAAGGTTGCGGCTCATGAAGACCGGGCGCGTGTTGAGCGGCCCGAAGGGGGCGAACATGCGCAGCAGCTTGAGAA